>CAMLQG010000022.1 GCA_946482075.1 uncultured Erythrobacteraceae bacterium
CCGTTGCGCTTCACTGACACATCGCATGCGCAGCGAAGCGATCCTGTGCCTGCCGACCATGTATCCACGGGATCGTCCCAAGGGAGATGGCATCATGGCAGGAATCGACGAAAGCCCGCTGGGCAAAACCTTCTTCGTGCAGAATCACGATCTGGGGAGCTTCGGCACCTATGATGTGAAGGATGAGGACCGGCACCCGGAAATCCGAGCGGACAAGCCGCATTTTTCGCTGACCGAGACCCAATATTACAGCTTCTGGGTGCCCGAGGCGAACCTGCATTGCTTCAACTGGGTCTGGTACCATCCCAATCTCGACACGGTGATGGCCGGAACGATGGCGTGGACGGGCATCCGGCCGGAATCGCTCTCCTGCGAATTGTTCAACTTCTACCAGCATATGAGCGCGGACGTGTTCGACGGCCATTTCGGCAGGGCGAAGTTCGAGAACGGCTTTTCCGTCGATGCGGAAGATCCGGGCAAGCGTATCCGCATCCGCTATCTCGATCGCGAGCGGGACACCCATTTCGACGTGCTGCAGACCGCGGTCACCGAGCCGCTGATGTGGCCCACCAGCAATCATTTCGAGCAGGTCATGCACTGCACCGGCGAAGTCACTCTGCGCGGGAAGACCTATCCGGTCGATTGCCTTAGCGTCCGTGACCGGTCCTGGGGAGAATATCGCCCGGAAACGCCGATGAACATCCCGCCCAACCATTGGGCCGTGGGGGCGGCGGACGAAGGCAATTCCTTCTGCATCGTGGGCACCGAGGACGAAGCGCTCGATCCGGTCTGGAAAGGCAGGATGGCCTCGCCCACCAGCAATCCGCTGCGTTTCGGCTGGCTGATGGTCGATGGCGAGAAGTGCCTTGCCCGTTCGCTCAGCATGAAGGCCGAGTTCGAGCCGGTGCACCTGATGCCCACCAGCGTGGTGATGGATGTGGAAGACGATCGCGGGCGCAAGCACAGGATCCGTGGCCGGCGCATCGCAGCCTCGCCGTTCCGGGCCTGGATCAACATCAACTGTTCCGTCACGCTGATGGAATGGGAATGGGCCGGCCGCATTTTCACCGGCGAGATCCAGACGGTGATGTTCGGGGACTTCTTCCAGGCCTGTTCCACTCTGCCGGAAGGCTGAAATGGACGATCTCGACCGCAAGGTCGCGAACGCCACCAGCAGCCTGCTCAAGCGCTGGATCGTTGACGGGATACTGCCGGAATCCGTGCGGACGGAAGCGGTGCTGGCGGTGACCGCGCTCGAATATGCCCTGGCGCGCGACGCGCTCGATCCCGGTTTCCGGGCCGACCTTCGTGCGGCCGAAGCCCGGCTCGCCGGCCAGCTTCGCGCCCAGCTCGGCGTTCCCGAGACGGTAGCGCGGGACGGCGTCGGAGGCGAACTTGCCGCTGCGATCGATGCAGGCGCGGCCGGCGCCTGGCTCGATCCGGCGGCGGAAGCGCAGGCGGCGAGCGATCTGCGCGCCTTCCTGGTCGCCTGGTACGAACCGACCGATCCGGAGATCCGCGAAGGGACGCTGCCGATCTACCGCCCTTTCACGGTCACCGAAGACCCGCAGGCCAAGGCGCTGGTGATCACCCGCGAGAAGCTGCAGCCCTATCTCGATCGGCGCTTTCCCGATCGCGGGATCAAGGTCGTCAAGGTCGACGCGCTGCTCGGCGGCTATTCGAAATCGACCTATATCGTCGATATCGAGGAAGGCGGTCGGCCCAGCCGCTTCGTGATCCGGCAGGACCGGCCCGGCCTGCCGACAGGCTCGAGCGTGGTCGGCGAATTCGCGACGCTGGTGGACATCCACGCCGCGGGGGTGAAAGTGCCCGAGCCGCTCTGGGCCGAAGCGGATACCGCACCGTTCGGCGCGGGCATCATGGCGGTGGGCTATCGCAAGGGCGCGCCCGGCCGCGTCTTCCCGCAAGCGCCCGAACGCCGTCGCACATGGGTGAGCAACACCGCCAAGCTGATCGGATCGCTGCACTCCATCCGGCCCGAGAAGCAAGGCGACGTCCGGGTGTTCATGCGCGAGACGCTCGACCGGTTCCGCGAGACGCATCGCCGCGTCGAACGCAGCCCTCATCCCGGCATCGCTTTCGGCCTCGCCTGGCTGGAACAGCATCTCGACGATCTGGCCGGGCGGCCGGTCTGCCGCACCCATGGCGATCTCGCCTATCACAACATCCTGATGGACGGGGACGAGATCGTCGCGGCGCTGGACTGGGAATTCACGCAGTTCAGCGATCCGGTGGAGGACCTGTCCTATATCAAGCCGTTCATCGTCGAGTTGGGCTTCTGGGACGAATTCATGGCGGAATATTCCGGGATCACCGGCTTCACCTATGATGAGAAGGCCACTCGGTGGTTCGCGGTGTTCAACGGAGTGAGGATCGCGATCTGCAATCTCACGATCCTCGATCTCGTGCTGACCAGCAATCTGACCGACATTCCGCTGATCGTGGCCGGCGCCAAGCTGCTCCAGAAATTCGAGATCCAGCTGCTGGATTCGATCGCGGAGCAGGCGGGCTAGGGCTCAGTCGCAGGCGGAACGATCGCCCGCCTTGCAGGCGGCGACTGCGCGGCGCCATTCGGCCATGTCGCGATCATACTGCGCCTTGGCGCGCTCATATTCGCGCAGGCGCGCGGCGTAGTCGGCATTGCGTCCGCCATAGCTGCCGCCGGCCTGCGGTGTCTGCCAGCCCTTGGCATATTCGGCGTCACGTTCGCGCACCCTGTCATGTTCCTGGCGGTTGAGTTCGCGCACCCCGTCGCGATCGCGTTCGCGCGCGGCGACATCGCTCATTTCCGGATCGCGCGGATCGTCCGCCAGCGCAGCGGCGGGCAGCATCGTCGCGATGAATATCGCGCATGCCAGAGAATGGACCCTCATGCATTTTCCCCTTCCAAGCCCGGCCGGATTACCAGCAGAGGGAAGCGTGGCGCAAACAGGTTGCGATGGAATGAAGCGCGGCTCACGCCGTGGGGCGGCGCGTGAAGCCTTCGGAGGGTTCGGGCGCGGCGTCTTCCACGCGCACCGCGTCGACCCGCGCGGCAGGTGAACCCCGGTGCAGCCATTCGACGAAGCGGGCGAGCACGGCGGCGTCCGCTTCCGCGTGGATTTCCACGCTCCCGTCCCGCCGATTGCGGACCCAGCCCGTCACGCCCAGTTCACGCGCCCTGGCGGATGTCCAGTCGCGGAAGAAGACGCCCTGGACATGGCCGTCGACGATGATGCGGCGTGCGGCCACCTCAATCCACCAGCGCGTGCGGCATGCTGGAGCGGCCGAGAGCGAACAGGATCATCGCGATACTCATCGCGCCGAGGCTGAACAGGCTCATTGAATGGCCAAGCATGGCTTCGTCATGGAAGAGCTTGTCGGTGATGGCCGCGATGACCAGCGGGCCCAGCGTGGCGCCCACGAGATTGAGCGCGATCAGATAGATCGCCGACGCCTTGCCGCGCATGCTGGCGGGCGTCGTGATCTGGAGCGCGGCCGCGCCGATACCGGGATAGCCCATCATCAGGAACAGGCCGAGATTGAACAGCGCGATGGTGTGCCACGGGCTGGAGACCATATAGGCTGCGGCTGCGGCCAGCCCCGACAGCGGGGCAAGGACGATGAAATAGCGCAGATGCGCGTCCCGCATCCCCCGCTTGAACAGCCGGTCGACGAACCAGCCGTGGAAGGACAGCGCGACGGTCGCCGTGCCGATCTGGGTGAGGCCGAGCCACAGGCCAATCTGCCCCGTTTCCCAGTGATAGGTCCGTTGCATGAAGGCGGGATTCCACGCGAGCAGCCCCATGAAGAAGGCGATGCACATCGCGAAGGCGCCATGGTGGCAGAGATAGAAGCGCGCATGGCCGCGATAACGCCGGAACAGTTCGGCGAAACCGCTTCGCGCAGGGGCAGCCTGCCGGGACGTGATCATGCGCTTGCGTTCGGGCACCAGGAAGATCAGGAAGGCCAGCGCCAGGCTGGGCAGGCCGGTGAGGATGAAGCCCATCTCCCATGGCGCGAGATGGCCGATCACGGGCAGCACGATGCGCGGGCCTTGCGAAAGCCAGTCGATCATCGCCCCGCCGACGATCAGCGACATGCCGCTGCCGAGATTGGCCCCGATCACGAAGATGGACAGCGGGAAGGCGAGCTTCGCGGGCGGAAAGGTATCCGCTAGGATCGCGAAGGCGGAAGGCTGGAGAGTGGATTCCCCGGCACCCACCCCGGCGCGGGCGGCGAACATCTGGGCGAAGGTCTGGGCGAGGCCCGATGCGGCCGCGCACAGGCTCCAGGCGATAGTGCCCCAGAAGATGATCAGGCGACGGCTGAAGCGGTCGATCATCCATCCCACCGGCAGGCTGGCGACGACGAAGAACAGCGCGAAGGCAGCCCCTTGCAGCAGGCCGATCTGCATGTCGGTGAAGCCGAGATCCTGCTTGATCGGCTCGACCAGCAGCGAGATCATCTGCCGGTCCAGCGACCCGAAGCAGTAGAGCGTCGTCAGGATCGCTACCGTGCCCCAGGCGGAAAGCGCGCCGGGGCTGGTCTCCTCCTCCTCAGGGGCTTCGCCCGCCTCCGCCACCACATCTTCCATCGAGAATGTGTCGCGTGCCCGAACCGATCGCGCAACCTTGATGTGAAGGAAAAAGATTGGCGATCGAGGCGCGAACTTAAAAACTTCGCGATTGTACCGATTGCAGACATGGACGTGCATTTGCGTTTCGATGTTGTGCGCCAGTTCTCCCCCCCCCTGAGGGGGTGGGGTCAGGGGGTGGGGCGTCGCCCTACCCGCCGACGCTGGAGATGGAGGCGCTTCCCCACCCCCAACCCCTCCCCTGAAGGGGAGGGTGCTGCATGCCCTGAAACCCACGTCCGTGTTTGCAGTCGATACGATCGCCAAAACTTGCCGTTTCTCCAAAGCGGAAAAGCGCTCGCCCTAATCGAGATTGATCCACACCGCCTTGGTCTCGAGAAATTCCTGGAGATGCTCGATCCCGCTTTCCCGGCCATAGCCGCTGGCCTTGTAGCCGCCGAAAGGCACTGCCGGATCGCCCGCCTGGTAGCAGTTGATCCACACGACGCCCGCGCGCAGGCCGCCAGCCATACGGTGTGCGGTGGAGAGGTTCTGCGTCCACACCCCGCTGCCGAGACCGTATTCGGTGTCGTTCGCGCGGGCGATCACGTCTTCGGCATCCTTGAAGGGCAGAGCCGAGATGACAGGGCCGAAGATTTCCTCGCGCGCTATCGCCATGTCGTCGCTCACGCCCTTGAACAGGGTGGGGGCGACGAAGAAGCCGCCGTCATAACCGGCGCCGGTCAAGCGCTCGCCGCCGGCCAGCGCCACTGCGCCTTCCTGCGGGCCGCTGGCGAGATAATGCTGCACCACTTCCAGCTGGCGCGCGGAAACGAGGGGGCCGATCTGCGTGTCCGCCGCCGCCCCGTCGCCCACTTTCAGCGCCTTGCCGAAAGCGGCCACACGCTCGCAGAATTCGTCGTAGATGGGTTCCTGCACGAACAGGCGCGTGCCGGCCGAACAGATCTGCCCGGTATTGGCGAAGACCGCCATCGCAGCGCCGGCCACCGCCTTGTCGAGATCGGCGTCCGCGAAGACGATGTTCGGGGACTTGCCGCCCAGTTCCAGCGACAGGCGCTTGAAATTGCCCGCGCTCGCTTCGATCAGGCGGCGCCCCGTGCCGGTCGATCCGGTGAAGGCGATCTTGTCCACGCCGGGATGGGTGGCGAGCGCCTGGCCCGCATCATGGCCATAGCCGGTCACGATGTTGAGGACCCCGGCGGGCAGGCCTGCTTCGAGCAGCAGGTCGCCCAGCCGCAGCACGGTGAGCGACGCTTCCTCCGAGGGTTTCATCACCATCGTGCAGCCGGTCGCGAGCGCGGGGGCGATTTTCCACACGGCGGCGACCAGCGGGCCGTTCCACGGGATGATCGCGCCGACCACGCCGATCGGTTCCTTGACGGTAAAGGACCGGAAATCGCCTGGCATGGAATTCTCGATCGTCTCGCCATGGAGCGCGGTCGCCATGCCGGCATAGAACCGGATCATGCCGATCACACGCTGCCGCCGGGTTTTCGCCACGCTGATCGGCACGCCCATGTCGAGTACGTCGAGCCAGGTCAGTTCCTCGAAATGGGCGTCGATCAGATCCGCCCATTTGAGCAGCAATTCCTGGCGCTGGAACGGTTTGAACTTCGACCATGCTCCCTCGAACGCCGCGCGTGCCGCTGCGACCGCGCGGTCGATATCCGCCGCGCCGCCCGCCGCGAAGCGCCCCAGCACTTCGCCGGTAGACGGGTTCACGCTCTCGATCGTCTGGCCCGACGCGGCATCCTGCCATTTCCCGTCGATCAGCAGCTGCTTGGCCGACGGAGTGAGGAAGGGATGGGATATGGCATTCATATTTATGCGCTTTCCTGGAGATTGCCGATGCGGTCCTTGAAGTCCGCGATGGTTTCGAGCCGCTGGGAATTGGCCATGCCGGTGTTGCGCTGTTCGGGCGCGTTGCCGCCCAGGCGGTTCCACATAATGGGCGATTCCGTGTTGAACGTGACGCGCGAGGCGCCCAGCCGCTGCCACATCAGGTAATTTTCGACACATTCGTCGAGCGTGCGGTCGCGCAGGCGGACAATGCCTTCGATGCCGATCGTGGCCGGATCGCGCCCGGCGGTACGAGCATGATCGTGCAGTTTGGCGATGCTCGCCCGGAGCTCGTCCTCCGGGAGCGAGGAAGGCGGATACCACCCGTCCGCGATCCGGGCCACCCGATCGAGCACGGCATCGGCTGCGCCGCCCAGCCAGATCGGGATCGGGCGCTGATCGGGAAGCGGGTTGATGCCCACGCCGTTCAGCTTGTGCCATTGGCCGTCGAACGTGACGGAATCCTGCGTCCACAGCAGGCGCAGCACTTCGACCTGTTCTTCCGACCGCTTGCCGCGATCGTGGAAATTCATGCCGAGGCCCTGATATTCGAGCTCGTTCCAGCCGGTGCCGAAGCCAAGCCTCAGCCGGCCGCCGGACAGCACGTCGATCTCCGCCGCCTGCTTGGCGAGCAGCACCGTCTGACGCTGGGGCAGGATGATGACTCCGGTGGCGAACTCGATTCGCTCGGTGATCGCCGCCAGATAGCCGTAGAGCACCAGCGGTTCGTGGAACATGTCGTCCTTGGTGTAGATCGGCGGCGCACCCTTGCGGGGCCGCCAATCCTTGTGGACTTCCATGTCCGCGCCCAGCACGTGATCGTAGAGCATGAGATAGTCGTAGCCGAGGTGCTCCGCTGCGAGCGCGAGTTCGCGGATATTGCGCGGATCGCGGCCGATCTCGATCTGCGGGACAGTGACGCCGAGCTTGATGGTCATGCGTCCGTCTCGTCCGCCGCGCAGGCTTCGCGCAGGAAATCCGCCAATTCCGCGATCGCGGCCAGCGCTTCCACCGTGTCGGGCTGGTTGAGCTGGAAGACATGCGCCATGCCCGGATAGACCGTCTCGATCACCGTGACGCCCGCGGCCCTGGCCTTTTCGGCCAGGCGGTGCGTGTCTTCCACCATGATCTCCCGCCCGCCGACCTGCATCAGCAGCGGCGGGAAGCCGGATAGATCGCCATAAAGGGGGGAAGCGTAGGGATCGTGGGGGTCCGCCCCGTCCAGATAGAGCGCGGCCGCGCTGCGCAGCATGTCTTGTGTGACGCGCGGATCGTCCACGTCCGGCCGGGGGTCGCCGGTGACTGCCAGATCCGTCCAGGCAGAGAGAGTCGCGAGCGCGGCCGGCATCGGCAAGCCCGCATCGCGCGCCGCGATCAGCGTGGCGAGGGCAAGACCGCCGCCGGCCGAATCGCCCGCGAGCACGATCTCCTCCGGAGCGAGTTCCTCCAGGAGCTTGCGATAGGCGCCCAGCGCATCTTCCAGCGCGGCCGGGAAACGGTGTTCCGGCGTCAGGCGGTAGTCGGGGACGTAGGCCGGCAGCCGAGTGCCCCGCACGATGCGGGCCACGAGCGAACGATGGCTGGCGGGCGACCCCTTGGAATAGCCGCTGCCGTGCAGGAACAGGATCGCCCCGGTGCGGGCCTTGCCTGCCGGTACCACCCACTCCGTCCGGCCGGGCCCCCGGGGATCGGCCACGATTTGCACGCCCGGTTCCGGCCGATCGCCGGCCCTGTCCATCTCCGCACGGCGCTGCGCCATTTCCGGCGCGGCCGCGGCAGAGCCGGCGCGGGGGCCGGTATAGGCGATCTCGCGAAGCGGCATATCCACTAGTGCATCCTGCCTCATCGGCCAGGCTTGAACCTTTCCTATCGCGTCAGCTCGAAATCTTCGGCAATGGCGCTTTCGCGCCATTCCTCCAGCTTCTTCGCATAGGCCAGCACGCCTGCGCCATAGCCTTGCGAGGCGATGCCGGTGGCGATGTCGGCGCCTTCATTGTTGAGATAGCCGGGCGTGCAGTCCGCCAGGAATTGCAGGTCCACCGCGGAATTGGCTTCGAGCTCTCCGAGCCATTTGCGCTCCGCTTCGGGCCGCACTTCGAAAGTCCGGACGTCATTGTCGAGGCAGTACCGCACGATCTGCGCGAAATGATTGCCCTGCAGCGTGAGATTGTAAGTCACGTTCCAGCTGAACGCCGCATGCCGCACGCCGCCGATCAGGCAGAGATTGGGGAAGTCGTGCGTGAACATGCCGTGGAGCGAGACCATCCCGCCGCGCCAGTTCTCGGCCAGCCGCGCGCCGTCCTTGCCGGTAAGGTCGATCCCGCCGGCCCGGTCGAGCGGCACGGCCACTTCGAAACCGGATGCGAAGACGATGCAATCGACCGGATATTCCACCCCGTCGAAGACGATCGCATCCTCGGTCACCCGATCGAGCCCGCGGCCCTGCGTGTCGACCAGCGTGACGTTCGGCCGGTTGAAGGTCTCGTAATAGCCATGGAGGAAGAGCGGGCGCTTGCAGAAGACATTGTACCAGGGCTTCAAGGACTCAGCAGTGGCCTTGTCGGTGACCTTGCGGTCGATCTCGTCGCGCAGCTCCTGCATGATGCGATGATCGGCGATCTCGATCGCGTCATAGCCGCTGGTCCGCGCGGCTTCCGCTTCCGTTTCGCCTGCCCGGTTGAAGCGGCCGAACATCTCGGTCCACTTGTCCTGCACCAGATCCTGCGCCGGGCTCTGGCCCACGGAGATTGCGGAAAAATTGGTCGCGCGTTCGAACCACCAGCGCTTGGGCAGGCTGGCCCACCAGGCAGCGTCGGTGGGCCGGTTCTGCCGCTCGATCACGGCCGCCGGCGTGCGCTGGACGACGTAGAGATGCCCGGCGTCTGCGGCGAGGCGCGGGATCACCTGGCAGGCGGTGGCCCCCGTGCCGACAATGGCGACGCGCTTGTCGGCCAGCCTGGTCATGCCGCCGGTCTCGTCGCCCCCGGTATAGTCGTAATCCCAGCGGGAAGTATGGAAGGTGCGGCCCTTGAAATTCTCCAGTCCCGGGATGCCCGGCAGCTTCGGGCGGCTCATCGGCCCGCTGCCGAGGCACACGAAGCGCGCGCGGATCGTGTCGCCGCGATCCGTCTCGATAATCCAGCGCGAGGCTTGCGTATCCCAGCGCATCGCGGTGACGCCGGTGTGGAACAATGCGCGTTCGAACAAGCCCAGCTTCTCGCCGAGTCGGGCCGCGTTCGCGCGGATCACGGAGGAGCGCGCGTATTTTTCCGCCGGCATCGCGCCGCCATCTTCCAGCAGCGGCATGTAGATGTAGGATTCGATGTCGCAACGGCAGTCGGGATAGCGGTTCCAGTACCACGTTCCGCCAAGGCCGGCCGCCTTCTCGATCAGCAGGAAATCCTCGATTCCCCGGGTGACGAGCCCGTGGGCGGCGAGCATCCCGGCGTGGCCGCCCCCCACGATCACCACGTCCACGTCGCGATTTACGGGTGCGCGTTCTTCCATCTCGGGGGAGAAGGGATCGCGCGCATATTCGCCGTCGTCCAGATCGACCGCGCGATATTGCGTGAGGCCTTCCGGCCGCAGGCGCTTGTCACGCTCTTCGAGATAGCGCGCCTTCAGGCGGGCGATGTCGGGAATGTCTGCCAGAATGTCGGCCATGATGATCTTTCGAATGCCTTTCGGTCCGCTCCGGCGGCATCTATGGCATCTGAGCAGCGAATGGCAAGTCAGTTTAGGATCGAAAACCCATTCGAACTTCGGTAAAACGAAAGGGATATGGCCGGAAATACAAAAATGACTATTGGTTCATATTATTTGTGGCTTGAGCGCTTATCAGCAGTTTCTGGGGGCCGCGTAAGGGGAAGGAGATGCCGTAGCCGACTTCCGTCACGCGATAATCGGCGACGAGTTCGAAGAAGGTCGAATAGAAGATAGCGGCTTCGAGCCGTGCCAGCTCGCGGCCGAGGCAGGTGTGGACGCTGTGCCCGAAGTTCAGATGGCCTTCGAGATCGCGATCCATGTCGAAACGGTCGGGATCGTTCCAGCGCGCGGGATCGCGATTGCCCGCGCCGTAGATCATGATCACCTGATCGCCCCGGGGGATGCGCACGCCGCCGATGCTGGCTTCGTCCGAATGGGCGCGGCGGAACGCGAAATGGGCGACGTGGTGGAACCGCAACGCTTCTTCCAGCGCTTTCGCCATCTCGGCCTTATCCGCCCGCGCGCGGTGCTGGACCTGCGGGAAGCGGTCGAACAGGACCAGCGAATTGCCGATCCAGTTCGAAGTGGTCTCGTTGCCCGCCACCAGCAGCAGGCGCAGATTGTCGATCATGCCGTCCACACCGATCTGCTCCTCGATACCCGAGGCGGTCAGCCGGCCGATCAGATCGTCGCGCGGTTCCGTCCGCCGCTTCGCCAGTTCCTCGCGGAACAGCGCGGCGACATTGCGCTGGGCTTCGGCACGCCGGATTTCCACGGGATGATCGGGCGGCAGCGCATAGCCGGTCATATGCGTGATCTCGTCACTCCAGCGCGCGAAGTTGGGATGGCTTTCCTCCGGCACGCCGAGCATCGTCGCGATCATCTCGACCGGGAGCGCGCGGATCACCGGCGCCATGTCCACTGCCTCGCCCGCGCGCAGCCGCGCCGCGACCGGCTCGAGCAGGCGGCGGCTGATCTCGGCCATGCGGGGCGTCAGCGCTTCCAGTGCCGGTCTCAGGAACGGTGCGTTCCAGACGCTGCGGATCGCGCGATGCGGTTTCCCGTCCTGGGCGAGCAGCGCGTTCTCGCCGAAATTATGCGCCACGATCCCGTCGCGGGCCGTGAAGTTCTTCTCGTCGCGGCAGATCGCCACGATGTCCTCGTAATGGGACACGATCCACCCCTGGTAGGTCTCGTGCCAGATCGCGCGACCGGCCCGCTGGACTTCGGCCAGCAGCGGATGGGGATCGGTGCTGACTTCGGGCGTGAAGAAGTCCCAGGCGGGGGAGGTTGCTTCGATCTGGTCCATTTCAGCGGTTCCTTTGCGCGATATGGCCCGCCGCGACATAGGCGAAAGTCATCGCCGGCCCGATCGTGCCGCCCGCTCCCGGATAGCGGTTGGCGAAAGGCGAGGCGGAGCAGTTGCCGACCGCATAGAGCCCTTCGATCGGGCGGCCGTCGGTGGCGATGACGCGCGCGTCGGCATCGACCTTGAGCCCGCCCTTGGTGCCGAGATCGCCCAGATCCACCCGCACCGCGTAATAGGGCGCATTGTCGATCGGCCCCATGCACGGGTTGGGCTGCATCCGCTGGTCGCCGAAGAAGCGGTCGTAATCATCGTCGCCACGGTGGAATTCCGGGTCCTTGCCGTTCGCCGCATAGGTGTTCATCGCCTTGACCGTGCCTTCGAGTGCGTCCGCCGGCACGCCGATCTTGCCGGCGAGCTCCGCGATGGACGCGGCGCGGTAGAGATAGTTGTCCCACCAGTGGGGAGGGATCTTGCGGTCCGGCATGGCGGCGTTCGGCATGATGCCGCCGCAGGTGTATTTTTCCCGATAGGTCGCGTCGAAGATCATCCAGCACGGCGTGTTGGCGCCGGTCTTTTGCTGGTCGGCGATCATCGCCATGCCGAAATCGTCATAGGCGCAGCTTTCGTTGACGAAGCGCTTGCCCAGCCGGTTCACGACCACGCTGTGCGGATGGCGGTGGTCGAAGAACATCTGGTGGGTGACATTGGCGTTGGGGATTTCGGCGGAGGGTAGCTGCATGCTGGGCGCCCACCAGCAATATTCGAGGAACTCCGTATCCGCACCGATCGCGCGCCCGGCACGCAGCGTGTCGCCGATATTGCCGCCGGGAGGCGACAGGCTCCACTTGCTGCTCGTGGGAACGGGCAGGTGCTCGTCGCGCAGCTGCTGCGATTGTTCGAAGCCGCCGGCGGCGAGCACGATGCCGCGCTTCGCTTCCACCCGGCTGAGCGTGCCGTTGCGCTGCGCCTCTATCGCGGTGGCCTTGCCGTTTTCCGAATGGATGGCGACAAGCCCGGTGTTGAGCAGGACGGGCACGCCCCGGCGCTGCAGTTCGCGGCGCAACCCGCCGACCAGCGCATTGCCCATCGTCGCGCGCCGGTCCCGCCGCGCTTTCAGCCGCCAGGGCAGGTCGAGCCAGTAGGTCAGGAACATCTTCGCCGCGACCCAGCGCCAGCCCGGCGGCTGCGCGGAAAGCGCGAAGGCCTGGGCGAGATTGAGCGAATAGCGATTGAACAGCGTGAAGGCCTGGAACGGCATCCGCATCGTGAAATAGTCCTCGCCCAGTTCCGCGCCGTCGATCTCCTGCGGCACGACCGCGCGGCTCAGCACCGCGCCGGGCGCGTCGGGGTAGTAGTCCGGATAGCCGGGGAAGACATCGCATGGGATGCCTGCATCCTTCAGGAAGGACAACATCCGCGGGGCATTGTCGACATAGGCTCCCAGCCGGTCCTCGTGCGCTTCGCCTTCGGTGATGTGGCGCAGATAGGTCAGCGCCTGCTCGCGTGTGTCCTGATGCCCTTCCAGCCCATGATTGGGTATCCACATCGCCCCGCCCGATGTCGCGGAGGTGCCGCCATACATATGCGCCTTTTCCAGCACGATCGCGTCCAGCCCGGCCTCGGCGGAACGCAGCGCGGCAAGCAGGCCCGCCGCGCCCGACCCAACAACGATCACATCGTATTGCTGCTTGAGCGGCCATTGCTCCTTGGCAGGCATTGTGCTTTCAATCCTCTCAGGATGGGAATTTAAATGAACGAATGATCATAATTTGATTCTGTCGGAAATGCGGCCCCGATCAATGATTTTGATGAACGGTCGGGCATTTCGGATGGTCTGGATACTCGAAGAACGACGCGTATCAAACGATTAATGATTGATCGTTCGGGATGGGATGAGGGACGTGACAGACAGAAACGGGGATATTCGCGCAGGCCACGGGCCGCTGGTGCTTGCGACGCCCGAAGAGGCGCGCTGGGATACGCAAGCCGATATCGTCGTGGTCGGTTTCGGGGGCGCGGGCGTCTGCGCCGCCCTGGAGGCGCGCGAGAACGGTGCGGATGTGCTCGCGGTCGATCGCTTCGAAGGCGGAGGCGCCACGGCCTATAGCGGCGGAATCATCTATGCCGGCGATACGGCGGTCCAGCGCGAAGCCGGCGTCAGCGATTCCGTGGACGAGATGGCGCGCTATCTTGCGCTGGAAGTCGGCAATACCGTGTCGTCGGACACGGTGCGGCGCTATTGCGCGCAGAGCGCCGACAATCTCGACTGGCTGATGCGGCACGGCGTACCTTATGAAGGCACGCTCTTCGCGGACAAGACCGCCTATCCGCCGGACGGATATCATCTCTATTATTCGGGGAACGAGGAGGTTGCCGGCTTCAAGGAACATGCCAGGCCGGCGCCGCGCGGCCATCGCCCGGTGGGGGTGGGGATGACCGGGAACGTGATGTTCGAAGCGCTGCGCCGCTCGGCCGAACGCAGCGGCGTGCGCCTGCTGACCCATGCTCCGGCGACACGCCTGGTGTGCGATGGCTCGGGCCGCGTGATCGGGGTTGAAGTCCGCCGGCTAGATCCCGACACCGCACTTCGCCACCAGGCGCAATATCGCCGCGTCGTCCCGATGCTGCCGTTCAAGAACGCGACGATCGAAAGCGCGCGGGCCAAGGCGGGTAGGCTGGAGGAAGGCGGCAAGCCCGTGCTCATCCGCGCGAAACGCGGTGTGATCCTGGCGAGCGGCGGCTTCGTGAACAATCTTGACATGATGAAGCGGCATACGCCTCTTCTCGCACGCACCTATAAATCCAGCCTCCGGCTCGGCTCGCTGGGCTGTGACGGCAGCGGGATCGAGCTCGGCCGTTCCGCCGGAGGCGAGGTGGCGCGGATGGATCACATGCTGATCGCCCGCAATCTCGCGCCGCCGCTCGCGCTGCTCAACGGAATCCTGGTCAACGCGCAGGGACGGCGCTTCATCAACGAAGGGTCCTATTCCGGCTTCATGGGCCAGGCCATCGCCGACCAGCCCGATGCCACCGCATGGCTGATCGTGGATGCCGTCACCTGGAAGGCCGCGGTCAGACAGATTCTCACCAGCGGCTGGACGCTGTTCAAGTTCAGCGGCCCGCAATTGCTCAACATGTTCGTCGGCGGTACCAAGCGGGCTCGCACGCTGGAAGGGCTGGCCAGGAAATGCGGGATCGACGCTGAAGGGCTCAAGGACACCGTCAGCCGTTATAATGCGGCCTGCGCCGGCGTGGAGCCCGATGAATTCGCCAAGTCCGCCGGCTATTGCGCGCCGATAGAGACACCTTCGTTCCGCGCGATCAACGAATCCATCTGGGCGCGGATGGCTTTTACCATGCTGTTCTCGCTGGGAGGTCTCAAAGTGGACGAGGAGACGGGCGAAGTGCTGCGGACGGACGGCACGGCGATCTCCGGCCTCTACGCTGCCGGACGCGCGGCGCTGGGCATCTGCTCCAACTCCTATATCAGCGGGCTGTCGATCGGCGACGCCGTATTCTCCGGTCGCCGGGCCGCGCGGCATGGGGTGGGGAGCGGGTGAAGCGCTGCTAGGGCCGCTCCCGCTCTCCTGTCGTTCGCATTGCCAATCCAGAACAGCTGGAACGATGCCCGATCATCGACCGGCGCGAGATGGAGCTCTATGCGCGGCGCAGGTCAAATCGGGTTATCGGAACAGGAACATGGCGAAACTGCATCATGTGGCAATGTGGGTCCACGAGGATGAAGTCGAGCAGAGCTTGCGCTTCTACCGCGACGGTATCGGCCTCGATCTGATCATGGATGTCCATGTTCCGGGCGATTTCGCCGAATTGTTCGATGTTCCCTACAGGCGGCTGAGAAGCATCATGCTGGGGGATCGGGACGACATCCTCTCGGGTATTTTCGAGCTGGTCGTGTTCGATCAGCCCTCGGGATCACCACCCCTTCCTATAGCCAGGCCGCTGCCGGAAGCGGAGGCGCCGTCCCGGTTCCTGCTCAATTCGTTCTTCGTGGAGTTCGATGAGGTTCTGCCGCGCCTCGCCGGCCTGGGTTTCATGGAAAGCTATCAGGAACAGTGCCTGGACACGCCGGCAGGCCTGTCACGCATCGGAACGCTGCGCGACCCGCACGGCTTCATGGTGGAATTGTGCGATCGCCGGGTGGCGACGCTGTTGCTGGAGCAGCAGCTCCAGCGCATCCTCAACTCTCGGGGCGACGTTCAGAGAGCCTGATCCCCGTCACCGGCGGAAGCGCGCCGCGCTTCCGCGTCAAACGATCGGGCTCTAGCCGCCGAAACGGAAGCTCACCCGCAGCATGATCTCGCGCCCGCGGCTGGGTACGGCGCCCGTGTCGCCCAGCACGCCCACCGCTGCCGCGCCCGGGGTGCTTCCGGTGAAGGGAATGTCGCTCGACCGGACGAAGTAGTACTTGTCCGTCAGGTTGCGGCCGATCAGCGCCACTTCCCACGTATCGTCCACGTCGGCCACACGCAGCGTGGCGTCGAACAGCTCATAGCTCTTCTGCCAGCTTCCCGGCGACGAGGTCACCTGGGTGAAGAAGCCGCTCGACCAGCTGGCATTGCCCGAGAGGCCGATCTTGATCCCGCTGGTGACGGGAGTCTCGAAATTGAACCCGGCATTGCCGGTCCAGCGCGGCGCGCGCACCAGCCGCGTGCCGCTCAGATCCTGGAGCAGCGCTTCCACGCCGTCGGCGGCGCGGTTGGGCTGCAGGAAGCAGGTGTTCGACGATTGCCCGCGATAGCAGCTGGCCTGGTAGTCGAGATAGCTGCCCTTGTTGTAGGCCAGCGCGCCGGTGAGAGTGAGCCCTTCGAGTGGCGTGCGATAGGTGAAGTCGAATTCCGCGCCCTTCGTGCGCACGGAACCGGCATTGCGCAGCTCCACCTGGGTGCCCTGCGTCGTCACTGTGACCTGCAGGCCTTTGGTCTTATAGGTATAGAGCGCGAAATTCGTCCGCAGCGCCCCGCCCAGCAGGGCTGCCTTGATACCGGCTTCGAACCCTTCGATCGTCTGCTGGTCATACGTCGACCGGCCCGGCGTCGTGAAGGTCGGCGATGTGAAACCGACCGGGTTGTTGGCGTTGAAGCCGCCTGACAGGAAGCCTTCCTTGTACGAACCGTAGAGCGTCAGGGTCTGGCTTGGCCGCCAGGTAAGCGTGGCTTCGGGCGAGAAGTTCTTCCAGCTCTTCGATCGTTCGAAATCGGGTCCGGTGATATCGAACAGTTCGTCCGTGCAGGCCGTCTTGTCGATCCCCGGACAATCCGGATTATTGCCGACGGCCGACAGCGCCACCGGCAGCTTCTTCTTCTCCTTGGAATAACGCCCGCCGAACGAAACTTCGAACGTCGGCGTGACGTCGATCATGCCCTGGGCGAAGACGGACCAGGCGGTGCCGTCCTGCTGGAAGCGATAGGAGTTGGAGAAGGTTGGCGTCGTCGGATTGAAGGCGGTGATCGTGTGCGTCTTGGCCTTGGTGTCCTGGAACAGCCCGCCGAGCATGAAATTGAACGCGCCGTCGAAATCGCTCGTCAGGCGAAGTTCCTGGGTGAATTCGCGCAGCCTGAAGTTCTGGTAGCTGCCCAGCAGGGTTTTCGGTGCGGCGCCCGTGTCCCGGAAATTGTCGGTGAAATTGCCCACGAAGCGGGTGTGCACCTGATACAGCCCGGTGACCGAGGTGAGCGTGAGATCGTCGGTGAGATTGTAGTTGAGTTCCAGCCCGCCGAGGAGCTGGTTCTGCCGGAGGTAGGTGTTGCCGTCGCCGAACCTCGGATTGAACAGCTCGCCGAGGCGCGGACCCAGAGCGCTGGTCGTGGAGATATTGTCGGCGCGGCAATTCTCCGGCGCGAAGCTCCCCTGCGGAGTGCCCAGCGGGCAATCGACCGGCTGGAACATCGAGGTCGGGCCGTCATTCTTGAGCCGGCCATAGGTCAGCTTCAGCCGTGCGTTGAAGCGGTCGTCCGGTTCCCATTTGAGCGTCAGGCGGCCCGCGATCTCGTCGCCATTGGGCGAGCGCCGGCTGGTCGGCTCGGCGATCCCCGGCCCGGTCGGCGCGATGTTCTTCGTCCAGCCCTTCATGTCGGAGAAATAGCCCGCGAGGCGGAAGCCGAGCGTTTCGCTGATCGGGCCCGAGATGAACCCTTCGGTGCGAATTTCGTCCGCCTTGAATTCGTAGCCGGCGCTGATCTTGCCCTGGAAGTCCGGTGTCGGATCGGCGGTGCGGATCGAGATGATGCCTGCGGGTGAGTTCTTGCCGAAGAACAGCGCCTGCGGGCCTTTCAGGACTTCGACCTGCTGGAGATCCATTTCCGCCATGCGGCGGATGCTGGCGCGGCCGATGCCGACGCCGTCGACATTGAAGGACACGGCCTGGTCGCCGAATGGATTGGTGTCCGCACCCGCGAGGCCGCGGATCGCCACGATGCCGCCCTGCTGAGCCGCGTTGTCGCCGATCGTCAGCGCAGGCACGACGCGCGCGAGGCCGTCCATGCTGTTGATGGCGCGGCGCTCGAGCTCGGCGGCTCCCACCGCGGTCAGCGCAACGGGGACGGCAATGGAGGTTTCGTCGCGCTTGCGCGCGGTAACGATGATTTCCCCGTCCGCGGAGGAATGGGCAACAGGACCGTCCTGCGCCTTGGCCATTTCGCTGTGCGTGCCCGCCGCAAAGACTGTTGCAAGCAACATTGTCCGCAGGAATTTGTCCCTTTGCATCCCGAGTTCCTTCCCGTTTCTTATGTTCATTTTATAAATGCCGTCAGCTGACGCGGTGATTGCGATCCGGCTTCTGGATACCGATAAACAGCACTGCGCCGTGCCGTTTGTCAACGGGTAAGCCGAAAAGGGTTTGTCGTGGAATCAGGTCTCAAGAAAAGAGCAGTTCGGCCGACCGGAAGGCCCAGTGTCGGCAGGGCGGAGGAGATAACGGAGAAGATTCTCGACGTCGCTTCGCAGCTCTTTCGCACGAGCGGATATGCGGCCGCGTCCATGGAGCAGGTCGCGAATCTCGCCGAAGTCAGCAAACACACTTTGTACCGCCGGTTTCCATCGAAGGACGAACTGTTTCTCCGCGTGTACAATACCGAGATCGAGCGCATCATCCGCCCGGTGACCGGTCAGGTCGCGGCGCTGTCGGCCCAGCCGATGGAGGCGTTGAGATTGATTACCCGGCATACGGTTATCGCCTTGCTCGACCCCGTCCATGTCGGCCTCTGTCGAGTGGTGTACGGCGAATCCGTCAGATTTCCCGCGCTCGGCAAGCTCGTTCGGGAAGAGAGCAGGAAGAAATTCGCGGTACCGCTCGAGGATTACGTGCTGCGCGCCCAGCAGAATGGCGACATCCTGGAAGGGGACCCCAAATTGATCTCGCAGCAATTGCTGCTGGGATCGTTCGGCTACCCGTTTCTGGGGGCCTTGCTGGGTGAGGAAACCTATTACTCGCTGGAAAGCCGCGCGGATTATTTCGACCGGATGTGGTCGATCTACTCCGTTCAACTTTCGCCGAGGGGGCGGTTGACCTGACTTGACCGGACGGCGGGGAAACCGCCGTCGAACACATCGGATCATGCGGCCGGAAAGTGGTCGCTCGGCGGTACGCAGCTTACACAACGCTCTTGGGTCGTTTGGTGAAGATTGCTTTGCTGACGATATGCGCCGCTATCGCGCCTGCGATTTGTGCCGAGATGAAGGCGGGCACGCTCGCCGGAGCAATGCCCGCGAAACTGTCGCTCAGAGAGCGCGCGATCGTAATCGCCGGATTTGCGAAGCTCGTTGATGAGGTGAACCAGTAGGCCGCCGTAATGTAGAGCGCGACGCTCACAGGTATGGCGTTGGGTTGGCTCCTCGCCGTTCCGAGAATGGTCAGGAGAAGCCCGAAGGTTGCAATTCCTTCGCCGATCAACTGACCCGGCCCGTTTCGGACTTTCTCGGACAGCTGAAGGACGGGAACGGCGAACATCAGATGCGCCGACCAAACGCCCAATATGCCCCCTGCCAGCTGAGCCATAATGTAAGCGGCGGCGGCGCCTGTCGAGATGTGCCCGCGCAAGCGCATCACTAGAGTTACGGCGGGATTGAACTGCGCCCCGGATATGGGCCCGAACATCGTGATCAGAACGAAGAGGATCGCGCCGGTCGCAATCGTATTGCCCAGCAGAGCAAGGGCGATATTTCCACCGGCAAGCTTCTCGGCCATGATCCCCGAGCCCACCACGGTTGCGAATAGTAGGAAGCTGCCTAGCGCCTCGGATGCGATTGCCTGACGGCTCATGCCGGGAGAACGCGGTTGCCTTCAGCATCGACGACCTGTTCCCCGTCTTCCTTCACGAAGCTTCCCTTCTGTCTCTCGGGAAGGATATCGAGAACTTCTTCGGAGGGGCGGCAAAGCCGTACGCCAAGCGACGATACGACGATCGGCCGATTGATGAGGATCGGATGCTCCACCATTGCGTCGATGATCTGTTCGGCGGTCATATCCGGCCTGCCAAGCCCCAGATCATCGAACGGCGTACCCTTCTGGCGAGCTAGTTCCTTCGGTTCCAGACCCAGGCGCCCGATCAAGCTTACCAGCATCGTGCGGCTTGGCGGGCATTTCAGATATTCGATCACATGCGGTTCGATGCCCGCGTTTCTGATCAGCGCGAGGGTATTGCGGGACGTGCCGCATTCGGGATTGTGGTAAATGACGATATCGTGGGCCAAGCAGCGCTCCATCAGCAGCACGCAAGTTCCGCCAGCAGCGGTTCGCAGAGATCGGGACTTCCCTTGCAGCAGTCCTT
Organism: uncultured Erythrobacteraceae bacterium; assembly: GCA_946482075.1. The sequence goes on from CAMLQG010000022.1 coordinate 20,237, forward strand.
CGCCAGGAAAAGCATGAGGTCACGCAACCCCAGGATGCTGGCCCGCTGGACCTGCCGTCGCCCTTGCTTCTCGGTGGTCACGAGACCGGCCCTGGAAAGCACGGCGAGGTGAGTCGAGAAAGTGCTTTGGGAAAGGCCGCTTGCTTCGACGAGCTGGCCGGTGGTCAAGCCTGCGGGCTCATGCTCGACAAGCAGGCGAAAGGCGTTGAGCCTTGTCGGGTGTGACAGCGCGGCGAGCATGGACAGGGCGGAATCGGAATTCATACATCGGAAATATCCGATGCGTTTGGCCTGTCAATCGCAGATCGGCGTCAGAACACCACTTCGCCTCCCCGCGCCGCGCCCGTCACCAGCGCGACTTTCCCCACCAGCCTTCGCGTGTCATCCATCGCCATCGCGGCCTCTCATGAAATGAACGGTAATTCGGAAATCGCCCGTCAACGGCGCGCGATGATCAGCTTCTGCGGTCCGCGCAGGGGAAAGGACAGGGCATAGTCGAGTTCGGTCACTTCATAGCTTGCGACGAGATCGAAGAAGGTGTCGAAATAGACCGCGCCTTCCAGCCGGGCGAGTTCCTTGCCCATGCAGCTGTGCACGCCGTGGCCGAATCCGACATGTGCCTGGATGTTCTCACGATGGGCGTCGAAGCTGTCCGGCAAGCCGAATTTCTCGGGATCGCGGTTGGCCGCGCCATAGACCATGATGATCTGGTCGCCCTTGGGAATGCGCACATCGCCGATCGTCGCCTCGTCCGTGGCGGCGCGGCGGAAGGAGAACTGGACGACATGATCCATGCGCAGCGCTTCCTCGATCGCGGGTGCGATCAGCGAGCGGTCCGCGCGCGCCCGGGCCTGATAGTCGCGGTTGCGGTCGAACATGACCACGCAATTGCCGAACCAGTTCGACGTCGTCTCGTTGCCCGCGACGAGCAGGAGGCGAAGATTGTCGACCATGCCGGATTCGCCGATCTGCTCCTCGATGCCCGAGGCGACGAGCTGGCCGATGAGATCGTCGCTCGGCTCCACGCGGCGGCGCGCGATCTCCTCGCGGAACAGCTCCGCCACGTCCTTCTGCGCTTCCACCCGGCGGATTTCCACGGGATGATCGGGCGGCAGGGCATAGCCTGTCATATGCGTGATCTCGTCGCTCCAGCGGCCGAAATTGGGACGGTGCTCCGCCTGCACGCCCAGCAGCGATGCGATGATCTCCACCGGCAGGTGGCGGTTGGCCGGAGCCATGTCGGCCGGTTCGCCCGCGGCCAGCCGTTCCGCCACCGGCGTCAGCAGGCCGAGGCTGACCTCGCGGATCTGCGGTGCGAGCCGTTCCAGCGATTTCTTCAGGAAGGACGGGTTCCAGACCATGCGCAGCGCGCGGTGAAGGGCGCCGTCCTGCGCCAGCATGGTGTATTCGCCGAAATTATGCGCGACGATGCCGTCCTTGGCGGAGAAATTCTTCTCGTCGCGGCACATCGCCACGATGTCCTTGTAATGCGGCACGATCCACGCCTGGTAGGTTTCGTGCCACATCGCGCGGCCGGTTTCGCGCACCTCCCTCAGCAGGGGATGCGGGTCGAGGCTGACTTGCGGCGTATAGAAATCCCAGCTTCCGACACGCTCGTTCACCGCTTCCATACAACCGCCATCCTCTTGCGCTTCCAGCCCGTGCGGACGCGGCTGAAAAATTATGATCGATGGTTCATTACAGACTCGGCCCGCGCTTGTGAATACTCTGCCTTACGCATGCGCTTCATGACTTAGCGCTTCAGCACCACGCCTGCCTTGTCGCGATCCCATAGCCGGTCCTTCCCCTTCTCGGCCTCGTCGCGCAGGATGTGCTTCTGCACCTTCTGCGTCATCGTGCGGGGCATGTCCTCGCGGAATTCGAGGTAACGCGGGACCATGTAATAGGGCATGTTGGCGCTGCAGTGCTCGATCAGCTCGATCTCGCTGACGCTGTTTCCCGGCTTGAGGTTGATGGTCGCGCCGACATCCTCGTCGCCCGTGCCGGTCGCCACCGCATAGACCGCGACATCGGCGATCGCCGGGTGCTTGAGGATGGCGCTCTCCACCTCATAGGCCGAGATGTTCTCGCCCCGGCGGCGGATCATGTCCTTCTTGCGGTCCGCGAAATAATAATAGCCGTCCGCATCCTTCCAGCCGCGATCGCCGGTGTGGAACCACAGGTTCTGACGCGAATTCGCGGTCGCTTCGGGCATCTTGTAGTAGCCTTGCGTCACTGCAAAAGGCAGGCCGTCCTTGCGCAGCACGATCTCGCCGGTCTCGCCCACGGGCACGTCGACATCATCCTCGTCGACGATGCGCGCCTGGACGTCCTCGATCGGCAGACCCATGCTCTGGCGCTTCTCGAACGGACCGTCGATCGCCTGCGAGAAGCCGAGCCCGAAATCGCTGAGCCCGTAGCCCTGCAGCAGCCGCACGCCGAACCGCTTCTCGAATTCCTCCGCATAGTCGGGGACCGGCGTGGAAATCGCCATGCGCAGCTTGTGGTTGCGATCCTCGGGGCTGGGCGGCTGGTTCCAGATGAAGCCCGTGACGCTGAGAAGCATGGCCCGTGTCGCGCCCGAGCGGCGGATTTCGTCCCAGAAGCTGCTGACGGAAAGACGCTTGGTCAGAGCGATCCCGCCGCCCACCATCAGCATGTTGAGCAGTGCGCCGCCATAGGCCGCCGCATGAAACAGCGGCAGGCAGGTGTGATAGACGTCGTCGGCGTCATATTGCAGCGGCGCGACCTGGCAGGAGCCGAATGTCAGCGCATGGATCTGGGTGAAGAGGTTGCCCTTGGACGGGCCGGTCGTGCCCGAAGTGTACATGATCGCGCAGATGTCGCGATAGCTCACCTCGGTCTCCGGCGCATCGGTCGATCCTTCGAAAAGCGCTGCGAAGGGAATGAACCGCGTGCCCGCATCGTCCGGCAGGACGCCGGCATCGCCTTCGTCGAGGACGAAGCCCGTGCGGATGTTGCCGCGATCTCGCACGGCCAGGAAATGGTCCAGCAGGCCCGCATCGGCGACGATCGCCGTGCAGTCCGACTGGTTCATGTAATAGGCGAGGAAATCCCCGCGCGCCGCGATGTTGATCGGCACCACCACCGCGCCGATCTTGCCCAGCGCGAAATAGGCGAGGATCTGTTCCGGCGAGTTTTCCATCAGCATGGCGACATGCGTGCCCTTGCCGATCCCGTGGGACAGGAGCCCGTTGGCGAGACGGTTGGAAAGCTCGTGGACCTCGCGATAGGTGTAGATGCGGCCATCGGACAGGTTCTGAAGATAGACCTTGTCGCCATGTTTTTCGGCCTTGTCGGCGAGGATCTGGCCGAAGGTGAATTGCGTGTAGTGATATCCAAGGTGATGCGTGCGCATGTTGACCGATCCGTCCCCTTTCGCGTCCGTCGCCGGAATCGCGGAATTTATGACTGCTTGTTCATTACGGCTAGCCGCTGCATGATGGCGAGACAAGAGAAGGCCTGGTGGTGACGACGATCGATCAGCATGTCCTGAGGCGGAGGGAGTTGGGCCAGTTCCTGAGGTCGCGGCGCGAGCGCATCAAGCCGCCGGAGGAACTGCTCGAACTGCACCCCCGCCGGCGCACGCCCGGCCTGAGGCGGGAAGAGGTCGCTTCGCAGGCGGGCGTCGGGATCAGCTGGTACACCTGGCTGGAGCAGGGGCGGGACATCAACGTGTCGCCCGAAGTCATGCGCCGCATCGCCCGCGCGCTCGGACTGGGCCGCGACGAGACGCGCCACATCTTCCGGCTTGCGGGCCTCGGCGTGCAGGAGGAAGCGCCGCCGATTCCCACTTCGCTCAAGCCGTCGATCCAGCGGCTGCTGGATGCGATGGAATATATCCCGGCCTATGTTCACAATGCCCGGTGGGACCGCATCGGATGGAACGATGCCGCGCTGGCGCTGATGGGAGACTTCTCGAACGACCCGGTGGAAGAACGCAATACCGTATGGCGAACCTTCCTCAGCCCGGAAGTCCGCTCCTACACCGCCGACTGGCAGCACATCGCGCGGATCGTCATCGCGGAATTCAACGCCAGTATCAGCCAGCAGTTCGACGATCCCTGGCTGGGCGACTTCATCGAGCGCCTTTCGGCCCGCGCACCGGAATTCCGCGAGCTGTGGCAGCAGCGCGAGGTCATCCCCCGGCAGGAAGAACGGACGCTGATCCAGCACAAGCTGGCCGGGCCTCTCCATCTCGAGCGATCGATCCTGCAGATACCCTATGAGCCGAGCCTCAGCGTGGTCGTCTTCACGCCTGTCGAGGTCGCGGATACGCCGCGGCGGATAAGGGAACTGGTCGACGGTTTCCGGGCGGAGCGCCGGACGGTCGTCTAGGTTGACGCAAAGCCGGGCGAAAGCGCCCTTAAACCTTGCCCCAGCGGTGGGCTTTCTCGCCGGGAAATCCAGGCATTTGCGGCGCAGATCGCCGGTTTTGAACGTGTGACCTTTCACGGGGGCGGGTGTCACCCCCCTCCCGATCACCGATCGGGCAGGGCGGGTTGGCGAGTGCTTCATCCCGCAGGTTAAGGCAGATTTCGGCCGTGTAGGAAAATGGTTTCTCCAATCGTCACCCCAGCGGAGGCTGGGGTCTTGTTCGATGGTGCGCGACCCCGATCGAGATCCCAGCCTTCGCTTGGATGACGGTAGCGGCCTAAGCTTCGCCCAGGATAATCTTCCCCGCCATCGCGCCGATCATCATCGAGGCCGCATTGGTATTGCCCGAGACGATGGACGGCATGATCGAGGCATCCGCGACGCGCAGACCTTCGATCCCCGCGACTTTCAATCGCGGATCGACCACTGCCTGCGCATCGACGCCCATCCTGCAGGTGCCGACCGGATGGAACACGGAACCGGCGTTGCGGCGAACGAATTCCAGCAATTCGTCGTCACTCTGAAGATCTGCGCCCGGCAGCATTTCCCTGGCGACCTGCGCCAGCGGCGCGGTGGCGAAGATGCGTCGCATGATCCGCACGCCTTCCACCATCAGCCGCGCATCGTCGGGATGGTCGAGGAAATTCGGCTGCATCGCTGGCTGCTCGCGCCAGTCCGCGCTGCGCAATTCGAGCCAGCCGCGCGATTTGGGACGCAGGGGGGACGCGGCGGTCGTCCAGCCGGGAATGGAACCCGGCACGATCTTCTCCGATGGCGACATCTCGATCGTATAGGGCTTGAACATCAGCTGGATGTCCGGCCGGTCGAGCGTCGCGTCGGTCTTGAGGAAAGCCGCCGCCTGGGACGCGCCGATGGTCAGCAGCCCGTCGCGCCGCAGGAGATAGCGCAACACTTCCGGCACCAGCCGGGGCCCGCGCATCTGTCGGTTGATCGAATGCTGCGGGGCGACTTCGGCCAGGTGCTGGACCAGCAGGTGATCGTGCAAATTCCGCCCCACGCCGGGCAGGTCGTGAACGACTTCGATCCCAAAGGCGCGCAACTGCTCGGCCGGGCCGATGCCGGACAGCATCAGCAATTGCGGCGAATTGATCGCCCCGCCGCACAGGATCACCTCGCTTGCCCGGAACGTGCGATTCCGGCCGCGGTGGGATGCGATCACGCCGCGGGACTGCCTGCCGTTGAACAGGATGCGCTGGACCTGCGCGCCGGTCAGGATCGTAAGGTTCGAGCGGTTCTTCGCGGGCGCCAGGAAGGCGCTGGCGCTGGAACTGCGGATGCCGTTCCGGATCGTGAAGTCGTAATATCCCGCCCCTTCCTGGTCCGCGCCGTTGAAATCGCCGGTCAGCGGATAGCCGGCGGCTTCGCAGCCAGCGAGAAAGGCATCGCTCATCGTGTGGCGAAAGCGGGGATGGCTGATCGCGAGCGGCCCGTTGCCCCCGTGCCATTCGCTTGCGCCGTCCTCATGGCGTTCCATCTCGCGGTAAAGCGGGAGAACATCTTTCCAGCCCCAGCCGGGATTCCCGGCCGCTTCCCAATCGTCGTAATCGCGCGCCTGGCCGCGGATATAGATCATGCCGTTGATCGAACTCGATCCGCCCAGCGTCTTGCCGCGCGGCCAGTAGATTCGCCGCCCGTTGAGTTGCGGCTCCGCCTCGGTCATGTAGCCCCAGTTCAGCCGGGGGTGGACGTAGACCTTGCTGATCCCCGCGGGAATCTTGAGGAAGGGATTGTAGTCCGGCGGCCCGGCTTCCAGCAGCAGGACGCTCTTGCGCGGATCGGCGGAAAGCCGGTTGGCGAGCACACAGCCGGCCGATCCGGCGCCGACGATGATGTGGTCGTAATGTTCCCGGAAAGCCATCCTCGGTCCTGCCTGTGCTGTTTCATCGGCATCGCTTGCCGGACGCCTTAGCGGTGTCGCGACTCTCTTTGCAATCTTGCCGCGAGAAAAATGAACTCCTATTCAGAGTCAATGGAGATCGGCGATATCAGCATCACTCCCGTCATCGACGGCTATCTCACTTTCCCGGCGGAGGAGGATTATCCGAAGCCCGGTTCCCCGGATTATGAGGCCCACAAAGCGACCTTGCAGCCCGACGGCCGCCGGCGGATGACGCTGGGCGGCTTTCTGGTTCGGCTGCCCCAGGCGCCGGAAAGGCTGATCTTGGTGGATGCGGGCAGCGGCCCGTCCTCCGGCGAGGTCTATCGCCCCAAGCCCTGCGGTTGCCCAGCCGATGCGCATCCGGCGATCTGCGCCTGGCACGATCATGTCGGCATGGACGATGCGGCGCGCCAAGGCCATCTCGACTGGATGGCGCAGACGGAAAGTTCCTATGGATTCATGCTGCGGAGCATGGCCCGGCAGGGTGTCAGGCCGGAGGATGTGACCGATGTGGTCCTGTCGCATCTCCATTTCGATCATATCGGGTGGCTGAGCCGGGATGGCGCACCGACCTTCCCCAATGCGACCGTGCGCGTGGAACGCCAGGACATGGCCCATTTCCAGCGGGCGGATCAGGATATCGAAGATGGCGTCTATGCCGCCGCCTGGGGCGTGAGGACCACATCCGAAGTCTTCGCGCCGGTGCTCGACCGGGTGGAGCTGTGGGACAGGGACAGCCCCATTGCGCCCGGTTTCGACGCGGTGTTCACGCCCGGGCACACGCCGGGCCATTCCATATTCATCCTGTCTTCGGGCGAGCAGCGCGGCATGCTGCTGGGCGATGTGGTCCATTGCCCGCTCCAGCTGACCGATCCGGACTTCGCGGTGATGGCGGATATCGACAAGGAACTTGCGGATCGCCAGCGCGAACGCGTCTATCGCGAGATCATGGGCGAGGATATCCCGGTAGCCGCGGCGCATTTCCCCGATCTGCGTTTCGGCCGTCTGCTCGAAGGGCAGGGGCGCTCCGGCTGGACCTATGTGAACTGATATTGCGCGGGCGAGGATGATGGAAAGCAGATTGAAGACGCAGGATCGCCCGGTGGAAGCGCCGCTGGTGATCACCGATCCGGATAGGGCGGAATGGGCAATGGAAGCCGATGTGGTGGTCGTCGGCTTCGGCGGAGCGGGCGCCTGTGCCGCGATCGCCGCGAGGGAGGCAGGAGCGGACGTGATCGCGCTCGACCGTTTCGCCGGCGGCGGAGCAACGCGATATAGCGGCGGGCTCGTCTATCTGGGCGGCGGCACGCCGGCGCAGCGCGAAGCGGGCATAGACGATCCCGTCGAGGAGATGGTGAAATACGTTGCGCTGGAAGTCGGTGATGCGACCTCTCCCGAAGTGATCCGGCGCTACTGCCACGGCAGCAACGAGATGTATGCCTGGCTCACGGCGCATGGGGTGAAGTTCGACGGCAGCTATTATGACGGCAAGGCGGTGATGGCTCCCGAAGGCTATTATCTCCAATATTCCGGCAACGAGAAGACGCCATCCTATGCCAAGCAGGCCAAGCCCGCGGCGCGCGGCCACAAGGTGGTGGGCACGGGCTTCAGCGGCTATGCGATGTTCGATGCGCTGAAAGCCTCGGCGGAACAGATCGGCGTCCGCCTCGTGCCGCATAGTCCGGTGACGCGGCTGGTCACCGATGCCGCCGGCGCGGTGATCGGGGTCGAGGCTCGGATGCTCGATCCCGAGTCGATCGAGCAGCATCAGAACCTTTACGCCAAGGTCGATCCGATGATGCCGTTCAACGCGAAGCCGGCGGCCAAGGCGTCGCAGGCATCCGCGAAGCTGGAGGATGAACATTCCCGTCCGGTCCTGATCCGCGCGCGCAAGGGCGTGGTGTTGAGCACCGGCGGTTTTTCGCACAATCACACGATGCTGTCCGAACATGCCCCGCTGATCGCGCGCAATGTCCATGCGACGATGCGGATGGCTTCGCTCGGCTGCAATGGATCGGGCCATCGTCTGGGCGCCTCGGCGGGCGGCGAGATGCAGGGGATGGACCGCACCTATGTCGGGCGCATCATGGTGCCGGCGCTCTATGTGAAAGGGGCGATGGTCAATAGCCGTGGCGAACGCTTCGCGCCGGAGGACGCCTATAATTCCATCCTCGGCGCGGCGATCCTCGCCCAGCCGAACGCCGAGGCGCGGCTGATCATCAATGCGAAGGATTTCTGGAAGGTCGTCCGGGAATGCCTGTTCAGCGGCTGGGTGATGTTCCGCTTCTTCGGTGGCGCCGCGATGCTGAACATCCTGTTCGGGGGCACGAAGCGGGCGAAGAGCATTGCCGGTCTTGCCCGGAAATGCGGATTGGACCCGGCAGCGCTGGAACGCACCATCGCGCGCTACAACGCGGATATCGGAGGGGAGGACGCGTTCGGCAAAGCGCCGGAGAACTGCGCGCCGATCAAGGATTCGGCCTATTACGCGATCGATTTCTCGGTCGGCAACACACTCGCTTTCAGCCAGTTCTTCACGATCGGCGGCCTGCGGGTGGACGAGGATAGCGGCCTCGTATTGCGGCCCGGCGGCGGCGCGATTCCGGGCCTCTACGCCGCCGGGAGGACGGCGTTCGGCCTCTGCTCGAACCAGTATGTCAGCGGGCTTTCGCTGGGCGATTGCGTCTTTTCGGGCCGCCGCGCAGGCCATCATGCGGCCACCGGCGAGGCGCAACGGATCGCGTGAGGCGGAAACTCTCCCCTCCCCTTCAGGGGAGGAGAACAAGGGAGAGAATCCTGTTACTCCTGGTCCCATGATAATTCTTGAACTGTTCCTCCTGCCTAATCCGGGCGACCAAGCGCGCAGGGCGCGGCAAGCGTCGCCCGGCATTGGCTTCCTGGGAGTGGAACATGAAATTCGGTGTCTTCGCTGAGCTGGAACATCCCCGTCCGTGGGCGGAAGACGGCGAAGCGATCCTCTTCGAACAGGCACTGCAGCAGATCGAACTGGCGGACCGGCTGGGCATCGATCACGTCTGGGCGGTCGAGCATCATTTCATGGAGGAATATTCGCATTCCACCGCCCCGGAAGTGTTCCTGGCCGCCGCTGCGGCGCGGACCCGGAACATCCGCATCGGGCATGGCGTGCGGCAGCTTCCTTCCGGTTTCAGCCACCCGGCGCGCATCGCGGAAGCGGCCAACACGCTGGACATCATTTCCGGCGGGCGGCTGGAATTCGGCACGGGGGAATCCGGCTCGCGGATCGAGCTGGAAGGCTATGGCGTGGACCCGGAAACCAAGCGCGCTTCCTGGACCGAAGCGGTCGAGCAGATCGCCAACATGATGGCGATGGACCCCTATCCGGGCTACCAGGGCGAATTCTTCTCCATGCCGGCGCGCAATGTGCTGCCCAAGCCCTTGCAGAAGCCGCACCCCCCGATGTGGGTGGCGTGTTCCAACAAGAAGACGATCCATCTCGCCGCGCGGCTGGGGCTCGGTGCGATGTCCTTCACTTTCCTCGATCCGGCGGATGCCAAGCAGTGGGTCGACGAATATTACGAGATCATCAAGACCGAGTGCGTGCCGATCGGCCACACCGTCAATCCCAACATCCTGCTCGTCTCCGGCTTCGGTGTGCATCAGCAGCAGGACGTGGCGATGGACCGGTTCCTGGACGGCATTCGCTTCTTCCAGTTCGCGCTCAACCACTACTACCGCACCGGCGATCACCAGCCGGGTCGCAGCGACCTGTGGGCGGACTACACGTCGCAGCGCGAGGAACTGCTCAAATCCGATCTCGATCCGCTGCTGATGCGCAATGTGGCGAACAGCCGCGGCGCGATCGGTTCGGTCGATCAGGTGCGCGAGCATATCCGCAAGTTCCAGGAAACGGGCATCGACCAGCTGGTGCTGCTGCAGCAGGGCGGGAAGAACAAGCACGAGCATATCTGCGAATCGCTCGAGCTGTTCGCCAAGGAGATCATGCCCGAATTCCACGAAGGCGAGGAAGAGCGCCAGCGCCGCAAGATGGAAGAGCTCGCGCCTTATATCGAGAAGGCGTTCGAGCGGAAGAAGGACAAGCGCCCGCTGCGCATGCCGGATGACGAAGTGCCGATCTTCCCCGCAGTCGACTACGTCCGCGGCTATAATCGCGCGCAGCCCTATCTCGGCACGGTGTACGATCCCAAGGCGGCGGAACGGCTTTGACTGCTGGTCACACGGGTTTGATTTGAATTAGAGTTCAGACGGATTGAGAGGGTCGAGCGATGAGCGAAGCGGACGTTTTCCAGATCAATACGGAGATCAACGAGGAAGAGATCGCCAAGGCGGCGAAATACCTGAACGTGCCGCTGCGGGTGCAGCAGTATAATTACGAAGCCACGCGCGACACGATCCGCCACTATGCCTACGGGGTGGGCGACGATAATCCGCTGTGGTGCGATCCGGCCTATGCGGCGAAGGGCCCGCATGGCGGGATCGTGGCGCCCCCGACCTTCTTCTATACCTTCTTCTCGGCCGGCATCACGCCGGAATTCGATGGCTTGCAGGCCTTCTTCGGCGGCGGCCGGTTCAAGGTCCATCGGCTGGTCAAGCGGGGGGAGGAAGTGATCCCCACCGCCAAGCTGGTCGACATGTACGAGGCGAGCGGGAAGACGGCGGCCAAGATGGTCGTCCAGGTCGGCAGCGTGGAATATCGCACCCCGGACGGCGAGCTGCTGTGCGAGTATCAAAGCCGCGCGATCCGCACGCCGCGCAGCAAGGGTGCCGGCGGCCCGACCCACAAGCCGCGCGAAGCCTATCGCTACAGCGAACAGGAATATGCCGATATCGAGGCCCAGGTGCTTGCCCAGACGCGGCGCGGAGCGGAAAAGCGCTATTGGGAAGATGTGCAGATCGGCGACGAACTGCCCACGCGCGTCAAGGGGCCAATGAACATGGCCACCTACATGTCCTATTATGCCGGCAATCTGAACGGGGCGGGCTATGTCGCATGCGAGATGCAATGGCGCACGCGGCACAATGCCAAGCATCACCCGGAACTGGTGCCCAACAATCGCGGGCTCGGCTGGCTGATCGAGCAGACTTGGCCCGGCATCGCCCATACGGACGACAATACCGCCCGCCAGGTCGGCATGCCGGGCGCTTACGACAATGGCTGGAACCGGCTCGGCTGGATGAGCCAGGTGGTGACGGACTGGTGCGGCGATCATGGTCATCTGGACCAGATCGACGTGCGCGTGCGCGCGCCCAACATCATGGGCGACACGACCTGGTGTGCGGGCAAGGTCATCGGCAAGCGCCAGGAAGGCGGCAAGAACATCGTCGACGTCGAACTGACCGGCACCAACCAGCTGGGCACGGTGAACACCACCGGCACGGCCAGCGTGCTGCTCCCGTTCCGGAACGACTGACACGATGCTGCCGCTGGAGGGGATTCGCGTACTCGCGCTCGAGCAATATTATGCGGGGAATATCGGAAGTCTGATCCTGCGCCGCTTCGGCGCAGAGGTCATCAAGATCGAGATGCCGGGCGAAGGCGACGCCATGCGGCATATCGGCCCGCGAGACGAGGGAAGTGACGGCCGCACCCGCAGCCTTTCCGAGTTGCGCGTCATGCTGGGCAAGAAAAGCGTGGCGGTGGACATGGCCAAGCCCGAGGGCAAGGAGATCGTGCTGGCGCTCGCCGGACAAAGTGATGTCGTCTGGTCGAACATGAAGCCGTCCTCGCTGCGCAAGCTCGGCTTCACATTCGATGCGTTCAAGGATCGCAATCCCGAGATCATCTACACCACACTGTCGGGCTTTGGTCATGACGACGTTCTGTCCGATGGCCCGATGGGCGATTGGGTGGCGTTCGACATCATTGCGCAGGGCCTGGCGGGCTTGTTGTTCCGCACCGAAACGGAGAGCGACGAGCCGCGCTATAACGGCGTGGCGCTGGGTGATCAGGTCACCGCGCTGCAAGCGGTCATCGGTACGGTCATGGCGCTTTATCGGCGCGACAGGGAAGGCGGCGCGCAGCGCGTGGATGTCGCCATGCACGACGCGATGCTGCAGCTCAACGAGCTTTCGCTCGCCTTTACCGGCTGGACCGGCAAGCCCCCGTCGCGCGGCCGTTCCAGCACCAGTTCCCCCTATGGCGCGTTCCGCAGCGGAGACGGTTTCGTCAATATCGCGGTGGGCGGCACGCCGGTCTGGCGGCGCTTCGCCAGAGCCATCGGACGCGAGGATCTGGTGGACGATCCCCGTTTCAAGGAAGCGCGCAGCCGCGTCGCCAACAATTCCGAGCTGGAAGCGATCGTGACCGAGTGGACGCTGGCGCGCACCACGGACGAGATCGTGACCGTCATGCATGCGGTCGGGGTTCCTTCGGCGCCGGTCTATACTCTGCCGCAGGTGCTGGAGAGCCCGCAATTGGCCCCGCGCAACATGCTCTACACGATCGACGATCCGGTGATCGGCAAGCGCCGCGTCATCGGCAATCCGATCAAGCTTGCCGGCGTGCCGGACGAACCTTTGGGGGAAGCGCCCGACACCGCGCAGGATACGCGCGCGGTGCTGGCCGAATTGCTGGGCATGGATCAGGCGCGGATCGATGAACTGGCCGCCGCCGGGGTCATCGAGACCACCGCATGAGCAAGGCGCGGATTACCGGCGCATACGACACGGCGGTGGGCGAGCTTCCGGGCTCCACCTGCATGGGTCTGCATGCCGAAGCGGCGCTGGGCGCGGTGGCGGATGCGGGGCTGCGCCTGTCCGACATCGATGGCGTTATCTGCGCCTATTCCTTCACCGAACCGCACCTGATGCTGGCCTCGGTCTTCTGCGAGCATCTGGGCGTCCGGCCGAACGTCAACTTCGCGATCCAGGCGGGTGGGGCGACGGCGGTGATCATGCTGATGCAGGCGGCGGCGCTCGTCGAAAGCGGGCAGTGCCGCCATGTGCTGATCGTGGCCGGCGACAATCGGGTGACCGGCATGAGCCGCGACGGTGCGGTGGCCGCGCTTTCCGAGGTCGGGCACCAGCAGTTCGAGCGGCCCTATGGCATTTCGGTGCCGGCATCCTATGCGCTGGTCGCCCAGCGCTACATCCATGAATATGGCGCCACGCTGGAGGAGCTCGCGGCGATCGCGGTGCAGCATCGCGAACATGCCGCGCGCCATCCCCAGGCGCACAAGCGCGATCCGCTGACGATCGCGGATGTGATGGCTTCGCGCGTGATCTCCTCGCCGCTCAGGATTTTCGATTGCTGCCTGATCTCGGATGGCGGCGCGGCGCTGGTCGTCAGCGCGGCGGATGCTGGCGCCGATACGCCGCAGCCGCGCATCGATGTGCTGGGCTGCGGGCAGGGGCATACGCATGAACATATCAGCCAGGCCCCATCCCTCACCGATTTCGGTTGCAAGCAATCCAGCGCGATCGCTTTCGGCAAGGCGGGCGTCGCGGTGAAGGATATCGACGTCGCGGAAATCTACGACAGCTTCACCATCACTCTGCTGGTGGAGCTGGAATCGATCGGCTTCTTCGAACGCGGCGCTGCGGGTCAGGCTGCGCTGAAAGGCGCGCTGGGGTTGGGCGGGGCGCTGCCCTGCAACACCCATGGCGGCCTCCTGTCCTACGGCCATTCGGGTGCCGCGGGCGGCATGTTCCATATCGTCGAAGCGGTTCGCCAGTTGCGCGGACAAGCCGATGCGCGGCAAGTGAAGGGCGCGAGCCTCGCTTTCGTGCATGGCGATGGCGGCATCCTGTCCGCTCATTGTTCCGCCGTGCTGGGGAGGGTGTGATGGCTATCCCCTTGCCGAAGCCCAATGCGGATACGCAGCCGTTCTGGGATGCCACCGCCGAAGGCCGGCTGATCTACCAATTCTGCCCCGCTTGCGAGAAAGCGCAGTTCTATCCGCGCAGCACCTGTCTTGCCTGCCAGGGCGGATCGCTCGAATGGCGGGAATCGCGTGGGCTTGGCACGATCGCCACATTCACCGAAGTGCTGCGCGCGCCGACCGCCGCTTTCCGCGACATGGCGCCCTATGTGATCGCGCTGGTCGATCTCGACGAAGGCTTCCGCATGATGGTGAACATCGTCGACGGCGAGCGGGCCGCGATTGCGATCGGCGCACGCACGCGCACGGTCTTCCGCGAGGTCGACGGATTCACGCTGCCGCAGGGCGCGCTGGCATGAGCGAAAGCCCGATCCTTTTCGCGGATTTCGTGGCGGGCCGGCGGATGGGCGAGACGACCGAGACCGTCACCCAGGCGCAGCTGGATGACTGGGCCGAGCTCTATCCCTGGGACGCGCCGCGGGGCGGCATCATGCCGCGCGGCATGGCCACCGTGCTGATGATGCGCGCTTATCTCGAAGTGGTCAGCCCCCGCCCACCGGGCAATCTCCATGTGCGTCAGCAGATGCGGCTCCATGCGCCGATGCGTGCGGGCGATCCCGTCACTACCGCGATCACGTGCCGGACGAAGGAATTGAAGGGCGAGCGGCGCAAGCTCGAACTGCTCGCTCGAGGCGAAGGAAGCGATGGCGGCTTGCTCTATGAGGGCGTCATCACGCTCTACTGGGCGGCCTGACATGGGTTTCACGCAGCCCAAGCTGGAGCCGGTCGCTATCGATGTCGATCAGGCGGCGATCCTTCGCTATGCGGCGGTGACAGGCGATTACAATCCGATCCATGTCGATCCCGAATTCGCCGCGAAGACCGAGATGGGCGGCGTCATCGCGCATGGCTCCATGTCGCTCAACCTGATCTGGCAGGCGCTGGAGCGCACGATGGGAAACGAGCGGCTGGATGAAGTCGAACTCGATATCCGCTTTCGCCGCCCGGTCCGCCTCGGCGATCGGATCGAAGCTGGCGGCGTCCTGGAAGCGGATGAGCGCGCCTATCGCGTCTGGGCGCGCAACCAGCGGGGCGAGGACGTGATCGAGGGCAGCGCCCGTCTGACCGGCAGTTGAGCCGTGACGATATCGTTCTTCGTCGTGCGCAGACCGGGTTTGGAAATAGCGTCTCCGGCGGTCAACTCAGGCGCTGCTTTTCTGCCATGCGCCACAACAGCTCGGCGGGTTTGCGCAACGCATCTGATCGGCG
The DNA here is from genome assembly GCA_946482075.1 of uncultured Erythrobacteraceae bacterium. The sequence continues at coordinate 35,624 of CAMLQG010000022.1, forward strand.
CATCAGGCCCCAGCGCACGATCAGGCGCGGATCGCTGATGGCGCGCACTTCCATGTCCTCGCGCACTTCCGGCATCGTGTCGGAGAAGTCCGGTACCAGCGTGGCCACTCCCATCAGCGTGGCGTAGCGCAGGAGGGCCGTGAACGCGAGCTCCGGGCAGTCGCGCCAGCGGACATCGTGGTCCTTGAGGGCAGTGCGCAGCCAGGGAAAGATCTCGGTGTGGTAGCTGTCCTGTAGCACCATGATCTCCGCGCCCTGCAGGCTGCCGGTGAGCGAGTGGGCGTAGGCCGGGGTCACCGCCTTGGGCACCAGCAGGCAGAGATCGTATTCGTAGAGCGGCAGCATGGTGATGTCGTGCCCTTCGGGGAACGGCGCGCTGGTGAGGATGAGATCGAGCTCGCCTCGCCGGAGACCGTCGAACAGCTCGTTGGGCGTGCGGCTGACCATCTGCAGGTCGATATCGGTCTCCTGCGCCATGAAGCGGGCGAGGAGCTTGTTGCGTTCGGGCATGTAGAGCGTGATCGGATCGACGCCCAGCACCAGCCGGCCGCGGTCGGTCTGGCGCAACTCGCGGATCTGCTCGGTCGCTTCGGCCAGGGCCGCGAAGAGCCTTGCGGCGATCCGATAGAGCTCTCGCCCCTGCGCAGTGATCGTAACCGGCTTCCCGCGCGAACGTTCGACCAGCGTCAGGCCGACCATAGCTTCCAGCGCGCTGAGCTGGCTCGATACCCAGGGCTGGGCCGTGTTGAGCCGCCGGGCAGCGCCGGTCAGCGAGGCTTCCTCCACGATCGCCATGAAGGTCCGCAGCTTGCGGACATCGGTGAGGATGGTCTGGATGCGGGGCGTGATGTCCATAGGCTGGTGATATAGGTTCGAGCCGTATTGGTAGGATTAGGTGATGAAACACAGGCGCGGCAAAGCGGAATTCGGTCATAACATATAGCAAAATACTATATGTTGAAACGTCATACATATTGGACGACGGCGCCCGTCCGCGGCAGACTCGGCGCATAAGATCGAGAGGATTGCCGAAAGGACACGCCCATGCAGATCGGCGTTCTGTTCACCTTCCAGAACTTCCTCAACCGCCTGTCGGACAAGGAAGCCTATGAGCGCGATCTCGCGCTGGCCGAACTGGTCGAGCCGATGGGCTATGACTGGATCAGCGCGGTGGAACACCACTTCACCAGCTACGCCATGTCGCCCGGCAATCTCCAGTTCCTGAGCTGGATCGCCGCGCGCACCAGCCGCATTGGGCTGATGCCCGGCGCGGTGATCCTGCCGTGGAACAATCCGCTGCGCGTCGTGGAGCAGATGATCATGCTCGATCATTTGTCCAAGGGCCGCGCGATCCTCGGCATCGGGCGCGGCCTCGCCATTCGCGAATACAAGGCCTTCGGCATCGACATGAACGAGGCGCGCGACCGCTTCAACGAAGCTGCCGAAGTGATCGTGCGCGGGGTGGAGACGGGCGTGGTCCAGGGCGAGGGGCCGTTCTACCCCTACCAGCCCACCACTGTGCGCCCCGGCCCCTATGCGAGCTTCCGCGACCGGTTCAACTGTGTCGCCATGTCGCCCGACACCGTGCCGATCTGCGCGCGGCTGGGCGGAAGGCTGATGAGCTTCGCGATCAAGCCGTGGGAAGCGCTCGCCCCGCAATTCGACGAATACCGCACCCTGTTCGAACAGCATCATGGCCGCAAAGCGCTGCCGCCGATGTGCGTCGATTCCTGCTTCTGCGACGAGAGCGCGGATCGGGCGGAGGAAATGGCCCGCGAATGCATCACCAACTACTACATCACCGTGATGGATCACTACGAGATGGCGGGCGAGCATTTCCGCGATCTCAAGGGCTATTCGGGCTATGCCGAAAGTGCCGACGCCCTGCGCGCGGCGGGGATGGATGCGGGCGCGGAAGGCTATTTCCACGCCAATCTCTGGGGTTCGCCGCAGCAGATCCTCGACCGGCTGGACCAGCGGCGCGACATCGTCGGCGATTTCGACCTGATGCTGTCGCTCAGCTTCGGCGGCCTCTCCCAGGCGGAAGTCACCAATTCCATGCGGCTGATCGCGGAGAAGGTGCTGCCCGAAGTCCGCTCGTGGGAGCATAGCGAAGCCCGGGAATTGAGCACGGCGGGATAGGGTGGCTCCGATGCATGATTTCCTTCGATACCCGCCCGACGCGGCGATCGTCGTCACCGGTGCCGGCAGCGGAATCGGCGAAGCGATCGCGCTCACCGCAGGCAGGCTAGCCCTTCGGGTCGCGGCCTGGGATCTGTCTGCGGACGCGGCGGAACGCACCACGCGGGCGATTGCCGACCAGGGGGGAACGGCGATCGCCTGCGCGGGCGACATGGCGGATGGCGCGGCGGTGGCGCGGTGCTGGGCGCGCACGACCGCGGCGTTCGGCCCGGTCGCATGCCTTGCCGCCGCCGCCGGCCCGCCGAGCTTCGGCGACAAGGATTTCACCGCGGCCGTGAACGTGGCGATAGATTGCATGCGCCTGCCGACCGAAGCCTGGCTGGAACAGCCGGATGCCGGGATGCGGACGGCGGTCTTCCTCTCCTCGGTTCAGGGGCCGCGCTATGGCGCGGGCGTGCCGTGGTACACGGTCGCGAAAAGCGGAATCGACGGCTATGCCCGTTCGCTCGCCGCGATGCGCCCGGGCGGCATTCGCGCCAATGCGATCCTGCCCGACTGGATCCAGACCCCGCGCACCGCCCAATATGTCGAGGCGACCGGCGGCGTGGAATGGGACGCCAACCCGATGGGCCGGGTGGGGCTCGCGCAGGATGTGGCCAATGCGGCGATCTTCCTGCTGTCCCCCGCGGCGGGCTATATCAATGGCATATCGCTGGAAATCGACGGCGGCTCGCATCTGCGCTCGCTCGCCTGGATGCGCATGTGGGATGCTTCGAAAGGGTGACCAAATCAGGTACACGCTTGTCCTGGGTTCCCGCTTCCGCGGGAATGACGAATATTTGGATCAATCCGCCCGCTTCGCCAGCACCGCTTCCTTGCTGAGATATTTGGTGGTGCTCCACCCGCCATCCACCGCCAGCGTCTGCCCGTTGATGAAGCCGCCTTCTTCCGAAGCGAGGAAATGGACCGCATTGGCGATGTCCTCCGCCGTGCCCATCCGGTCGAACGGCGTGAATTCCTGGTTCACGCGGCGGAACGGTTCGCTGTTCCAATATTCCTCGATCATCGCGGTGCGCACCACGCTGGGGGCGACGAGGTTGCAGCGAATGCCGTCGGGGCCAAGTTCGATCGCCGCACTTCGGGTAAGGCCGACGAGGCCGGATTTGACGGCGGTGTACATGCCGCCGTTCAGCCCGCCGATCACGCCGAAGGTCGAGCCGATATTGATGATCGAGGAGCCCGAACGCATCACGCCTGCCGCGGCGCGAATGAAGCGGAACGGGGCTTTCAGCGTCAGGTCGATCAGCTCGTCGACCATATCCTCGTCCGTCCGGCGCAATTGCGCGAATTTGCCCGATCCGGCATTGTTGACGAGGCAGTCCAGCCGCCCGAATCGCTCCATTGCGGCCGCCACGGCCTGGTCGCCCGCTTGGGGATCGGCCACGTCGCAGGCGAAGATCTCGGTCCGGGTGCCGGTACCGATCTCTGCCGTCAGTTCGGCCAACGGGCCTTCGCGGCGGGATACCGCCAGCAGGTCGAACCCGCCCCGCGCCATGCGCAGCGCGATCGCCTTGCCTATCCCTGCGCTGGCCCCGGTGATGAGCGCGACTGGTTTTTTGTGTTGTGGCATCCGGTTCTCGCTGAGATTGTGCGCGGGCAGCTTGGCGAAGAGCAGGCGCAAGGGGAAGGCGGATTCCTTCATCGTCATCCCAGCGAAGGCTGGGATCGTTGTGGGTGGGCCACCGCGCTCCGGTAGAGATGCCAGCCTGCGCTGGCATGACGGCAAAAAGGAATGAGGGGGAGCACACCAAATGCCCATGACCGAAGACCAGTACCATGCTCTCGGCTTGCTCCCGCCGCCGGCGCGCGTCGATCCGCCCGCGGGCCCGGCGGATGTCGCGAGCCTGCTCGACCGGCCCCTGCGCGAATGTCCCGATGCGCTGGCGCTCGCCGATCCGGCCGCGCGCTATACCTACGCGGAACTCGACGCGGCGATAGCCCGATGGGCAGGAGCGCTCGCGGCGCACGGCGTGACGCAGGGCAGGCCGCTTGCCGTATCGCTGCCCAATGGCTGCGACATCGTGATCGCGTTCATGGCCGCGGCTCGGCTGGGCGCGATCTGGGTGGGAGTCAACATGGCGCTGCCGTCCAAGGAGAAGGGTTTCATCATCGGTCATTCGGGCGCGGCGCTCTATCTTTCCGACGCTGCGGACCAGGAGGCGATGGCACCGGCCCTGGCCGAACTCGATTGCCCGGGGATCGCGGTGGAAAGCCCCGGCTGGCAGCAAGCGCTTGCAGCGGGCGGCCCTGTGCCGCAGGCCACGATCGACCCGTTCGCGCCGGCCACGATCATGTATACCAGCGGCACCACGGGCCAGCCGAAGGGCGTGGTCCACACGCAGCACAATCTGGTGACGGTGTGTGCCGCGCTGACCGAAGCCGGCACGATCAAGCCGCAGGCGCGACGCGGCGTGGTCCAGCCGCTCACGATCGCCAACGTCATGACGCTGGGCGCGCTACTGTGCTTCTGGAACGCGCGGCCTCTGATCACGCGGCCGATGCCCGATATCGTCACGCTGGTGGACTGGTTCCATGACGAGGGGATCGAATCCTGCATCATCGCGCCAACCAGCGTGTACGACATTCTGGAGAAGGGGCTCAACTTGCCCGCAGGGCTGGAGATCGCCTCGGGCGGCGCGCCGATCCCGTCGCCCATCCGGCGCCGCTTCCTCGCCCGCTTCGGCTATCCCATCCTCGGCACCTATGGGCTGACCGAAGCGCCGACCATCGTGACCGATACGCGGGGAGAGGAACCGCCGGTGGGATCGAGCGGGAAGGTCCTGCCGCATATGCGCCTTGCCATCCTCGACAGCGAAGGGCGCGAGCTGCCGGCGGGTGAAGTGGGCGATCTGTGCTTCGGCCCGGTGGCGGAAGGGACTTGGGCCAATGTCTACACCCCGCCGCTCGGCTATTGGCACGACCGGGAAAAGACTGCCGAACTGCTGGCAGGCGGGCTGGTGCATAGCGGCGATGTCGGTTCGGTGGATACGGACGGCTGGCTGTTCGTGGCCGATCGCGCATCCGAGCTGATCCTGCGCGGAGGCAACAACATCTATCCCGCCGAGGTCGAGCGCGTGTTGCAGGAACATTCCGGTATCGTGGCGAGCGCGCTGGTCGGCCAGCCGGACGAGCGGCTGGGCAAGCGCACGGTGATCTTCGTCCATCCGCGCGAAGCGGATGCGGATCAGGACCGGCTCAAGGCGGAACTTATGGAGCTCTGCCGCGAAGGGCTGGCGCGGTACAAGATGCCCGACGAATGGCGTTTCGTCGGCGGGTTCGAAAGGAACGCGATGGGCAAGATCGTGCGGCCGAAGCTGCTGGCGCTGCTGTTGGCGGAAGCGGAAGCGCAATAGGCGGGCCCGCTATTCCGTCGCCATCGTGGCGCGGCCTTCCTCGATCAGCCATTCGCGGAAAATTCGCACTGCCTTGCTTTCGTCGCCGCGCGGACCGTTGACATAGCCGCCGCCCGGCAGTCGGCAGCTCAGGCCGAACGGGGCGACCAGGCCGATCTCGCGGAATTCCTGCATCATCGCCTTCGATCCCATGGCCAGACCTAGCCCGCGATCGGCAGCTTTCAGCATCAGCTCGTAATTGTCGACACTGAAAGCGAAATTGCAGTCCTTCGGATCCACGCCCGCGCGTTTCAGCCAGCGGTGCCAGCCGCCCACCGAATTGCGCACGTCGACCAAGGGCGCCTTCACGATGCTGGCCGGATCGGACAGCGCGAACTCCTCGATCAGGTCGGGCTTGCAGACGGGCACCAACTGCCAGTTGAACAGCCTGATCTCGTCGCGCGGCGGACGCTTGAAATGGCTCAGCAGC
>CAMLQG010000023.1 GCA_946482075.1 uncultured Erythrobacteraceae bacterium
GCGCTGGGGAATGAGCGATCCAATCCAGGCGGCGCATAGCGCCACCAGCGGCATCACGATGAGGATGTCGAGAAGAAGGATGCCGACATTGATCCGAATTTCGCGCCGCGCCTCTTTGGACGGCCTGAGAGCCGCCGAACCTTTGGTTACCAACGCCAGCGCAACGAAAACGAGCGCGACCGGCCACACTTCGTGACCCTTCGAGAAAATTCGGTGCAGCGCCTCGTCCACCACTGAACTTGGTACCGCCCCGCCTGCAATTGCAAGCGCGTTCTCGCGTTTTGCCACGCTTCGCGGGCGAGCGGCATCCGGCCAATAGCCATGCGCCGCCGTCCGCGTTTCGCCATTTGCGGTGGTGAATAGCCTCTATCGACGCTAGTCTGGCAACCCGATGCAGGACGTACTTTGCGTTACGCTCGACGAGAGTGATCTCATCGATGCCTTGCGCCCATCGGCGCGGCCAAGGAGATTGGCCGCTTTATTGCTGCTCCTCGCGCTGATGCTCGCAATCCTCATTCTCGTATTGCTGGTTCGCTACCCGGAAGCGCAGGCAGCATTCATGCATTCGAGATCGGTCATCGCCCTTACCGGCGCCGTCCTGCTCGCTGCAACCTTGGTTTCCGCCTTGCTCATCGCAGCCCCAGCGCTCCGCCGCCGCGCGGCACGCAGCATGCTCAACGACCACCCCGGGATGTGCGATCCGATCCGCTACGCGTTCGATGCCGAGGATTTCTCGGTCCGCACGACCTACACTTGCGCCAATTATCCCTGGTCTGAGCTCTGGGACTGGCGTGAGAACGATCGGGTGCTGATCATCATGCCTACGCCGCGTAATTTCTATGTGTTGCCCAAGCGTAACGTCGATCCCGCAGCGCTGGAGCGCTTGCGCGGCCACATGTCCCGCTGCCGCAAAAGAGCGACCCAGGCTTAGGCCCGCAAGCGGGCCGGATGCCTGTATCATCCCGTCGGCATAGGGAGCTTCGTTTCCCAGTCAGTTGCCCGTCTGCCGCTGTCCGTCTGCGGATTGGCTTTGGGTCTGGCTTTGGGTCTGGCTTTGTTTCTGGCCCTTTCGCCGGGGCGAGTCGGGGTCTCCGCCAAGACGGTTGTCGTGTTCCGCGAAATCAACGAGCTCACTCGAGGGCTTCTCTCGATCTGTCTCGAGAGCCTGCTGTTTCTTGCGGCCATCGTCCGGCCTCGGCTGCTGATCCAGGTGAGGCTTGTAGGTGTTTGTCATCGCGTCTCTCCAAATAGGGAGGATGACAGATTGACGCCTCGACGAGAGATACGTTCCGTGGAGCGTGCCCGACGCGCCGGCCGCCGGCCTTTCCCGTGAGCCGGCTCGTGTGCATCCCTGTTGCGCGGATTCGCTCATCACATCGGAAAACCAAGGAAATTCAGCCACATGGGGTGCGCAACATCCGAACCCTCATGCCGGAGGACCAGGTGATTCATAATGCAAGGAAGAAGGTGGATGCCCCGCGAGGATTCGAACCTCGATTGACGGAGTCAGAGTCCGTAGTCTTACCTTTAGACGACGGGGCAGCGCGGGGGGTGCCTCTAAGGCGGCATGGCCCGCTGGTCAAGCCGAGGCGGCGGCTTTCTTTTGCCTTCTCTTGCCCGCACCGTCGCGCTTCGCTAGCATCGGTCCCAAGTGTTCACGATCACGTGGACGTAAACGTATGAAAGCGTTTGGATTATGGCGGATTTTTCTCCGCCGGAACGGGGCAAGGGAGCTGCGAGACACGGGAAAGGGGGCGCAAAGTCCACACGGTCCGGCAAGCGCCGCGCCACCCGATCCCAACGTGTTTCCGATCCGTCCGGCAGCAGGAACGCAGGAAGCGGGGCAAGCTCCGCCGGCCAGCGTTCTCCCACAGGCCCGGCGCCCGCTGCGCCGCAGCCCGTTCCGCATCCGCCGGCGATGCACCGTCAAATCGCGGCCGGACAGGGCCCGAACCGGCAGGCCTACGCTGCGATCGATCTCGGGACCAATAATTGCCGCCTGCTGATCGCGCGCCCATCGGGCGAGAATTTCACCGTGATCGACGCGTTCAGCCGCGTGGTGCGCCTCGGCGAAGGGCTGGCGCAGACCGGGCGGCTGAGCGAAGCGGCGATGGACCGCACGGTGGCCGCGCTCAAGGTCTGTGCCGACAAGCTGTGCCGCCGTAATGTCCGCCTCGCCCGATCTGTCGCCACCGAAGCCTGCCGCCGGGCCAGCAATGGCGAAGAGTTCATCGAGCGCGTGCGCCGCGAAACGGGCATCCATCTGAACGTGATCTCCGCGCAGGAGGAAGCCCGCCTCGCCGTGCTGGGTTGCCACATCCTGCTGGAAGACGGCCCCGGTCCGGCGATGATCTTCGATATCGGCGGCGGATCGACCGAACTCGTCCTGATCGAGCAGGGCCCCGCCGTACCCCACATCCTCGACTGGCAGAGCGTGCCCTGGGGCGTGGTCTCCCTTACGGAGACCTGCCATGGCGACGATTCGTCGCGCGAGGCGCGGCTGGCCTGCTATGCCGAGATGCGCCGGCTGGTGTCCGAGAGCTTCCGCGAATTCGCCCAGAGGATCGGCCATGCGCGCCTGTCCAATCTCCGCCTGCTCGGCACCAGCGGCACGGTGACGACGCTGGCCAGCCTGCATCTCGACCTGCCGCAATATGACCGCAAGGCGGTGGATGGGCTGATCGTGCCGGCGGATTCGATGCGCGACATCAGCTCGCGGCTATCCGCCCTGTCGCCCGCCGAACGCCAGGCGCTGCCCTGCATCGGGCGCGAGCGGGCGGATCTGGTGGTGGCGGGCTGCGCGATCCTGGAATCGATTCTCGACATCTGGCCCGCGGCCCAGCTGGGCGTGGCCGATCGCGGCATCCGCGAGGGCATCCTGCGCAGCCTGATCGCGACCGACGGCGCCGGCACCAAGCTCCGCAAGGCGCCGCTCGGAACGGTGCGGACATGACCAGATCGGGCAAGAACCCCGACAAGAAGCTGCGCACGGGCCGGAACCGTACGGCCTCCTCCGCGCGCTGGCTCACGCGGCAGCTGAACGATCCCTATGTCCGCCAGGCCAAGGCCGACGGCTATCGCAGCCGTGCGGCCTACAAGCTACAGGAGCTGGACGAGCGTTTCGCGCTGCTGAAAGGCGTGCAGCGCGTGGTCGATCTCGGCATCGCGCCCGGCGGGTGGAGCCAGGTCGTGCGCCAGCGCGCGCCGCGCGCGGCCGTGGCCGGCATCGACCTGCTGCCGACCGACCCGATCGAAGGGGTGACGATCTTCCAGATGGACTTCATGGACGATGCGGCACCGGCCGCTCTCCGATCCGCGCTGGACGGCGCGCCGGACCTCGTCCTGTCGGACATGGCGGCCAACACCGTGGGCCACAAGCAGACCGACCATCTGCGCACGATGGGGCTGGTGGAAACGGCGGCCGATTTCGCGATCGGCACGCTGGCGCCCGGCGGCGCCTTCGTCGCCAAGGTGCTGGCGGGCGGAACCGACACGCAGTTGCTCGCTTTGCTCAAGCGCCATTTCGCCAGCGTGAAGCACGCCAAGCCGCCGGCGAGTCGCAAGGGCTCGTCCGAATGGTATGTGATCGCCCAGGGCTTCAAGGGCGCATGAGCTTGAGGACTATGGTCCGTCATGCCGGACTTGATCCGGCATCCCGCTTTCAAGCACCGAGAATCAGAAGCGTCACCCCGGCTCAGGGCCGGGATGACAAGAAAAGCCAGCTTATTTCTTCGGCGCAGTCGCCGCAGCTGCCGGAGCGGCGGCGGGTGCCGTCGCAGCGGCAGGAGCGCCGGCGGCAGGCGCACCGGCCGCGGGAGCGCCTTCGGCCGGAGCGACAGGCGCCGCGCCGTCGGTCGGCTTGGCAGCGGCATCCGCGCCTTCAGCCGGAGCCGCACCCGCGGCGGGAGCGGCCGGAAGCGGCAGGTTGGAACCCTGCGTGTTGAGATAGACGATCAGGTTCGCGCGATCTTCCGGGTTGGACAGGCCGGCGAAGCTCATCTTCGTGCCGTTGGCGAAAGCGCGCGGGCTTTTCAGCCAGTGGTCCAGATCCTCGAAAGTCCACTTGCCGCCATGGCCGGACAGCGCGGCGCTGAAAGCGTAGCCGCCCACGCCCTTGCCGATATCCTCGCCCACGACGCCGTGGAGATTCGGGCCGATGCCGTTCGCGCCGCCGGCGTTGATCGTGTGGCACGAAACGCATTTGGCGAAGACCTTCTCGCCCTTCGCCGGATCGGCGGCGGCAAGCAGGACGGCAAGCGGCGGACCCTCGCTCGCGCCGTCGCCTTCGGCTTCGACGCCTTCGATCTCATAGCCCATCTTCTCGGGACGATGATGCTTGTCCGCGTGGAAGATCTTGCCACTGACGCTGGACAGGCCAAGCGCGACGATACCGGCGAAAAGCGTCCAGCCGGCGATGGTATTGAAGCGGTCTTGCATCCGGGGAAAACCTGCGGGGTTGGTGTTCGCGGGCCGCTCTAGTGATCACATGCGCGCTTCGCAAGCCTGATATCGGATTTCTCAAACAGCTTGCCGCGCGCACGCACGCTCGGTAGGCGGCAAGGCCCATGCACAGCTTCGCCGCCCCTGCCCTTTCGCTGATCGAGAAGATGACCGCCGCCGCGGCGGAAGAACCGTTGCGCGCCGTGTCCTTCCAGGGCGCGCCGGGAGCCAATTCGCACCGCGCGGCGCTGGAATTCGATCCCGGCTGCCTGCCGATCCCCTGCTTCAGCTTCGAGGATGCGCTGGATGCGGTGACGTCGGGGCGCGCCGGATCGGCGATCATTCCGATCGAAAACTCGCAGCACGGGCGCGTGGCCGACATTCATTTCCTGCTCCCGGAAAGCGGCCTTTCCATCGTGGCGGAACATTTCACGCCGATCCACCACGCGCTGATGGGCATCGGCCCGGGCCCGTTCGACGCGGCCTACAGCCATCCCCAGGCGCTCGGCCAATGCCGCCGCTATCTGCGCGAACGCGGCATCGTTCCGCTTTCCCATGCCGATACGGCGGGCGCGGCGGCATCGGTGGCGGAACTGGCCGATCCCAGGATCGCCGCGATCGCCCCGGCGCTGGCGGCCGATCTCTACGGCCTGCAATTGATCGAGAACGGCATCGAGGATGCGCCCGACAACACCACGCGCTTCGTGGTCCTGGCGAAAGCACCGCTCGATCCCGCATCGCTCGCAGGCCAACGCGCGATGACGACTTTCGTGTTCGAAGTGAAGAACGTGCCTGCCGCGCTCTACAAGGCGCTAGGCGGCTTCGCGACCAACGGGGTCAACATGACCAAGCTGGAAAGCTACCAGAAAGGCGCCAGCTTCGCCGCGACGATGTTCTATGCCGACATACTGGGCGCGCCGGGCGACCCGACGATCGACCGCGCGCTGGAAGAGCTGGCGTTCCACTGCAAGGAACTGCGCATCCTCGGCAGCTACGCCATGGCGCGTGAGCGGGGGTAGCAAGATCCTCCCTATGCCGAAGGCATGGGGAGGTGGCAGCCGAAGGCTGACGGAGGGGCCGTTGCGCAACCAGCTCCTCCACCCCGACGCCTTCGGCGTCGCGGTCCCCCTCCCCATGAGACTACGCCTCACAGGGAGGATTTTTCTTGGACGCGCTCCAACCTTGCGCAAGCGCACGGCCCATGTCACCACCTGCGCCGTGAGCAACAGCCCGGGGCAATCCTCTTTCCAGCCAGCCGTGGAATCGGCCGGCAAGAGCTGGGAAGACGTGCGCGCGGCGAGCGACATCCAGTTCGCGCCGCTCCCTCCGCAGGCGCCCAAACCCCCACCCGCCTGGATCAAATGGCTGGAAGACCATCTCCAGCAATGGTTCGAGCCGCTGGCGCGCTGGCTGGGCATGTCCTGGCCGACGCTGGAATGGGTCCTGCTGGGGATCGGCGTGCTGCTGGCCTTGCTGGTCGCCTGGCGTCTCCTGTCGCCGCTGCTGCAATGGCGGCCCAAAAAGGCGCAGGAGGAAGAGCGATGGGCGCCTGATCGCGACGAAGCGCTCGCCCTGCTCGAGGATGCGGACGCGCTGGCCGCAGCGGGTCGCTTCGACGAGGCGACTCATCTCCTGCTGATTCGCAGCGTGGGCCAGATTCGCGCGGTGCGGCCCAACTGGCTCGGCCCCTCGAGCACCGCACGCGAGATCGCCGCGCTCCCTGCCTTGCCGAGCGGCGCCAAGAGCGCTTTCACGCTGATCGCGGAGCGGGTGGAGCGCAGCCTCTTCGCGCTGCGCTCTCTGAATGCGGATGATTGGACTGCGGCACGCGGGGCCTATGCCGAATTCGCGCTGGCCGATCTCGGGCGGGATGCGCCGGCATGAACGGGACCTCCCCCTTCTCGCCGCGCACCGTGCTCGGCATGCTGCTGTTCGGTGCAGTGGCGTTCCTGCTGACGCTCTACTTCATCGGCGTGGGGGAAACCGGACCTGGCGACAATAATGGCGGCGAACATGTCGGCGGCAGGGGACTGAACGGCTTCGCTGGCTGGGCCGCGCTGCTTGAAAAGCAGGGCTACGCGGTGGAACGCAACCGCAACGAAGGGGCGCTTGCCCGACCCGGCCTGCTGATCCTCACTCCCCCGCCCTTCGCAAAGGGCGCGGATATCGCCAAGGTGGTGAACGAACGGCGCCATATCGGCCCGACGCTGGTCATCACGCCCAAATGGATGGCGGGACCTTCCAGCGGCAAAGGCGCGAAGAAGGGCTGGGTCGACCTGTCGGGCACGATGTCGCCCAAATGGGACGGTTTCGCCGACGATGCGACGGTGACGATCGGCAAGGTTTCGGGCTGGCGGTTCGACGGGCTGGCCGGCAGGCTGCCCAAGGAGGATGTCGTCCAGTACGGCAGCGGCACCAGCCTGGTCCCGCTGGTGCGCGGCGGCAACGGGCGCGTCCTGGCCGCATTCCAGGCGGACAATGGGTATTATCCCTGGCTCAACCGGCTGGGCGGCATGCCCGAGGATTTCGGCGGCAGCGACGAGGAGATCCACCCGGTGGTCTTCGTGTTCGAGCCGGACCTGCTCGACAATTACGGCATGGCCCGGCGCGAGAATGGCGAGCTGGGCGTGCGCCTGGTCGATGCGCTGGTCGATCGCGACGAACCGGTCATGTTCGACCTCACTCTGAACGGGCTCGGACGCAGCGCGAACCTGCTGACGCTCGCTTTCACCCCGCCTTTCCTCGCCGCCACACTATGCCTGATCATCGCTGCGATCATCACCGGCTGGCGGGCCTTCCGTCCCTTCGGGCCGGCCCTGGCCGAAGCCCGCAGGATCGCTTTCGGCAAGCGCCAGCTCGTCGCCAATAGCGCTGGCTTCATCCGCCGCACCGGCCGGCTGCATCTGCTCGGCCCGCCCTATGCCGCCTTGCTGCGCGATCGGATGGCCCGCGCGCTGGGCGTGCGCGTGCAAGCCGATGGCGCGCTGACCGAGGCGGAGATCGACCGGCTGCTCCAGGCGCGCGGGCTCGATCCGAATGCCTTTTCCGCTCCCGCGCAACGGCTGCGCGCGGCTCGCCACCCGAACGACCTGTTGCGCAACGCGCATGCGCTGAAGACACTCGAAAGGATGCTCACCCAATGACCCAATCGCTAGAGCCAATGTCGCTTGAGGACGTTCGCGCGCTGGCGCAGAATATCCGCGCGGAAGTCGGCAAGGCGATCGTCGGCCAGGAAGAGACGGTCGAACATCTGCTGATCGCGCTGATGAGCCAGGGCCATGTCCTGCTGGAAGGCCCACCGGGCGTGGCGAAGACTTTCCTCGCCCAATGCTTCGCTGCTTCGCTGGGGCTCGATTTCGGTCGCATCCAGTTCACGCCGGACCTGCTGCCGGGCGATATCCTCGGCTCCAACCTGTTCAACTTCCAGACCAGCCAGTTCACGCTGACGCGCGGGCCCATCTTCTGCGAGCTGCTGCTGGCGGACGAAATCAACCGCACGCCGCCCAAGACGCAGGCGGCCCTGCTCGAAGCGATGCAGGAACGCCGCGTGACGCTGGACGGCGAAGCGCATCCTCTGCCCGAGCGCTTCCTGGTGGTGGCGACGCAGAACCCGATCGAAAGCCAGGGCGTCTACCCGCTGCCCGAAGCCCAGCTCGACCGTTTCCTGTTCAAGCTGCTGGTGCCCTATCCCAGCGCCGAGGAGGAAGCCCGCATCGTCGAGCGCTCCGGCGAGCGGACAGGCCCGGCGCGTCCCGCCGACTTCGATATCGCCGCGATCACCGATGCCGCGCAACTCGGCGCTGCGGCCACGGCGGTCAGCAATGTCACCATCGCCAAGGACGTGATCGACTATGTCGTGCGCCTGATCCGCGCGACGCGGGAAAGCGCCGACCTTTCCACCGGCGCCTCGCCCCGCGCCGCCGTGCTGCTGGCGAGCGCGGCGCGGGCGCGCGCGGCGCTGGAAGGGCGGGACTATGTGCTACCCGATGACGTGAAAGCGCTCGCCACCTCGGTGCTGCGCCACCGCCTGCTGCTGTCGCCCGTGGCCGAGATCGAGGGCCGTCAGGTGGAAGCGCTGGTCGCCAACCTCATTGAACAGACCGAAGCGCCGCGGTGAGATCGGATATCGCCTTTCCAGATCCTCCCTGTGCCGCAGGCATGGGGAAGTGGCAGCCGCACCGGCGGCTGACGGAGGGGCTGTTGCGCCATCGGCCCCTCCACCACGCCGCCTGCGGCGTCGCGGTCCCCCTCCCCATCGCTGCGCGACAGGGAGGATCCTCCCTGTGATCGTCCCCAGCACCCGCACCGCCTGGGCGGCCGCGCTCGCCGCGCCGCTGGCGCTGGTGGTCGCGGCGGCGGCGCCGGCCGCCTGGGTGATCGTGCCGGCGTTCGGCGTCGCGCTGCTGGCGCTGGTGCTGCTCGACGGGCTGCTGGCGGGGCGGCTGGAGGATGTCCGCCTGATCGCTCCCGCCGATGCCGAAGTGGGCGAGCCGAGCGAGATCGCCGTGCTCGCGGATTTCGCCGGCGGGCCCGGCGGCGCGCCCCACGCCGCGATCGGCTTCGACCCGCGCCTGGGGCAGGACGGCCGCGCCGATTTCGCGCTCCAGCCCGACGGCGACACCTGGAAAGGCGGCACCGCGCTCCGCCCCGAACGGCGCGGCACGGCGCCGATCACGCGGCTGTGGCTGCGCTGGCCCGGCCCGCTCGGCCTTGCCCATCGCCAGCTGGCGCGGGACCTCGATACGCAGATCCGCATCTGGCCCGATCTTTCGCCCGTGCGCTCGCCGATCCTGCAATCCTTCCTGCGCGATGCGCAGTTCGGCCTCGTCGCGCGGCGCATAAGGGGCGAGGGGAGCCAGTTCGAATCGCTCTCCGAATACCAGGCCGGGATGGACCGCCGCCGGATCGACTGGAAGTCGAGCGCGCGCCAGACCAAGCTCTTCGCCCGCGAGAACGAGAGCGAGCGCAACAATCCGATCGTCTTCGCTTTCGATTGCGGGCAGGCGATGTGCGAGCCGATCGACGGCCTGCCGCGGATCGACCGCGCAGTCTCCGCCGCGCTCACCGCCGCCTATGTCGCCTTGAAGGGCGGGGACAAGGTCTCGCTGTTCGGCTTCGCCCGCAAGCCGGAACTCGCCACGCCCTTCGTCTCGGACGCCGCACAGTTCCATCGGCTGCAGAGCGCTGCCGCCAGCCTCGACTATCACGCGCAGGAACCCAATTTCACGCTCGCGCTGGCGACGCTCTCCGCCCGGCTCAAGCGGCGCGCGCTGGTGATCCTGTTCTCCGACTTCACCGATCCGACCAGCGCGGAACTGATGATAGAAAGCGTCGGCCGGCTGGTGAAGAACCATCTCGTGCTGTTCGTGACGCTGGAGGATTCCGAACTCGCCGCGCTTACCGCCGCCGATCCCGGCGATATGGAAGTGCTGGCGATGTCGGTCACGGCGGACACGCTCGCCCGGCAGCGCGCGCTGGTGCTCCAGCGCCTGCGCCAGCTGGGCGTGGACGTGCTGGAAGCGCCGTGGGACCGGATCGGCTATCGCCTGATCGACCGCTATCTCGACATCAAGCGCGCGGGGACGATCGGGTGAGGCCCGCATTGTCCCGTCATTGCGACCTCGGCCTCGGGCCGGGGGAAGCAATCCAGAGCCCGATGCGCGTCGCTCCGGATTGCTTCGTCGCTTCGCTTCTCGCAATGACGACGGTAGTGAGGGCCTGATGGCAACCCGCTTCAAGGCCCTGTTCGCGCGCGGGAAGGCGGATGCGCCGCCCGATATCGAGGCCGCCGTGCTGCGGTCCGACCGGTTCCGGCTGGAACGCGAGGCGGACTGGAAGCGGCTGGACCAGATCATCACCCGGATGGAAGCGGGCCGGCTGCGCAAGCTGCCCGACGCGGACGTGCTCGAACTGCCCGCGCTCTACCGCATGGCCGCCTCCAGCCTCGCCATCGCG
Organism: uncultured Erythrobacteraceae bacterium; assembly: GCA_946482075.1. The sequence continues at coordinate 10,396 of CAMLQG010000023.1, forward strand.
CGCGAGACCTCGCTCGACGCCGCCACGCTCGCCTATCTCGAGACGCTGGTGCAGCGCGCCTGGTTCCAGGTCTACGGACCCCGCACCTCGCTGCTCGGCTGGTTCCGCCGCTTCCTGGGCGGCGCATGGAGCGCCAGCGTGCGCGCAATCTGGCTCGACCTCTGCATCGCGCTCGCCGCGATGATCGCCGGCACGGTGGCAGGCTGGCTGCTCGTGGCGAGCGACACGGAATGGTATCACGCGCTGGTGCCCGCCGGCATGGGCGACGGTCGCGTGCCGGGCGCCACGCGCGAGGCGCTGATCCAATCGCTCTCGGGCGAGAAGAGCGGCGACGGCCTGTCCGTCTTCGCCGCCTATCTGTTCAGCAACAATGCGCAGGTCTCGATACTCGCCTTCGCGCTGGGCTTCGCCTTCGGCGTTCCTTCCATCCTGCTCCTGATCCACAACATGGCGCTCCTGGGTGCGATGCTGTGGCTGTATCATAATGCCGGGCTGACGGTGGAGTTCGTCGCCTGGCTGAGCGTGCACGGCACGACGGAGCTCTTCGCCATCCTGCTGGCCGGCGGCGCGGGCATCCATGTCGGGCGGTCGATGGCCTTTCCCGGCAATCGCACGATCCTGTCTGCCGCGGCGGAAAGCGGCCGGCGCGCGGCGCAAGTGATGACAGGCGTGGTGCTGATGCTGATCGTGGCAGCGCTGCTGGAAGGCTTCGCCCGCCAACTGGTCCACGATAGTTCGGGCCGCTACACCATCGGCGGCTTCATGCTGTTCGCCTGGCTGGCCTATTTCTTCGTCTTCGGCCGCTCGCCCATCGGAGCCCGCCGATGAACGCCGCCGCCAGGCACCGGATGCACGACATCCACGGCGGGCGCGCCCGCGAGCTGGTCACGCCCGAAGGCCTCGCGCTGCCCGTCATCGTCGGTAGCCGCGGTGCGCGGCTGGGCGCTCTGGTGCTGGATTTCGTGATCGTCCACATGACCATGCTCGCGATCACGCTGTTCCTGATGTATCTCGGCTTCGGCGTACTCGGCGTGGCTTTCGGCGAGGGCCAGAATCCGACCGGCCTGCTGGAACTCATCGTGGTCCTGTGGATCATCGCCATGTTCCTGTTCCGCAACGGCTATTTCCTCTATTTCGAGCTCGGCCCGCGCGGCGCCACGCCGGGCAAGCGCATGGCCGGGCTGCGCGTCGCCTCACGCGATGGCGGGCGGCTGACGGCGGAAGCGGTGATCGCGCGCAACCTCCTGCGCGATATCGAGCTGTTCCTGCCGCTGGTGTTCATCTTCGGCGCGCAGGAAGGCGATGGCAGCCTGGCGGGCTTCGCCGCGCTCGGCTGGTTCGCGGTGTTCCTGCTGTTCCCCTTCTTCAACAAGGACGCGATGCGCGCGGGCGACCTGATCGCCGGCACCTGGGTGGTGGAAGCGCCGCGTCGCAAGCTGGCCGGGACCCTGTCCGCCAGCGAGGCTGCGCGCGGGACTTCCGCCGCCACCGGTGCGCAATACCGCTTCGGCGAGGCGGAACTGTCCGTCTATGGCGAGTACGAGCTGCAGACGCTTGAACGCATCCTGCGCGACAATCGCAAGGAAGCGATGGAGACGGTCGCGGCGACAATCTGCCAGAAGATCGGCTGGAATGCGGGCGCTGGCGACGAACGCGCTTTCCTCGAAGCCTATTATGCCCAACTGCGCGCGCGGCTGGAACGCCAGATGCGCTTCGGGTCACGCAAGGCGGATAAATTCTCCTGATCCTCCAGCGCGGCAGATAGGTGACGTTCGCCCAGCCGGGGCTCGTCTTGGAGGTCAACCGATGGGCTGCGCCGTCGCTGAAGCGGTTGTCGATGACAGGTTCCTGCGATCGTACCAAAGGCGCAAACCCCGGCGACATGGCGCCTCCACGAAGCGAAACAGCAACCCTGCGCAGATCACGGATGCGATCAGCCCCACCATACAGAACGCTACCCCGCGTTCGACGCCCCATCGGTAGGCGACCCAACTTGCTGTCCTGAAGACGGGAATATGACAGAGATAAAGGGAAAACGACCACTCGCCCAAAGTATACAACCAAGGCGCGGAGAGGCGTTTTTCCCACGATCCGCTGATCATATAGGCCGAGATCGTTATGAGGATCAGGCCTCCCAGAACGAATATCTCGGACAATTGAACCAGGCCGAGGGCGATGACCAATGCGCCCATCCAGATGCCGTTCTTCCATCTTTCCGATCGATCGCGTTCGGCGAGAAGCTGGAATAGCCCCATCCCGAACAGGAAGCCTCCGCTGACCCGGACCAGCGGACCAAGGCCCGACGTATCATTGATCGAACCGTGCTGAAGTATGAGCAAGCCGAACAGGAGAGCGCCGATCAGGCAAAGACGCTTCCCGGCGCGCCCATCGGGAGCGCCGGAACTGAATTTCAGCACCGTGGGAAACAGGATCGCATAAGCGAACATCTCTGCGCTCACTGACCATGCCGGGCTGTTCCAGGCATAGCCGTCGGGAAGAAGCCATTGCCGGACGAAAAGGGTCAACGAAATCCAATCAAGGATATCTTGCTGCGACAGTTTATATCCGAGAGCGAGCGAACCCGTAAGCATGCCGACCATGAGCAGAGCATGCACGGGAAAGAGACGCGCCAGGCGGAGAAAGATGAATCTGCGAAAGGATTCCGTCCCAGACTTCAACTGCACGAAATAGACGTGGCTGATGATCAATCCGCTCAGGATAAAGAAGAAGTCGACACCCAGATATCCCAACCGAAGCGGAGGAAATGCCTCACGCCAAGGAAAGGACGAATAATATCTGAAATGATAAACGACGACCACCGACGCAGCTAGCGCCCGTAGCCCGTTGAGAGCCCCCCGTTGATCGCGTTTTCGGTTGTCCACGCGACATGAATGAAGGAGAGAGACTAATAAAGGGTTTGAAAAGAATGCTTTCGGGCACAGGAAGAGGGGTCACACGGCAGAATGCCGACGCTCCCCACGGGAGGCGCCGGCATCCTTGCACGCGGATTATCCGCACATTCGCCGATTACGGCAAGGTTCGCCCGCCCCGGCCGAACAGGAAGCCCAGCACCAGGATGATCGCGCCGACAACCAGGAATATCTTGGCAAACTCCGCCGAGATACCGGCGATGCCGGCGAATCCGAGGAGCGCGGCGATAAGCGCCACGACCGCGAAAATGATTGCCCATCTCAACATCTCGTTCTCCTTCATGGTGCGATCCTCCGCCCGGGCGCGCGCACGTGCCCGGTTGACGAGGATCGCCGTCCAAATAATCCGCTGTGGATGAAGCCTTAACGCTGCTGCGGAACGGAAGTTCCTTCACCCGATGGTGCCCCCTTCAGTCGAACTGGAACCCGCCTGCGACGAGATGCGGCGCGCCGGCACGGGACAGGAGCAACGCGCCATTTTCCTACGGGTCACAAAGCTGCTAGGGGCGGCTGATGCATTCCGTGGCGCACAAGGTCGAAAAGGGTTGCTTTCCGGGCATTCCGTCGCCCTTGCCCGGAGGCTCGGAGTTTTCTCCCAGGACAGTGTCAACTGTGTCAACCTGTTCAGGTCAAGAGCATAATCGATGAACGCAATTCGCCCCTGGCGCACAATCGAACGGCGCAAGAGCCGGCAGATCATGGTCGGCCGCGTCCCGGTAGGAGGCGATTCGCCGATCACCGTCCAGACGATGACCAACACGCTCACGTCCGATGCCGCAGCCACGATCGACCAGATCCGACGCTGCGAGGAAGCGGGCGCGGACATCATCCGCGTCTCCTGCCCGGATGAGGCGAGCACGGCCGCCTTCCGCCAGATCGCCCGCGCGGCCGCAGTGCCGCTCGTCGCCGACATCCATTTCCACTACAAGCGCGCGCTGGAAGCCGCGGACGCGGGCGCTGCCTGCCTGCGGATCAATCCCGGCAATATCGGATCGTCGGAGCGCGTGGCCGAAGTCGTCCGCGCGGCCAAGGCCAATGGCTGCGCGATCCGCATCGGCGTGAATGCCGGCAGCCTGGAGCGCGACCTGCTGGAGAAATATGGCGAGCCCTGCCCCGAAGCGCTGGTCGAAAGCGCGCTCGACCATATCAAGCTGCTGCAGGATCACGACTTCCACGAATACAAGGTGGCAGTGAAGGCCAGCGACGTGTTCCTGGCAGTCGCCGCCTATCAGGGCCTGGCCGAAGCGGTCGATTGCCCGCTCCATCTCGGCATCACCGAAGCCGGCGGGCTGATCGGCGGCACGGTGAAAAGCGCGATCGGGATCGGCAATCTGCTCTGGGCCGGGATCGGCGACACGATCCGCGTGTCCTTGTCCGCCGAACCGGAAGAGGAAGTGCGCGTCGGCTTCGAGATCCTGAAATCGCTGGGCCTGCGTACCCGCGGGGTGCGTGTCGTGTCCTGCCCGTCCTGCGCGCGGCAGGGCTTCGACGTGATCCGCACCGTGGCGGCGCTGGAAGAACGGCTGCAGCACATCAAGACGCCGCTGTCGCTCTCCGTGCTGGGCTGCGTCGTCAACGGACCGGGCGAAGCGCGCGAGACGGATATCGGCGTGACCGGCGGCGGCAATGGCAAGCACATGGTCTATCTCTCCGGCGTGACCGACCATCATGTGCAGAGCGAGGACATGCTCGATCACATCGTGAAGCTGGTGGAAGCCAAAGCGGCGGAGATCGAAGCGAACATGACCGATGCCCAACATGCCGACGCCGCCGAATAACACTGCGCCGTTGCGGCCCAAGGAGGCCCGGTGGCACCCTGTCGCCGTGGGCGCCGCCAGCCTGGGCGCGGGTTCGGCCGGAACGCTGGCGGTCGGTTCCTTCGCTCTGGGCGCGCTGGCCATGGGCGCGATCGCGATCGGCGCTCTTGCCATCGGTCGCCTGTTCATCGGCAGGCTGGATCTGCGTGACGCGCGGATCGACCGGCTGCGGATCGGCTCGATCGAGATCGGGGAAAATCCCGCGCACCACGCGGAGTGAAGCCGTGGGCCAGGTTCATCGCCCGCTCAGTCTGAAAGTGCTTTGAAAGAACCATGACGACGGGGATCGAAAGACGGAAGTTCCTGGCAGGCGGGCTGGCGGCAGGAGCCGCCTTGGCGAGCGGCCCTCGCGTCTTCGCGCAGCCCCTTCCCAACAGCGAGCGCGATCGCCGCGTGCTGGAAGTCGCCAAACGCGAAGTGGAACGCGCGGGCAAGGTGCTATGGCGCAGGGATATTGCCGGCGTGGTCGATTTCGGCCTGCCGTCCTCGCTCCCCCGGCTGCATTTCGCCAATCTGGAAGACGGCACCGTCCGCTCCTTCCTGGTGGCGCATGGCAAGGGTTCGGACCCGGAGCATACCGGCTTCCTGCAATATTTCTCGAACCAACCCGGCTCCAACGCGACCTCGCGCGGGGCCTATGTCACCTGGGAATGGTACACCGGCCAGTATGGCGTCTCGATCCGGCTGGGCGGGCTCGACCCCGACAATTCGAACACGCTGTCGCGCGCGATCGTGATGCATTCGGCCTGGTATGCCGATGCCGCGATGCTCGCGAAATGGGGCAAGCTCGGACGTTCCAACGGCTGCTTCGCCATGGGGCCGGAGGATTTCAACGAAGCGCTGTGGCACCTGTCCGGCGGGAGGATGCTGTTCGCGGACAGGCTGGGGATCTACTAGAGCTTACCAAAAATGGGGCAGGGGTTTCAGGAACTCAAGCCCCCGGCGCTTCGATCGCCACAACTTCCTCGCTCGTCGCCCTGGCGCGATACTGGACGCGCGGCTGGTTGAAGCTCGCCAGCACCGGCGCGTCGCGGCCGTAGAGATCGGGGAAGGTCGACAGCTTCGATCCGATGTCCGAGGCAATGGTGAAGTAGGTGATGTAGACCGGCATCGTCTTGGTGAAGGGCACCCTGGTGTAGACGCCGGACTTGGTGTTCGCGACGCCTTCCTCCGGCGAGAGCCCGGCCTGCAGGATCGCCAGCGTGATCGCCAGTTCCGACGCGCGCTCCACCCGCACGCAGCCATGGCTGAGCGCGCGGTCGGCGGAAGCGAACAGCTCGCGATGGGGCGTGTCGTGCAGGAAGATCGCATGCGGGTTGGGCATGTCGACTTTCATCAGGCCGAGCGAATTGTTCGGTCCGGGCTGCTGCACCACGGTGACGAAACCGTCCGCGCCCCTGCTGACCTTGTAGCCCTGCGCCCTCGCCCGGGCGGGGCTGGCCAACAGGCGCGCGCCCAGCCCTTCGCCTTTCACGATGGATTGCGGCACCGTCCAGGTCGGATTGAAGATGATGCCTTCGATCGTTTCGGCCAGCTGCGGCGTGGCCGTGCTGCCGGGCTTGCCGACGATCGTCTTGTAGGACCGGATGATCTTGTCGTTCACCGTCAGCCGCAGCTGGAATTCCGGCACGTTGGTCAGCATGTACTGCTTGCCGAGATCGCGGGCCAGCCAGCGCCAGCGGTCCATATTGGCGCGAATCAGCCCGCGACGCTTGCTGTCGGCCTTGGGCGTCCTCGCGAGCTCAGCCTTCAGCCGGGCATAATCGGGATGGAGCGGAGCGAGCCCGGCCAGCACGCCGGCGATATCGTGCGTCCGCAGCGCCTTCGTCATCAGATTGTCGGTCGGCATCAGATCCTCGTCGGGATCGACGACGAACCATTGCCGGCGCGCGCTCATCGGCGTGCGCCCGTCACGCAGATCCTCCGCCAGCCAGGAGAAGGCGGTGCTTGCCACTTCGTTGAGCTTGGCGGCATCGGTGCCCGCCAGCGCCATGCGCAGGTCGTCCTGCCGGTAATCGGCCGGCAGCAGGCCTTCGGCCTCGATTCCCGAGACGATGTTGAGCAGCGCGCGGGCATCGGCCGGGGACCATTCCATGATCCGAATCACCGGCGGCAGGGCCTGGGCGAGTTCCGGCGTCGGCTGGATGATCGGCGCGGGCGGCGCGCGATCGGCGGCCGGTGGCGGCGCGGGCGGCAGGAGGTCCTGCGGCGGCGGCGTAGCGTCCCTGGGCGCGGCGTTCGCCGGAGTGACGGCGAGCAGCTGCGCCCAAACGAGCACAGGCGCCAGCGCACTGGCAAGAAGGGACCGCTGGATGATGTTCATGTCTACTATCGTCCTGTTCGCCCGGCGCGTCGCCACTCGTGCGCAGCCAAGGCGTTCCTCAAGCATCGGAATTTTGCCCGTTTCCGATGAAACCTTCAAGCATCGGGCATTACGGAGCAATGAACCGAGAGAACAGGTGACGCGCTTTTCCACCAGGTTTATGCGCGCCTTCGTCATGACACGCGAAAATCCGCTGCCGCCGGTCCTGATCACCGCTCTGGCGATCGTCAGCTTCTCGCTGATGGACGCGTTGATGAAAGGCGCCTCGATCGCAGTCGGCCCCTATACGGCGCTGCTCTATCGTTCGCTGATCGGCGCGGCGATCATGCTGCCGGTCTGGGTCCTCGGACGGCCAGACTGGCCGGGCGCAGCCGCGCTCCGGCTGCATATGCAACGCGGCGTGGTCGGCTGCGGCATGGTGTTGCTGTTCTTCTACGGCCTGGTGCGACTGCCCATGGCGGAAGCGATCGCGCTGTCCTTCATCGCACCGCTTATCGCGCTCTACCTCGCCGCCGTCATGCTGGGCGAACGCATCGGACAGCGCGCCATATTCGCCTCGCTCGCAGGCTTTGCCGGTGTCGTCGTGATCACGATCGGTAGTTTCGGCCGCAGCGAGCTGGATCATGACACGGCATCCGGCATCGTCGCGGTGCTCGGCTCCGCCTGTCTCTATGCGCTCAATCTCATCCTCCAGCGCCGGGTCGCGCAGATCGCCGGCCCGACCGAGATCACGCTGGCACAGAACCTGGTGGTTTCCGCGATCCTGCTGGTGTTCGCCCCCTGGTTCGTGGAGCCGCTCGGCGCTGCGCTGCCTGCCGTCGCGGCCTCCGCCGTGCTCGCCACGCTCGCGCTGTTCCTGCTCGGCTGGGCCTATGCGCGCGCCGAAGCGCAGGTCCTGGTGCCGATAGAATACAGCGCTTTCGTCTGGGCGGCGCTGTTCGGCTGGCTGTTCTTCTCCGAAAGCGTGGGCCTGCCGACGCTGGCCGGCGCGGCGCTGATCGTGGTCGGCTGCTGGATCACCGCGCCCCGCCGAAACGATCGGACCCGGACCCGACTGGCCGATCAACCGTCGAATCTCGCCTGAGCACCCGCGCGCCCTTGATTTTTGCGGGCAAAACGCGCAAGCGGCCCGCATAATTCGGCTCGCCCGCCTCCCCCATTTCCAAAGCGGGCCTCACATCATCAGGAAGGATGGCGCGACAGATGACTCAGGTCGGCAAGGACACGCTTGGTACCCGCAGCACGATGAGTGTCGGCGGCAAGGAATACGCCTATTACTCGCTCGCCAAGGCGGCGGAAAAGATCGGCGATGTCAGCCGGCTTCCCTTCTCGATGAAAGTGCTGCTCGAAAACCTCCTCCGCTTCGAGGATGGCGGTTTCACCGTCTCCACCAATGACATCCGGGCCATCGCCGACTGGCAGAAGAGCCCGACCGTCGGTTCCGAGATCCAGTATCGCCCGGCCCGCGTGCTGCTGCAGGACTTCACCGGCGTGCCCTGCGTGGTCGATCTGGCCGCCATGCGCGACGCGATCGCCAAGCTCGGCGGCGACACCAGCAAGATCAACCCGCTGGTGCCGGTCAATCTCGTGATCGACCACTCGGTCATGGTCGACGAGTTCGGCCATCCCAAGGCGTTCGAAGAGAATGTGGAGATCGAGTACCAGCGCAATATGGAGCGCTACGACTTCCTCAAATGGGGTTCGAAGTCGCTCGACAATTTCTACGCGGTTCCGCCGGGCACGGGCATTTGCCACCAGGTGAATCTGGAGAACATCGCCAAGGCGGTGTGGTCCTCCACCGATCAGGACGGCGCGCTGGTCGCCTATCCCGACACCTGTGTGGGCACGGACAGCCACACCACCATGATCAACGGCCTGGGCGTGCTGGGCTGGGGCGTGGGCGGGATCGAGGCCGAAGCCGCGATGCTCGGCCAGCCCGTCTCCATGCTCATCCCCGAAGTGGTCGGCTTCAAGCTGACCGGCGAGTTGAAGGAAGGCGTCACCGCCACCGATCTCGTGCTCACCTGCACCTCGATGCTGCGCAAGCATGGCGTGGTCGGCCGGTTCGTCGAATATTACGGCCCCGGCCTCGCTTCGCTCAGCCTCGCGGACCGCGCGACGCTCGCCAACATGGCGCCCGAATATGGCGCGACCTGCGGCTTCTTCGGCATCGACGGCAAGACGCTCGACTATCTCCGCCTCACCGGCCGCGAGGAAGAGCAGATCGCGCTGGTCGAAGCCTATGCCAAGGAACAGGGCTTCTGGATCGAACCCGGCGCGGTCGATCCCGTCTTCTCCAGCACGCTGGAACTCGACATGGGGACGGTCGTCCCCTCCCTCGCCGGACCGAAGCGCCCGCAGGACTGGGTCGCCCTCCCCGAAGTCGACGACGTGTTCAACGCCGACATGGCCAACACCTACAAGAAGACGCCCGCGCGCGTTCCGGTCGAAGGCAAGGATTTCGACATCGGCGACGGCGATGTGATGATCGCCGCGATCACGAGTTGCACCAACACGTCCAACCCGGGCGTGCTGGTCGCCGCCGGCCTCGTCGCCAAGAAGGCTGACGAGCTGGGCCTGAAGCCCAAGCCCTGGGTGAAGACCAGCCTCGCGCCGGGCTCGCAGGTCGTCACCGACTATCTCAACAAGGCGGGCCTGCAGTCCCACCTCGACAATATCGGCTTCAACCTGGTCGGCTATGGCTGCACCACCTGCATCGGCAATTCCGGCCCGCTGGCCGAGCCGATCAGCAAGGCGATCAACGAGAACGGCCTGGTCGCCAGCGCCGTGATCTCGGGCAACCGCAACTTCGAAGGCCGCGTCAGCCCGGATGTGCGCGCGAACTTCCTCGCCTCGCCGCCGCTGGTGGTCGCCTATGCGCTCAAGGGCACCGTGGTGGAGGATTTCACCACCACGCCGATCGGCATCAGCAAGGACGGCGCAGACGTGTTCCTGAAGGACATCTGGCCGACCAACAATGAAGTGGCCGAGACCATGGCCGGCTGCGTGGACCGCCAGATGTTCCAGGCCCGCTATGCCGACGTCTACAAGGGCGACGCGCATTGGCAGGCGATCAACGTCACGGGTTCGGAAACCTATTCCTGGCGCACCGGATCGACCTATGTCGCCAACCCGCCCTATTTCGAGGGCATGGAAATGACCCCGGCGCCGATCTCCGACATCATCGAGGCCAAGCCGCTGCTGATCCTCGGCGATTCGATCACCACCGACCACATCTCGCCCGCCGGCTCGATCAAGGCCGACAGCCCGGCCGGCAAATGGCTGATGGAGCATCAGGTCTCCAAGGCGGACTTCAACTCCTACGGCGCACGCCGTGGCCACCACGACGTGATGATGCGCGGCACTTTCGCCAATATCCGCATCCGCAACGAGATGGTCCCGGGCATCGAAGGCGGCATGAGCCGCTACGGCGATGAAGTGCTGCCCGTCTATGATGTCGCGATGAAGTACAAGGAGCGGGGCGTCCCGATGGTGGTCGTGGCCGGCAAGGAATACGGCACCGGCTCCAGCCGCGACTGGGCAGCCAAGGGCACCAACCTCCTGGGCGTGCGCGTGGTGATCGTCGAAAGCTTCGAGCGCATCCACCGTTCGAACCTCGTCGGCATGGGCGTGCTGCCATTGCAGTTCAAGGAAGGCGATACCCGCACCTCTCTGGGGCTCGACGGCGATTGCAGCTTCACCATCACGGGCGTCGCCGATCTCAAGCCGCAGCAGGATGTCGAAGTCCACGTGACGCGGGCCGATGGCTCCACCTTCACTTTCACCGCGCTGTGCCGCATCGATACCGCCAACGAAGTCGAATATTTCAACAATGGCGGCATCCTGCACTACGTGCTGCGCAAGCTGGCTTCGTAAGGCCGTTCAGGCCGGATAAACGCGCAGATCGGCAGCGTCTCCCGGACATTACGGGAGACGCTGCCATGCGCCTGATCTCGGCTTTCGTTCCGCTGGCTCTGCTCGCTGCCGCGCCACTCGCGGCCGAAACGTTCCCTCCGCCCGACAATCCGGCGATCGACTATCCCGGCTATCAGAGCCTGGTGGGCGACGTGCGCGATTATCGCGCACAGCGCCGGCTCGGCTGGGAAGAATTCGCGAAGCGGGCGCGCGCGCAAGGCGCATTGCTGCTCGACGCGCGGTCCGAAGCAGCGTTCCGGCGCGGCCACCTGGAAGGCGCGGTCAACCTGCCTTTCCCCGATTTTACCGCCGCAAGCCTGAAAGCCGTGATCGGCAAGGATGCGGCGCGCCCGATCTACATCTACTGCAACAACAACTTCACCAACGACGCCGCGCCCGTGCCGATGAAGGCCGCGCCGCTGTCGCTCAATGTCCAGACCTTCGTGAACCTCTACGGCTACGGCTATCGCAATGTCTGGGAACTGGCCGACAGCATCGACTTCACCGATCCGCGCTACGGCTGGATAGCCGAGCGCGGCTGAGAGACATGGAAAAGGGCGGCCCTTTGGGGACCGCCCTTCTGCCCTTACCCCCCTGGGTAACTGGTGAATCGTCAGGCCGCTTTCCGAGCGAAGCGACGGCGGCCGACCAGCGCGGCCGCGGCAGCGCCGAACAGCAGCACGACCGGAGGCGCGGGCACTTCGGTCCCGCCCGTGCTCGAAGTGGTTCCGCCCGACGTGCTCGATGAGGTCGACGAACTGCTGCTCGACGACGTGCTCGTGCTCGATGAGGTCGACGAACTGGTGGAGCTGGTTGCGCCCGAAGACGTCGAGGTCGTGGTGGAAACGCCGCCCGTGGAGGTGGAGGTCGAACCACCCGAGCTGGACGACGAACCGCCGGACGTGGAGGACGAACCCGAGGTCGAGGAGGAGCTGCTGGTCGAGGAACTGCTGCTCGTGCTGGAGCTGCTGCTGGTCGATCCGCCCGACGAGGTCGAGGACGAACCGCTCGAACCCGAGGAGCCGGAAGACCCGCTGGAACCGGACGAGCCGCTCGAACCCGAGGAACCCGAAGACCCGCTCGAGGAGTGACCGCAATCCTTGCCGCCGTGGCACGGCTTGGGCGGATGGCCGCCGCTGCTGGTCGCACCGCCGCTGGAGCTGGACGAGCTCGACGAGCTGGAGCTCGAGGAGCTGCTGGACGAGCTCGAAGAACTGGACGAGGAGCTACCGCCGGTGGAAGACGTGGTGGTGGAGCTGATGCCGCCCGTCGAAGTGGAGGTCGAACCGCCGCTGGTGGAAGTGGAACCGCCGCTGGTCGAAGTCGAGCTGCCGCCGGTCGAGGTGGAACTGCCGCCCGTGGACGTCGAGCTGCCGCCACTACCGCCGCTGGAAGTGGAAGTCGAACCGGTCGAGGTCGAAGTCACGACGACATTGCCGCCGCTGGAACCGCCGCCGCCGAAGAAACCACCGAAGAAGCCGCCGCCGAAACCGCCGAAGCCGCCCGAGCCGCCGATGACCACCGGCGTACCGCCGCCACCGCCCGACCACGGCGCCTGTGGAGGAAGCGGGGGCAGCGGAACGGGGACCATCGCCACTTCGGGTTCGCAGCAATCCGGCTTCTCGATCACGCGACGGATGCGCTTCACCTTCTTGGGGATCTTGCGCTCAGCCTTGACGAGCTTGATGCGCTTGTCGCCCTTGATGGACTTCGACTTGTAGGACGGGCTGTCCGTCGCCGGGGTTTCCGCGACATGCACCGCGCCGCCGCCGACGAGCGCGCCGCCGACAGCTATCACGGACAATTTCGCAAGGGCCATCCGAACCGACATGCGTTTCCCTCTTTCCTCTAACGAAGCGCCTTACGGAATCATCCGTCCGGCTCCTTCTTGATCCCACCAAAAACACAGACCGGCGTGCCAACGGCAATCGCGTTAACCGTGATTCTGAACGGCAAATGCCATTTTTTTGAAGGTCATGGAGCAGCGGATATGGTTCTGTCCCGAATTGGAACCGAACGGGGAGCAATTCCCAACGAATCGTTAGTCTTGTTCGCCAAACAAATCCGTCTGCGACTCAGCCGGCGGGACCAGGCCGAGATGTTTCCAGCCCCGATCGTTGAGGCAGCGGCCCCGCGCAGTGCGCGCGACGAGGCCCAGTTGGATGAGGTAGGGTTCGACCACTTCCTCGATCGTGTCGCGCGGTTCGGCAAGGCCTGCGGCCAGCGTTTCCACCCCCACCGGACCCCCGCGATAGATGTCCGCGATCATCGTCAGATAGCGCCGGTCCATCGCATCGAGCCCGAGCGAATCGACTTCGAGGCGAGTCAGCGCCCCATCCGCGATCTCGGCCGTCACCACTTCGCTGCCCGCCACATGGGCGAAGTCCCGCACCCGGCGCATCAGGCGGCTGGCCACGCGCGGCGTGCCTCGCGCGCGTCGCGCGATCTCGCGCGCGCCCGCTCCATCGATCGCCATGCCGAGCAGCCTCGCGCCACGAGTCACCACGCTTTCGAGTTCCGCAACCGTGTAGAAGTTCAGCCGCACCGGGATGCCGAAGCGATCGCGCAGCGGCGTGGTCAGCAGGCCTTGCCGCGTGGTCGCCCCCACCAGCGTGAACGGCGGCAGGTCGATCCGCACGGAACGCGCCGACGGTCCTTCCCCGATGATCAGGTCGAGCGCGCGGTCCTCCATCGCGGGGTAGAGCACTTCCTCCACCACCGGATTGAGGCGGTGGATCTCGTCGATGAACAGCACGTCATGCGGTTCGAGATTGGTCAGCAACGCCGCGAGATCGCCCGCCTTGGCGATCACCGGGCCGGACGTGGCGCGGAAGCCCACGCCCAATTCCTTGGCCACGATCTGCGCGAGCGTAGTCTTACCGAGGCCAGGCGGGCCGAAGAACAGCACATGATCCATCGCTTCCCCGCGCGAACGCGCGGATTCGATGAAGACGCGGAGATTCTCCCGCGCGGCTTTCTGCCCGACGAATTCCTCCAGGCTCTTGGGCCGCAGCGCGGCGTCGAGATCCTCCGCCTGGCGCTGGGAGGAGAGGATAGGGTTGTCGGTCATGAAAGGCGGCCTATCCCAACTTCGTCATTCCCGCGAAAGCGGAAATCCAGTTCCGGCCTTCGATATGGATTCCCGCTTTCGCGGGAACGACGAAGGGGACGGGAAACTAAACTCACCCCGCCGCCCTCTTCAACGCCACGCGGACGAGGTCATTCAAGCCAGCATCCTCGCCCAGCTCGCCCTGCGCATGGGCGACGGCCGCCGCCGCGATGGCAGGCTTGAAACCGAGGTTCTGGAGCGCGGAGACGGCATCGGCGCTCGCTCCGCCCGCCTGCGAGATCGCGCTCATCACCACGCCCGGCGTCGCGGGCATCCCGCCCGCTCTATCCTTCAACTCATTGACGATCCGGCTCGCCAGCTTCGGCCCCACGCCATTGGCGCGCGCGACCATCGCGGCGTCGCCCTGGGCGCAGGCGCGTTGCAGATCCTCGGCGGAAAGGGCGGACAGAATCGACAAGGCCACCTTGCTCCCCACGCCCTGCACTTGCGTGAGAATGCGGAACCAGTCGCGTTCCGCCCCCGTGGCGAAACCGAGCAGGCGCAGATCGTTTTCGCTCACCTGCAGATCGGTGAAGACGGATACCGCTTCCCCCGCCTCGCCCAGCGCGGCGAGCGTCTTGGCGGAACAGTGGACGAGATAACCGACGCCGGAAACGTCGATCACTGCCCAGTCCGTGCCGGTTTCCTCCAGCCGTCCTTTCAGCTTCGCGATCATGTTATGTTCCTGCCCGAAGCGGGGACTTTTGGCTAGGGCAGTATCATCGATTTCCCCCAACCTCCGTCATTGCGAGGCCAGAGGCCGAAGCAATCCAGAGCGGTTGCGCGTCGACGCTCTGGATTGCTTCGCTCCACTCGCAATGACGTTTTTCCAATATGAACCGGCTGAATGTGGACAGTTGTGCCCTAATGCGACATGGGATGCCCCATGAGCGTCAACAGCTTCGGCCGCGTCTTGCGTTTCACCACCTGGGGGGAGAGCCATGGGCCTGCCCTGGGCGCGGTCGTGGACGGGTGTCCACCAGGCCTGACGATCAGCGAGGAGACACTTCAGCCGTACCTCGACGCGCGCAGGCCGGGCCAGTCGCGCTTCACCACGCAGCGGCAGGAACCGGACGCAGTGAAGATCCTGTCCGGCACGTTCGAAGGCAGGACCACCGGCACGCCTATCAGCCTGATGATCGAGAATGTCGATCAGCGGTCGAAGGATTATTCCGAAGTCGCGCAAGCCTATCGCCCGGGCCATGCCGACTATGCCTATGACGCGAAATACGGTTTCCGCGATTATCGCGGGGGCGGGCGCAGTTCCGCGCGGGAAACCGCCGCGCGCGTCGCGGCGGGCGCGGTCGCCCGGCTCGTCATCCCGGAAGTCCGCATCCTCGCCTATGTGACCGAGATCGGGGGCGACGCGATCGACCGCGCGCGCTTCGATGCCGCCGAGATCGCCAACAACTCCTTCTTCTGTCCCGATCCAGCCGCCGCTGCGCGCTGGGAAGGGCTGGTCGACGCCGCGCGCAAATCGGGCTCCTCACTGGGCGCCGTGGTCGAATGCGTGGCGCAAGACGTGCCCGCCGGCTGGGGCGCGCCGCTCTATGCCAAGCTCGATGCCGATCTCGCCGCCGCGATGATGAGCATCAATGCCGTGAAGGGCGTGGAGATCGGCGATGGCTTCGCCGCCGCGCGACTGAGGGGCGAAGAGAATGCCGACCGTATGCGGCCGGGCAATGGCCCCAGCGCCCATAATACCCCGATATTCCTCGACAATCACGCGGGAGGTATCGCTGGCGGCATTTCCACCGGACAGCCGGTGATCGTGCGGGTGGCCTTCAAGCCGACCAGCTCGATCCTGACGCCGGTGGAAACTATCACGCGCGAGGGCGAGGCTTCCACCATCGCCACCAAGGGCCGTCACGACCCCTGCGTGGGCATTCGCGGCGCGCCGGTAGTGGAAGCGATGATGGCGCTGGTGCTGGCCGATCACAAGCTGCTCGATCGTGCCCAATGCGGCCAGGATCGCGGATAAGGCGGGCGATGCTCGGCCCATCGGGCGCACGCCACCGCTGATCGTTGATTTCGATCAATATCGACTGATTGATTTATTCAATCGCCAAAATCGGATTTATCCGTTTGGCTTGGCGCGCCCATTATTCTATCTCGCATCTGCAACAGAATTTCACTAAGCTAACACAATCCAACAAACAGGAGCAATCATGGGAATCATCGGCAAGGAACTGCAGCCTTTCGTCGCGCAGTCGTTCAAGGACGGCAAATTCATCGAAGTCACTGACGGCGATGTGCGCGGCAACTGGGCCGTGTTCTTCTTCTACCCGGCCGACTTCACCTTCGTCTGCCCGACCGAGCTCGAGGATCTGGCCGACCAGTATGCCGAACTCCAGTCGCTGGGCGTGGAAGTCTATGCCGTGTCGACCGATACGCATTTCAGCCACAAAGCCTGGCACGACACTTCGCCGGCCATCGGCAAGATCAAGTATCACATGCTCGGCGACCAGAACCACCTGATCTCGAACAATTTCGGGGTGCTGCGCGAAGGTCAGGGCCTGGCGGACCGCGCCACTTTCGTGATCGATCCCGATGGCGTGATCCAGGTGATGGAAATCACCTGCGAAGGCGTCGGCCGGAATGCCTCGGAACTGGTCCGCAAGATCAAGGCCGCCCAGTATGTCCGCGCTCACCCCGGCCAGGTATGCCCGGCCAAATGGGAAGAAGGCGCGGAAACGCTGGCTCCCTCGCTCGATCTCGTCGGCAAGATTTAAGGCCCCCAAGCCCGCAGGGTATCGCGGGTCGCATGACGGCCTGGGGGTGCTCCCTCGCCCCCAGGCCGTTTCTGTCTCCGAAGCGGGACATGTTCAGGGTGATCGCCGTTTCTCCCTTCGGCCCGAGCGTGTCGAGGAGCCGTTCTTCACTTCGAAGAGCATGAGTGAGGAACGAAAAAGCGCCCATTGTGCTTCGCACGGCTTCGTCTCCGATAATTCGGGACGAACAGGCCTGATGCCTCGCCCCGATCTCATTCTCCAAGCCAGCATAAGGATTACCCGATGCTCGACGCCAATTTGAAGCAGCAGCTCCAGACCTATCTCGGCAATCTGCGCGAGCCGGTGGAACTCGTCGCCTCGCTCGGTGACGATGCGAAATCGGCCCAGATGCGCGAATTGCTGGAAGAGATCGCCGCGCTCAGCGACAAGGTCTCTGCCGCTTTCGACGGCGATGACGCGCGCAAGCCCTCCTTCATCATCCGCCGCGCCGGCGACCATGCCGCAGCGACCACATTCGCGGGCCTGCCGCTCGGCCATGAATTCACATCGCTGGTGCTCGCCCTGCTGTGGGCAGGCGGACACCCGCCGAAGGAAGCGGAAGAGTTGCTGGAGCAGGCCCGCAACCTGACCAGCCGGATGGACTTCGAAGTCTATTTCTCGCTGAGCTGCCAGAACTGCCCCGACGTGGTCCAGGCGCTGACCCTGCTGGCCGTGCTCAATCCGAACATCACCGCCACCGCGATCGACGGCGCGCTGTTCAAGGCCGAAGTCGACGAGCGCAAGGTGATGGCCGTGCCGACCATCTATCTGAACGGCGAAGTCTTCGGTTCCGGCCGCATGGGCCTGGAGGAAATCCTGGCCAAGGTGGATACCGGCGCGCAGGCCCGGGCGGCGGAGAAGATCGCTGCCAAGGAACCCTTCGACGTGCTCGTGATCGGCGGCGGGCCGGCAGGCGCCGCAGCCTCGATCTACACCGCACGCAAGGGCTTCCGCACCGGCATCGCGGCGGAACGCTTCGGCGGACAGGTCCTCGACACGATGGGAATCGAGAACTTCATCTCGGTTTCCTACACCGAAGGACCCAAGCTCGCCGCGCAGCTCGAACAGCATGTGGCGGACTACGACATCGATGTGATGAATCTGCAGCGTGCACAAAAGCTCCTCCCGGCAAGCGCGCCTGGCGGCATGCACGAAGTCGTGATGGCCAATGGCGCGTCGCTGAAAGCCCGTTCGCTGGTGATTTCCACCGGCGCCCGCTGGCGCCGGCTCGGCGTGCCGGGCGAGGACGAGTATCGCAACAAGGGCGTGGCCTATTGCCCGCATTGCGATGGCCCGCTGTTCAAGGGCAAGCGGGTTGCAGTGATCGGCGGCGGCAATTCGGGCGTCGAAGCGGCGATCGACCTCGCCAACATCGTCGGCCATGTCACGCTGATCGAGTTCGATCACCGACTGCGAGCCGACCAGGTGCTGCAGGACAAGCTGCGCAGCTTCGCCAATGTCGAGATCATCACCTCCGCCCAGACGACGGAGATCACCGGCGACGGCGAAAAGGTGAACGGCCTCGTCCTCAAGGATCGCCACAGCGGCGCCGAACGGAGGATCGAGCTGGAAGGCGTCTTCGTCCAGATCGGCTTGGTGCCCAACACCGAATGGCTCAGGGATTCCGGCCTCGAACTGACCCGATTCGGCGAGATCGTGGTGGACGAACGCTGCGGCACCAACCTGCCCGGAATCTTCGCAGCCGGCGATGTCACGACCGTGCCCTACAAGCAGATCGTGATCGCGATGGGCGAAGGATCGAAAGCGGCGCTGTCCGCGTTCGACTACATTATCCGGACGGAGCCGGCGGAAGATATCTCGCGGGCGGCTGCGGCTTAGCGACGCGTCATCCTCCCGGCCACCGAAGGTGATGGGGAGGTGGCAGCCGCAGGCTGACGGAGGGGCCATTGTGGCATTCGCCCCTCCCCCATGCTGCATGGTCCTCCTCCCCATCGCTACGCGACAGGGAGGATCTCTAACGCCCCCGCCTGAGCACGATGTAAAGCGCGCCTTCCCCGCCATGGCGCCGCTGCGCCGGGCGCACGGCGGCAATCGCATCGGCGTGCTGGCCCGCCGCAAGCCAATCGAGCACCTTGGCGCGGATCGCGCCGCGCTTCTTGTCCCGGTCCGCGGCCTCCACCGGGCGGGGCTTGCCCGTCACCAACAGCACGATCCGGGCGCCCATCGCACGCGCCTGCGTCAATCCGGCGTCGAGCCGCGCATGAGCCTGATCCAACGTCGCGCCGTGCAGGTCGAGCGTGAAGTCGGGATGGATGGAACTTCGCGCCAAGCGGCGTTCCCAATGGGAATCGAGACCGGTCGAAGCGTTGACGGGCGGTGGCGGTGCAGGGCGCGGCGGTGCCGCCAAGCCGCGCTTGGCGGGTTTCTCGGATGCGGCAGGCCTCGACGACTCCTTCTGCTTCGCGGGCAGTGCGGTCGCGGCCAGGCCCTTGCTGACTGGTGCGGCGCTCTTGCGCTTCAGCGGCGTCACCGTCCGCGCAAGCCTTTCCCAGATCGCCATTTCCTCGGGGCTGAGCCCGCGAGGGGGCCTCATCGCGCGTTGAGCCGCGCGAGCACGCCCCTGGGCAGGAAGATCAGCGCTTCGCCCCGGGCGCTCATGCCGCCGGCGATCCGGCGGGCTTCATCGCCCGCGCCCCAGAAGGTGTCGAACCGGTTGGCGCCCTTGATTGCCCCGCCAGTATCCTGCGCGATCCACAACCCGCCGGCCTCGCGCCGGTCGGTCCTGAGCCAGATCGGAGCACCCAACGGGACGAAATTGGGATCGGCCGCAACCGAGGATTCCCGCCGTACGGGCACATTGAGCGCGCCCAGCGGCCCATCGCCCGCCACTTCCTGGAAGAAGATCCAGCTCTTGTTCTGGCGCATCATCTCGCGCCCCTGCTCGGGATTTTCGCGCAGGAACTGCATGATGCCCTGCATGCTGCCCGAATATTGGCCCGGTCCTTCGCCGATCAGGCCCTTTTCGCGCATGACCGAACCGATGCCGACATATTCACGCCCGTTCTGCCCGGCATAGCCGATCCGCATCACCTGCCCGTCGGACGAACGCAACCGGCCCGACCCCTGGATCTGCAGGAAGAAGAACTCGACCGGGTCCTTGACCCAGGCGATCTCCAGCCCCTTGCCGGCAAGCGCGCCGTCCTCGATCTCCGCGCGTTCGTAGTAAGGAACGAACTTGCCGTCCCTGTCGTAGCGGCCGAGCGGCTGCTTGCCGACCCGCTCGCTCTGCTTCATGTCGTCGGGCCAACCGCGCACGAGATCGGACGGAAGCTTGTAGACCGCGACGGAATAGTCCGGACGGGTGCGTTTCCCGCCTTCGATTTCCGGCTCGTAATAGCCCGTGGCGAAGGCCGCGCCATCGCCGATGCGAGCGGTCTCGAAATAGGTGATGAAGAATTCGACCGCGTTCTCGTAACGCCAGCTGCTTGCGGCCGTGCAGGCGTCGCGCCAGTCCTCCTTCTCGGTCAGTCCGCTGGCATCGGTCCGCGCGAGAAGCCTGGGGCAGCTTTCGACGAAGGACGCCAGCGCCGGGCCGGCATCGGCGGCAGTGAGCTTGAGCGAATGGATGGAAGGCCCGGCCTTGACGCCGGCAAAGACCGCGCTGGCCACGCTGGGCTTGGGCTGCGGCGGCAGCGGCGTAGGGCGCGGCGTCTGTGTCTCGGGAACGAGCCGGCAACCGGCGAGAAAAATCAACGCGGCAGCGGTAGCTAGCCGAATTCCCGCGATCCCGCGCCCCTCCCCACGGGACATTTGCTCAGTCCTGATCGGTTTCTTCGAGCAACCAGTCCGGGCCCGAGGTGCCGACGTCGCGGACGAAAGTCCAGACATCGCGGCTCTCGATCGCATCGTCGAGCGAGCCGGCGATCACCGCGCCGTCCCGATCACGCGTGACCGCAGCGATATCGGCGGCGAAACGCACCGCGATCCGCGCCAGACGCCCATCGAGCGTGGCGGAATGGACCGCTGCTTCCTCGATCCGCACGAGGCGGTTGTCGAGCGCTTCTCCCGCTTCCTCGCGCGCGGTGATCGCGGAAGCGAAGCTCTGATAGACCTCGGGCGTGCAAAGTTCCTTCAGCTCCTCGCGGTCACCCCGCCAGAAAGCCTCGAGAATCATGCCGTAGGCACCCTTTGCGCCTTCGAGGAACCCGCCGAGATCGAAGCGGCGATCAGCCGCGGCAATGGCGCGCAGGCCTTGCTCCACCATGGGCGTGGCACCGGCGAGATCGCGCGGGCGGAACTGCACGGGCGCGGGCTGCGCCGGCTGCGGGGCACGACGAGCGCCCGGCTGGTCACCCTTTTCGAAACGCGTGGGCACTGGCTCTTCCTCATGCTCGGCCCGGCGGCCGAGAACCGAATAGAGGCGCATGCCCAGGAAGGCTGCGATCATCGCCAGAATGATGATTTCGTATACCACGGCACGTTCCGTCTTTACTGCGGCGGCGCGCAATCCGCGCGCCCATCTCCATAACCTGCCTCAAATAGGTACGGAATACAAATGAACAACCCGTGGATGGGCCCATTCCATCGCGCGGGCGTGTCATTTCGAACGCAGTTGCGCGCCCGTTGCGGTTGCGCCTGCGGAATGCTAGGCGCGCGCCAGACATGTTGACGGCCCGCCGACCGCAGGCGTCCGTCCCACTGGAAAAGGCATAGACGATCATGGCCGAAGAAGGCGAAGTCCTCACCGATCTCAACAACGAAGCCAACGGCAACGGAGCGGACGATTTCCCCGCGGCCGGGATCATCTCGCAATATATCCGCGATCTGTCGGTGGAAAATCCCAATGCCCCGGCCTGCTATCAGTGGCAGGAACAGCCCAATCTGGACGTGCAGTTCAATATCGGCGCCGAACGCGTGAACGAGGAAGTGCACGAAGTCGAACTGAAGATCAGCGTTTCCAGCAAGGTGGAACAGGGCACGATCTTCCTGATCGAGCTGTCCTATTGCGGCCTGATCGGCATGCGCAACCTGGCCGACGAGCAGGCCCACGCTTTCCTCTATGCCGAAGCCCCGCGCATCCTGTTCCCCTTCGCGCGCCGCGTGATTTCGGATGCGATCCGCGATGCGGGCTTCGCGCCGCTGCTGCTCGATCCGATCGATTTCAACGGCCTCTATATCGAGCAGCTCCAGCGCCGGCAGGCCGAACAGGACGCGGCCGGCAGTGAGCCGGTCGGCAACGCCTGACCGGATCGCAATGGCCCCGCGCGCTGACGCGTTTGACGGCCGCGGCCGCCTGACATGAGCCTGATCCGCAATGTCGGCACGATCGGTGGATTGACCGCGATCAGCCGCGTATTTGGCTTTGCGCGCGACATGCTGCTCGCGCGCGTGCTGGGTGCCGGGCTGGCCGCGGACGCGTTCCAGCTCGCTTTCACTCTGCCCAACACCTTCCGCCGCCTGTTTGCCGAGGGCGCGTTCTCGGTCGCTTTCGTGCCGATGTATTCGCGTGAGCTGCACGGGGAAGGCGGCGAGGCTGCGGCGGGGAAATTCGCGGACGACGTGCTCTCGGTCTTCGTCTGGGTGCTGCTGGCCTTCAGCGCCGTGGCGATGCTGGCCATGTCCGGCATCGTCTGGGTGCTGGCGAGCGACTTCGCCGAAGTGCCGGGCAAATTCGAACTCTCCGTCCTGCTGAGCCGGATCACATTCCCCTATCTCGGGCTGGTTAGTCTGGTCGCCATGCTGTCCGGCCTGCTCAACGCCCGTTCGCGCTTCGCGCCGGGCGCTTTCGCGCCCATCCTGCTGAACATCACGCTGATCACCGGGATCATCATCGGCTGGTATCTGCGCGGCCCGGGCGGTGACGACCGGATCGTCGCCCATGCGCTGGCGATTTCGGTGACGGCCGCGGGCATCGTCCAGCTCGCGTATCTCTTCTACGCCGCGCGCAAGGCGGGCGTACGACTCAAGGTCACGCTACCGAAGCTGACACCCGAAGTCCGCCGCCTGGGCGCGCTGATCCTTCCCGCCACGTTCGGCGCGGGAATCTACCAGGTCAGCCAGTTCGTCGACACGTTCTTCGCCACATCGCTGCCGCAGGGCTCGCTGACGCTGCTCAAACTGGCGGACAGGCTGAACCAGATGCCGCTCGGCATTGTCGGTATTGCACTCGGCACCGCGATCCTGCCGATGCTTTCGCGCCACATCCATACGGGCGATGCGCGGGAAGCGCAGCGCCTGCAAGCCAATGCGTTCGAGATCGGCACGCTGCTGACCCTGCCCGCTGCCGCCGCCCTCGCGATCTGCGCGCCGGCCTTCGTCACGGCCTTTTTCGTGGGCGGGAAGTTCACTCTGGCCGATGGCGCGATCATGGCGAACATCGTGGTCGCGCTGGTGGCCGGGCTGCCGGCCTATGTCGCGGTGAAAATCCTCAACCCCGGCTTCTTCGCGCGCGAGGATACGCGCACTCCGGTCTGGACCGCGCTTGCCTCGCTCATCTTCAACATCGGCATCAACCTGGTGGTGGTGCAGCGCTTCGGGATCGTCGGCCTCGCCGCGGCCACCGCCGCATCGGCGACGCTCAACTGCATCCTGCTCTATTCGATCCTGCACCTGCGCGGCTGGTTCCATTTCACCTTCGCGCTCGCCGGCAAGATCGCGCGGCAATTGGTGGCGACAGCCGCCATGGCGGCGCTGCTGTGGTGGCTCGTCCCGCAATTCACCGATCGCTATGCCGGATCGGTGATCGACCGCATCTGGTCGCTGTCGCTGCTGGTCGGTGCTGGCATGGTCGTGTTCTTCGTGGTCGCCTATCTCACAGGCGCGGTCGACAAGCAGGTGCTTGCCCAGCTAAGGCGCCGCCGCAGCCCTCGCACCGCAGCGGATGACGAGGTCCTGGAGGTAGAGTAATCATCATGCGTGTCGTTTCCGGTATCCAGCCCACGGGCAATCTCCACCTAGGCAATTATCTGGGGGCGATCCGCAATTGGGTGCGCATGCAGGATTCGATCGGCGAAGGCGGGCAATGCCTGTTCTTCCTGGCCGATCTCCACGCGATCTCCATGCCCCATGTGCCCGCGGAACTGCATTCCGCCACGCTGGAAATGGCTGCCGCGCTCGTTGCCTGCGGGATCGATCCGGATCGTTCGATCCTGTTCAACCAGGCACAGGTTCCCGCCCATGCGGAATTGCAATGGCTGCTCAATGGCACCGCGCGGATGGGCTGGCTGAACCGCATGACGCAGTTCAAGGACAAGTCCGGCAAGAACCGCGAAGGCGCTTCGATCGCCCTGTTCACCTATCCCGTGCTGCAAGCGGCCGACGTCCTGCTCTACCAGGCGACCCATGTGCCGGTGGGCGAGGACCAGAAGCAGCACCTCGAACTCGCGCGCGACATCGCGCAGAAGTTCAACAATGATTTCGGCGCGGGCGAGGAGGTCTTCACTCTGCCCGATCCGATCATCCCGCCGGAAGCCGCGCGGATCATGTCCCTGCGCGATGGTACGGCGAAGATGAGCAAGTCGGACCCGTCCGACATGAGCCGCATCAACCTGACCGACGATGCCGACACGATGATGCAGAAGGTGAAGAAGGCGAAGACCGATCCCGAACCGCTGCCGTCCGAAGCGGCAGGGCTGGCAGGCCGCGCCGAAGCGCTCAATCTGGTCTCGATCTACGCCACGCTCGCGGGCACGAATGTGGATACGGTGCTGGGCGAATTCGGCGGTGAAGGCTTCGGCAAGTTCAAGCCCGCGCTGGGCGAACTGCTGGTCGCCACGCTCCAGCCGATCTCCGCGCGGCTCGTGGAACTCAAGCAGGACCGTGAAGCGCTGGACGCGATCCTCGCCAAGGGGGCCGCCAAGGCGCGCGAACTCGCCGCACCGACGCTCGCCAACGCCTACCGCAAGCTCGGCCTCGTTCGGGGCTGATCGAAAGCGCTGGCCCGAAACGGGACTTCGCGCGTTGATGCGACGAAATGAGCCTTGCCAGCGACGGGTATTCAAGGCTCATTCAGTCATAGCGTTGTAAGTGCGTGTCGTGATGAAAGAACTATGGGCGCGGTGCGAGAGGCCGTTCTGCATGTTCGTGCGGAGTTAAGATGATGAAAATCGCTTTCCGGAATATGGGCCGAAATATCGGGAAACGGCTGAAAACAGCCGCTGTTCCGTTGATGATCGTTGCGCTGACGGCTTGCGCTACTCCGTTCAAGGCGGACGTCTCGCGCTTCGAGAGCCAGCTGCCGGCACCGCAGGGCCAGACCTTCGCTGTCGTCGCCGACGATCCGGGCATGGCCGGCGGGCTCGAATTCTCCCGCTATGCCGATCTTGTCGCGCAGAAGATGGAAGGGCTGGGCTACACCCGCGCGGCACCCAGCAAGGCGACGCTGATCGCCCGGTTCGATTATGGCGTCGACAATGGCCGCGAGAAGATCACGTCCGACGGCTTCTATCGCGATCCGTTCTATTCGCCCTGGTACGGCTATGGACGGCGCGGCTTCGGCTATGGTGCGTTCGGCCGCCCCTGGGGCTATGGCTGGTACGACCCCTGGTTCGACGGCGGCGGCGTGCGCAGCTACACGATCTACACCAGCGGCATAGACCTGAAGATCGACCGCGCAGCCGACGGCGCGCGCCTGTTCGAAGGCAAGGCCCAGGCGGTCTCGACCTCGAACCGGCTGCAATATGTCGTGCCGAACCTCGTCGATGCGATGTTCACCGATTTCCCGGGCAATTCCGGCGAGACCGTGCGCATCACCATCGCACCCGAAAACGGCCAGAAGACGGTGAAGCGCGTCAACTGACGCGTTCCGGTATCGTTGATCGAAAAGGGCGGGTCCGTCTCCGGACCCGCCCTTTTCAGTGTCTCGTCGTTGTGAATCAGAGCTTCTTGCGCGCTTCCTGCGCGACTTTGCGTTCGATCGCGGTCCATAGTCTCGCGAAGGCCTGCGCAGCGGGCGATGTCGAGGCGAACGCACCCAGCGGCATGCGCCGCACCGCCATCTGTTCGACCACGCTGGCCATCGGAATGACCGGCCAGCTCCCCGCCACGGCGCGCGCTTCCACATGTACCTTGCGGCGGCCGTCATACATCGAGATCACCGGCAGGATCGGCGGATGCTGCTTGTGATTGGCAGCGATATCGTCGCGGATCGTCTCGATCGCGCGGGAAGCGAGGGGTGAGGGCGGCAGCGGGACGATGATGACATCGGCCGCGCGGATCACCTGCGCGCTCAATTCGTTCAGCACCGGCGGGCAATCTAGCACGATCCGTTCATAATCCTTCGACAGGGCCTCGGAAATGCGCAGCAGCCGCTTGCGCTTGCCGAGCGCGAGGAGTTGCCCGTCGATCTGTCGCAGGCTTTCGTCCGCTATCAATATATCGAGATTCGGCGTGGCGGTGGGTTCCGCCAGCCTGCCGGGATCCTGGCGGTCCAGCAGGACCAGCGCGGCATTGCGCTTGGCCGGCTGTTCCGCGCCGAGTAGGAACCCGGAACCGCCGGCGGGATCGAGATCCCACAGCAGAGTCCGGCGGCGGGACAGCACGGCGGAACACCAGGCGAGATTGGTGGCGATCGTGGTTTTCCCCACGCCGCCCTTCACGCTGTAGACTGCAACGACCGCCATGATGCGCCTTTTCCTCACACCGTCTGCGCCGATCGCGGGACCGGCAGATGACTTTCAGATGCGGGAATTCAACACGCGCCGACAGGCGCGGTCAATCGCCGCACCTGTCCTGTATCAGGGCCGGACGTCACCGACCTGTCATACTTCTGTCAGAAACGGATCAGCCGTCGAAATCGGCGCCGATCGAGGTGCTGCGCACCGGTGCAGCGGCAGTGATCCGCATCGCTTCGGCCGATTGGGACAGCGAACCGATTTCATCGGCTTCGTCCTCGTCATCCGGCAGGACGCGCTGGAGCGACTGCACCACGCTTTCGCGAAGCTGCTTGGGCCGCACGGTGGTTTCCGCGATCTCGCGCAGGGCGACGACCGGGTTCTTGTCGCGATCGCGATCGACCGTCAGTTCCGCGCCGCCCGAGATTTCACGGGCCCGCTGGGCGGAAAGAAGGACGAGATCGAAGCGGTTGGGAACCTTATCGACGCAATCTTCGACAGTAACGCGCGCCATGGGCACTCCGGTAAACAAGCGTGTCGGAAAGGCGGCGATCTAGGGGCGGGGCTCGGGAAAGTCAAGGATTCGGAGCATCCGGCGGGGTCGACCATCGAACCGTCGGACGCGCCGGGCTTGCCCTATGGAAGCGGCCGGGCCAAGGATCGCTTATGGAGGAGTTGGAGTACAGGAGCGGGGCGACCCCTCGCCCACGAATGCCGTTTCGCGAATCGTCCCCGTTCACCGTGCCGGCGCAGGGGCACGAATTCACTTTCCACCCGGACGGGGCGGAACGGCTCGACACGCTGCTCGCGCTGATCGACGGCGCGAAGCTCTCGCTCGACATCTGCTTCTACATCTTCGCGGCGGACAGCACCGGACGGCGGGTGCGCGATGCGCTACAGGAAGCGACCAGGCGCGGCGTTGCGGTGACGCTGATCATCGACGGGTTCGGGGCGACCGCTCCCGCCGCCTTCTTCCAGCCCCTCGTCGAAGCAGGCGCGACTTTCTGCCGCTTCATGCCACGCTGGACGCGCCGCTATCTGATCCGCAACCACCAGAAGATCGTCATCGCGGATAACACGAAGGCGATGATCGGCGGCTTCAACATAGCGGACGAGTATTTCGCGAGCGCCGAACAGGATGGCTGGTCCGATCTCGGCGTAGTGCTGCGCGGGCCGGTGGTGGAGGATCTGAAGGACTGGTTCACCGCGATTTCCAGCTGGACCCTGCTGCCCAAGGGGCAGTTCCGTTCCATCCGGCGAATGGTGCGCGAATGGAATCCGGGCCATGGCCCCGTCCGCCTGCTGATGGGTGGGCCCACCCGGGGGCTGAGCACCTGGGCACGCTGCGTGAGTCACGATCTCGGCCATGCTGCCCGGCTCGACATGGCGATGGCCTATTTCTCGCCCGCGACGATCCTGCTCGGCAAGATCGGCCGGATCGCGCGCCAGGGCGCCACGAGGCTTCTCCTGCCATCCCGATCGGACAATGGCGCAACGGTGGGCGCCTCACGCATCCTCTATGGCCAGCTTCTGAAACGCGGCGCGCGGATCTTCGAATTCCTGCCTGCCCGGCTTCACACCAAGCTGATCGTGATCGACGACACGGTCTATATCGGTTCGGCGAATTTCGACATGCGCAGCCTCTACATCAATCTCGAGCTGATGTTGCGGATCGAGGATGCGGGGCTTGCGGCGCGGATGCGCCGCTATATCGACCACCAGGTCGCCGCCGCACAACCGATCTCCCGCGAACTGCATCGCAGCCGCCTGACCCCGCTCAACCGCCTGCGCTGGACCTTGAGCTGGTTCATTGTGGCAGTAGTGGATTACACAGTCTCGCGAAGGCTGAATCTGGGGCTCTAGTCCCCCAGATTCCGGACCCCGCCCGTCGAACCGAACCCGCCCGCTCCGCGCGCGGTTTCGGCCAGTTCCGCGACTTCCAGCCATCCGGCGCGGACCACCGGCGCCAGCACCAGCTGCGCGATCCGGTCGCCGCGATGGATGGCGAAATCCTCCGCCCCGAGATTGATCATGATGATCTTCAGCTCGCCGCGATAATCCGAATCGATCGTGCCGGGCGTGTTGGGCAGGCTGATCCCGTGCTTGAGCGCGAGCCCCGAGCGCGGACGGACCTGGATCTCGTAGCCATCGGGGATCGCCAGCGCGAGGCCGGTCGCCACCGCATGCCGGCCGCCGGTCGGAAGCACGACGTCTTCCGCCGCAAGCACGTCCATTCCCGCCGCGCCATCGGTCGCATAGGCCGGCAGGGCCAGACCTTCGGCATGGGGCAGGCGCCTGATCTGGACGGGAACGGGATCGAACACGGACTTAAGCGAACTCATCGGCAATCTTTTCCACCAGCCGCCGGGCGACTTCCTCCTTGGGGAGATTGTCCCAGCTGTCGACACCAAACTCGGTCACGATGTGGACGCGGTTGCGGTCGCCGCCCATCACATCGCCCGACACGTCATTCGCCACGATCCAGTCCGCCCCCTTGCGTTGGCGCTTGGCTTTGGCGTGCTCGATCACATTGTCGGTCTCGGCCGCGAACCCGACGACGAGGCGCGGCCGCGGGATACCGGCCGCCAGCGTGGCAAGGATGTCCGGGTTTTCCGCGAGCCTGAGCGCGGGCGGCGCGGATTCGCGCTTCTTCAGCTTGATCCCGGAAATATCCGCGCTGCGCCAGTCGGCCACCGCCGCGACCATCACGGCTGCATCGGCGGGCAGCGCATCGTGCACCGCCGCCGCCATCTCGACCGCGGTCTCCACGTCCACCCGGTCGACGCCCGGCGGAGTGGGCAAGTTGACCGGGCCGGACACCAGCGTGACGCGCGCACCGGCGGCCGCGGCCGCGGCCGCGATCGCATAGCCCTGCTTGCCCGAGGAGCGATTGGCGATGTAGCGCACCGGATCGATCGGCTCATGCGTGGGGCCGGCAGTCACCAGCACATGCCGGCCGTAGAGCGGGCGATGGTCCGGCAGCGCGGCGAAATCGGGCTGGTCCGCCAGCGGATCGGGCAGGGGCGCCACGCCGCCGGGCGCGACCGCTCCGGGATCGAGAGCCATGATCCGCGCGATTTCGCGCCAGATCCGCTCCGGTTCCGGCAGGCGGCCGGGGCCGAATTCGCCGCAGGCCATCTCGCCTTCATCCGGCTCCATGATCGCCACGCCCGCATCGCGCAGCTGCGCGACATTCCGCACGGTCGCCGCATGCTGCCACATCCGCACATTCATCGCCGGCACGGCCAGCACCGGCTTGTCGGTGGCCAGCAGCAGCGTGGTGGCGAGATCGTCCGAAATGCCCGCCGTCATCTTGGCCAGCAGATTGGCGGTGGCGGGGCAGACCACTACCAGATCGGCATCGCGGCTCAGCTGGATATGGCCCATCTCCACTTCGTTGCGCAGGTCCCACAGCGTGGTGTGGACGGGGTTTTCGCTCAGCGCGGCAAGCGTCATCGGCGTCACGAATTCATGCGCGGCTTCGGTGAGCACGCAAGTGACCGAACCGCCGCCCTTGCGGATCAGACGCACGAGTTCGCAGGCCTTGTATGCGGCGATACCGCCACCGACGACGAGGAGGATCCGAGGCATGGGCATGATCTAGGGCCTCTTTAGCCACCGCGCAAATCGGGCGACAGCTTTACTTGGCGGAAAAGAGAGCGGAAAAGGCCCGCAGAACAAGGAGGGGAAATCCAATGAGACTTGCCGTCACTGCACTTGTATTCCTGGGCGGAGCGTTCTTCGTCCTGTTTGCCTTCGCTTTCCTGCTGACGCCCGATGTCGTAGCCGCGAAGATCGGCATCGCCGCACAGACGACGCAAGGCTTCTCCACGCTGAGAGGCGACCTGTTCGGTTTCTTCGGGATCATCGGCATCTGCATGCTGTGGGGCGCCTGGTCCCGCAAGGGCGACCTGTTGCTGGTCCCCGCGATCATCATGGTGGTGGTGATCATCGGCCGCATCGTGAGCGCGGCGACGGACGGCACTTACGAAGGCATGATCCCGGCCATGGTGATCGAAGCGTTCATCGCGGCGCTGCTGCTGGTCGCGCGCAACATGCTGCCGCATCACAAGATCAGCGAAGTGGGCGAATAGTTCTCAGCCGATCCAGTCCAGCGCGAAACCGGCGGCCGCCAGAGCGCCGCCGGCCAGCGCAGCGATCAGATAGCCGGCCCAGCCGCGCGCCTTGCCGCGGCGCTCCCAGAGCAGTTCCACGTCGGGCAGCGGCGGCTGGTCGGGCGCGCCGCCGCGAGGCGGGAATTTCTCCTCCAGCCGCCGGACCAGCGCCGGTATGCCCATCAGCGTGGTGAAATCCTCCCGCAGGCGATCCGCGATCGCCGCTTCCGGCCCGAGCTCGTCGCGCAGCCAGGCCCGCACATAGGGGGCCGAGACATCCCACATGTTGATCGCGGGATGGAGCTGGGTCGCGATTCCTTCGACCATCACCATCGTCTTCTGCAGCAGC
>CAMLQG010000024.1 GCA_946482075.1 uncultured Erythrobacteraceae bacterium
GAACATCTTCTGGCCCGCGCCGAACAGGATCGTGTCGCCGAACTCGTCGAACCACACCGCCCGCCCTCTCGCCTGCGCGTCGCCGGGATAGAGACGGGCATCGGGTTTCAGCGCATCGATATAAGCAAGTATCGCGCTGGAATCCGCCAGCACGAAATCTCCGTTCCGCATGCCGGGGATCTTGCCGAAGGGGCTTGCCTGCCGGAACTCCTCATCGGGAGAACTCGGCGGCGTGGGCACATTCTCGAACGGAATATCGAGCTCAGCCAATGTGACCAAGACCTTGCGGACGAATGGGGACAGCGAGCTGCCGTAGATCTTCATACTCATCCTTCGAAAAACCGATTGCCCCACAGGAGAACCTGACTTTGTCATTGCGAGCGCAGCGAAGCAATCCGGAGGCCAACACCAACCGCTCTGGATTGCTTCGTCGCTTCGCTTCTCGCAATGACGAGGCTGGCCCAGGAGCCCGGATCAAGCCGCGATCGTCGCCGACTTCACTTCGAAACAGGGAAAGATGCGCAAGGCGGGCCGGTCGAGGAAATGTTCTTCGTCCTCCATGAAGATCCGCCCGATCTCGGGATCGGCCATGATCCGCTGCATCTCCGCCCAGGCGGCTTCGTCCTTCATCCAGATCTCGGTGACGGCATCGTAGTCTGGATTGGCGAGGCCGGGGTTCTGGCCGTCGCTCTGCCCGCCTTCGACCGGCAGCATGTAGTTGCGGCGGTAATCGGCGAAGAGATGGCCGAGATATTTGTGCGCCAGCGCCACATGGCTGCGTTCGTAATATTCCTGGAACGCCTCGGCGCTCATGCCCGCCTTGCGTTTGAGCAGAAGCATGACTTTCATCGATCCTCTCCTTGGATGGTTTCGCCAGCTGGCCGAAAACGGCTTGTGCGGGAGACAGTGCACCCTTTACCGCCCAGGATAAAGCCACATTGCGAAACCGGAAAAGGGAGAGGCACCGTGAGCAACGGCGCAGCAGAACATTACATCACACGTCCCGTGGCCAAGAGCATGGGCACCTACGATCCGCGCCACGAGGAAATCCATCCGGAATATTGGGCGAAGGAAAAGCATCTCGACCTCAACGAGACGCAGCAATTCGGCTTCTCCATCCTGGAGGAGGAAATCCACGCGCTCTGCTACACCTGGTTTCACCCGAACTGCAATCTGATCTCCACCGGCGTATTTGTATGCCAGGGGATTCAGCCCATCGCGCCGGGCCTGGCGATCCAGGACTATCGCGGCTTCGTGAGCGCGGACGAATTGAACGGTACCTTCCTCAAGTACAAGACTTCCAACGGCTACGAGGTCGAAGTGATCGAGCCGGGCGTGAAGTTCCGCACGAAATATCTCGACAAGGAACGCAACAGCTCGTTCGACATCACCCATACCGCGATGCACCCGCCCGCCATGTGGTCGAGCAACGTCCATTACGAACAGCCGATGTACAATGTGGGCGAGCTGACGATCCGCGGCAAAAGCTATGACGTGAACAGCCGCCAGACCCGCGACCGGTCCTGGGGCGAACTGCGCTCCGAACAGCCGCGCAACATCCCGGCCATGGGCTGGGTCACCGGCACGTTCGACAACAAGTTCTGCTTCCACGTGACAGCCTTCGATTCCCAGGATCTCGACCCGATCTGGAAGGGAAAGTTCGACGTGCCGCCCGACCAGAACCTGCGCTTCGGCTGGGTGATCGTGAATGGCGAACAGGCCGCCGTCATCCATTGCCGCAAGCTGACCCGCTATGACAGCGACCTCATGCCTGCGGCCATGGATCTCGAACTCCATGACGAGAAAGGCCGCGTGCACACGATCACGGGCACGGTGGTGGCCGGGTTCCCGATGCACCCGTGGAACAATTCCCGCTGGCCGATCTGCCTGACGCAGTGGAAGCTCAACGGTTCCGTTGACGGCTATGGCGATATCCAGGACGGCCATTGGGGCGATTTCATCCTGGCGGTGCGGTAGGACAGGACCAAGACCCGTTCGTCCTGAGCCTGTCGAAAGACCGCTTTTCTTTTCAAAAGGCACAGGAAGAAAGAACGGCCCCTCGACAGGCTCAGGGCGAACGGGATCAAGCTATTCTCATAGCCTCCAGAAACCGTTTTCCTACACGCGTGAAATCTGGCTTAACCTGCAGGATGAAGCCCGCCACTCGCCCTCGCCCAAACCATCCGCCCGCAGGAGCGGCCCGGCCGGAGTTGACACACTCCATCGCGAAAGGTCACACGCTTGCGAGCGAGCGTTTCCGTCAAGAAAGGGCAGATTTCCTGAGGGTTAGCTCCCGCTCGGGAGGAAAGGTTGGAGGGCGCTTTCAGGCCCTTTTGTGTCAACCAAACCCCGTCATCTTTGTTTCAACCAAACCCCGTCATCCCGGCGAAGGCTGGGATCTCTCTCCGAAGTCGCGAAACCGGAAGCGACCCCAGCCTGCGCTGGGGTGAAGCCTATTCTTCCGTCCCTTCAGAACACCCCGTCCTGCCGCGTCCGCGTATCGGCCACGAAGATCTCGACATTGTCGATGTCAAGGAAGCGCTTCTCGTCGTCGCGCACGGCCTGTTCGTTCTTGGGATCTTGCACGGCTTCAGCCGCCGCGAGCAGGTCTTCCATCGAATCGTAATGGAACTCGGTCACGCAGTCGAAGCTGTTGGGCTTGCCTACCGGAAACGGGTTCTCGCCATCGCTGTAATTGCGGACATAGGCTTTCAGATAATCGCCCATGATACCGCTCACCAGCGGGACGTGGCTGGTTTCGTAGTGCTTCTTGAAATCCGCGAAGCTCATGCCCGGCTTGCGCCTCAGGATCGCGATCATCTTCACCATTTGCAACTCTCCCATTTCGTTCGGCCGTATTTGTTGGCTTTCGCCGCAGCGCTGGCAAGCCCCAGTTTTCGCCGATTTCCGCCTGGGACAATCTTAACTCTGATTTCCGGTTGCTACGGGCAGCGTTTGATCTACGTTCCGCGCCGCAGTCCAAAACCAGCCCAATGGAGAGGCGTCCAATGTCGGACAATACGCCCGTTATCGTCGGGGTCGCACAAGTCACCAACCATCGCGGTCACCAACCGGGACCCGAGCCGCTCGATCTCTGGGAGCAGGCGGTCCGCCTCGCTGCCGACGATGCGGGCATTGCACATTCGGAACTCGCCAAGGCGGACTATGTCGGCACGGCCTATGCGCTCGCCTGGACCTATGATGACCAGACCGCCCGCCTGGCCGAGCGCCTGGGCGCCAGCCCGCGCAAGATGGAATGCCCGATGCCCAGCGGCACCACCGGCATAAAGCTGGTCAAGCACGCGGCCGAAGCGATCCTGGCCGGCGCCGATATCGCGATCATCGCGGGCGGCGAAGCGATGGCGACACGGAAATACTATGCCAAGAACAACCAGGTGCCGGACTGGAGCTATCCTGCCCCGCCGAACTTCGCCCATTTCGATCTGCAGGAGCAGCAGCATCCGGGCGAGGCCGCGTCCGGCCTGCTGGGCGGCGTGGGCGCCGTCTATACTTTCGCGATGCGCGACGTTGCCCGGCGAGCGCATCTCGGCATCAGCCCGGAAGACTATCGCCGCAAGAACGCCGAACTGCTCAGCGGCATGACCAAGGTCGCGGCCGGCAATCCCGACGCCTGGTTCCCGCAGGAGAAATCGGTCGATTTCCTGTTCGATATCCGCGAGGATAACCGGCTGATCGCCTATCCCTATACCAAGCACAATGTCGCGATCATGGATGTGGACATCGCCGCTGCGCAGATCGTGATGAGCAAGGCCAAGGCCGATGCGCTGGGCGTGCCGGAGCATAAGCGGATCTATCCCTGGAACAGCTGCTATGCCGACGATCCGGTGTTCACCGCCGTCCGCCCCAACCTCTGGAAATCGCCCGCTATGCACGCGGCGAGCAAGGCGGTGCTCGAGTCCGCGGGGGTGACGATGGACGAGGTGAATTATGTCGATCTTTACAGCTGCTTCCCGGCAGCGGTGAATTTCGCGCGCGACGCGCTCGGCATTCCGGACCGGCCGGGCGACCAGATCACCGTCACCGGCGGCCTGCCCTATGCGGGGGGACCCGCGGCAGCCTATGTCTGCACCTCGATTACCAAGATGGTGGAGAAGATGCGCAACGATGCGGGCTCGGTCGGGCTCGTCAGCGGGCTCGGCATGATGATGAGCAACCACTGCTACGGCCTGTTTTCCGCGCGTCCGCCGGAGAACGTCAAGCCGATCGACGAGAAGAAGATCCAGGCCGAGCTCGATGCGATCGAAGAACTGCCGGTGCGCACGGATTATGAAGGGCTGTGCACCATCGCGACCTATACCACGATCCATGACCGCAACGGTGATGCCACAGCCGCCGCGGCGATCGTCGACCTGTTCGACGGCAGCCGCGCCTATGCACGCATCCTCGATCCGGACCTGATCAAGGAAGCGCTGGAAACCGAAGTGGTCGGCCGGCGCATGACGATGGTCGAAGCCGGGCCGGCTGGCGAGATCCGGGCCGCATGATGAGATAGGGGCGTGGGCGGTGTTCCGCTCGTGCCCCGTCCCCCCCTCTTCCTCCTCATTCCCGCTTTCGGGGGAATGAGGAGGAAGAACTAAGCCGCTGCCGACCGCCTCGGTTGCCGGGCCAGGTCGGAATCCTGCCGATCCCAGGTCGTCCCGGTGACCCCGGCTTCGCGCAGTTCGATCTTGCGTATCTTGCCGTTGGG
Organism: uncultured Erythrobacteraceae bacterium; assembly: GCA_946482075.1. Next base: position 4,709 of record CAMLQG010000024.1, read on the forward strand.
CGTGCGCGGCAGATCCGCCACCCGCTCGTAATAGCGCGGCACTGCGAAATGCGGGATGTTGGCGATGGCCCATTCGCACAGCGTGCGATTGTCCAGCTCGGCTCCTTCGGACAGGACGTAGGTGACCTTCACTTCGTCCTCCGAGAGTTCGGAAGGGACCGCATGGACGCAGACATCCGCGATTTCGGTCCGCTGCATGAAAGCGGCGTCCATCTCCATCGAGGAGATGTTCTCGCCGCCCTTGCGCAGGTAATCCTTCTTCCGGTCGACGAAGCTGAAATCGCCATCCTCGTCGAACTTGCCGATATCGCCAGTATGGAGCCAGAGGTCGTTGAACACTCGCACCGTATCTTCCGGCCGGTTCCAGTATCCGTCGAACATGCCGTGGCGGACGAGCGGCCGGATCCAGACTTCACCGGCCACGTCGGGCGGACATTCCTCGCCATTCTCGTCGACGATGCGGACATCGTAATCCTCGAAGCGGCGGCCGCTGGTGCCTTCCTTCTGCGGTTCGCCGATCTTGTGGCAGACGACGATGCTCGCTTCGGTCTGGCCGAAGCCGGGCGAACCGATGCGCTTCACCCCGAAGCGATCGATCCAGGCATCTCTGACATTGGCCGGCAGCGGCGCGCCCATGACCTTGTCCAGCTTGCCGTAGCAGCGCTTCTCCGCCTCGGTCTCCGGCGCGCGCGCGACCAGCGCCAGCATCGAGCCCATCATGAGGACGAAATTGGCCCCGCCTTTCTCGATCTGGTCCCAGAAGCTGGAGACCGAGAATTTCGGGATGATGTCCACCGTGGCGCCGACGCGGATGGCGTTGAGCGTCAGCCCGCACATGCCGGTCAGGTGGAAGAGCGGCAGCGGCATCCACACCACGTCGCCCCGTTCCATGCAATGCGCGCGGACCATCGTGTTGGCATGCTGACAGGCATAGCCGTGGCTGATCATGCAGCCCTTGGAAGGCCCAGTGGTGCCGGAGGTGTAGATCAGCATCGAAAGATCGGCCGGACCGATATCGACCTGCGGGCGAGCCGCAGCATCGCCCGGCAGGTCGGCATACTCGATCCGCCGCCAGGGTGCGCCGGCGCCATGGCTATCGCCGCGTATGACGATGGCTTTTACATCGGGCAGCCCTTCGGCCAGGTCGGCCAAGCGTGCGACATACTCGTCTTCGGCGACAATGATCCTGGCGCCGCAATCGGCGACCTGGTGGCGCAGGAACTCGCCCAGATAGCTGGTGTTGATCGGCGCGGCAGCCGCCCCCGCCTTCAGGATGCCAAGCCAGAGAATCACCGCATCGGCATGGGTGTTGACCATGGTGCAGACGCGATCGCCCTTCTCCACGCCGAGCGCGGCGAGCCCCGCAGCGATCCGGTCGCTCGCGCGATCGACCTCCGCGAAAGTGAGCTTGTCCTCCCCCATCGTCTGAAGGAACACGTCGTCGGGCCAATTGGCGACTGCACGCTGCATCGAAGCAACGACGGTGAGCGGCCCGGCGGGATATCTGAGCATCATCCTATCTCCTCTGTCAGGACAGCATGCCGCGTTCGCCTAGGACGACCACGGTCATCAGACCGATCGGCGCGAGGACCGTCCATATCTCGAAGGCGATCCGCAAGCCCAGCGGCGCGTGGTTCACTTCCATGAAATTCTGGATGATCAACCGCGCCTTCACGAAGGCGATCAGCAGCAGGCCCGCGATCCCCCAATCGCCGTGCACGCCGAGATCCTCGGCATAGACGAACGACCAGATGCTGAGGACCAGGAGGATCAGCCAGATCCGCCCGCCATTGTTCAACAATTCTTTCATCGTCATCGGGAGAGATACACCACTGCCATGAGGATCACCCACAGGAGGTCCACCATATGCCAGAACACGCCGCCCGCCTCGAGCGCGAAGACGCGCCCTCTGGACTGCGTGCCATCGGCCGGAAAGCCCGCGCGGATCAGGAACAGCGCAGCCAGGCCGATCAGCACATGGACCAGATGCAGGATCGTGGTCATGAAATAGAACATGAAGAACTCGTTGGTGTTGACCGTGATGCCGACCGAGAACTTCTGGTTGTACTCGATCACCTTCATGCCCACGAAGCCGAGCCCGCACAGGATCGCGAACAGGATGAAGCGCCTGGCTGCGACCCAGCGCCACATGCGGGCCGCCTGGACGCCGACGAACACAAAGTAGGAACTCGTCAGCAGCAGCAGCGTGTTGATCAACGCGATCGGCTGGTTCAGCTGCGTCTGGGAGGTGGCGTACAACTCAGGATTGAAGCTGCGGTAATAAAAGACCGTGCCGAACATGATCGAGAAGATCGTGAGGTCGGCCAGGATTGCCATCCATAGGCCGACCTCTTGATAGATGTTCGTCGGTTCGTTGGTACTTGCCGAACTCTCTTCACTCACAGCGCGGCCTCTTGCCTCTTGATGTGCTTCCACACGAGGTAGAGCGTGCTGAAGATGAAGGCGCTGAAGTCGACCAGCGGCAGGTAGAAGGCGAAGAGCCCATCCCAGGCGAACGGGCCGTCGAGGAAGAACTCGCAGCCCACGCCGCCCAGGAAGAGCACGAAGGCCCAGGCGCAGAGATAGCCGTACCAGCGCGGGAAGATCGGCGTCGGGCTGCGATCCTGGAACGCGGCGATCGCCAGCGTGACATACATCGGCAGCGTCGGCGGCACGAGCAGGATGAAGGACAGCCACACGAGATCGTGGAACATCAGGAACGTGTTCGGATCATAGGCTTCCGTGCGGAACGCGAGCAGTTCCCACAGGAGCGAAGACACGCCCAGCAGCAGGAAGGTCGAGAACTGGCTGGCGAAGGTGGTGATCGAAAGGACCCCGAACTTGCCTTCGATCTCCGCCACCAGCTGCCCCAGATAGGCCGCGAAGACATAGCCGAAGGCGATCGCGAACATCATCATCAGGAAGCCGATGCGGATGTTCATCTGGTTTTCCAGGAAGATCGCTTTCACCGCATCCGCGCTCAACGTCGGATCGGGCGGCGGGAACATGCCCGCGACCATGATGAAACCGTTCCCGAACAGCATGAGATAGACGACCGCACACCACCAGGCGATCTTCTGATTGGTGATCTGCGCCCGTGGCGAGATACCCCCGTTTGCCATAATCCCCTCCTCCTCTGACCGAAATTTTCGGACTGCTGCTTGCACCCGAATTGAATAGATTTGTCCACCCCCTAAGGGCAGCAAATTAATCCAGCTGCATCAGGGCGAGTACGGGGTCTTCGCCATCACCACAACCGTCTCCTTGTGGACCAGGTCCGGCAGGTCGGCGAGCAGCACATGGGCTTTCGGATCGGCCGCGCAGGCTTCCATGCCCTTGGCGATATCGTCGAACTTCTCGATTTCCCACAGATGGGTGATTTCCGTGATGTCGCCCACCACCGGCCCGAGACCGAAAATCAGCTTCCAGCCATGCTGCGCCATATACGGCGCGAAAGCCGTCATCAGGTCGGAATAGCCCTGATACTTCCCCATCTTCAACGCAACGGTCGTGCGAATGTAGTATGCCATGTCCGATGATCCTCTTCCGTTTACCGGCGAGCATCATGGAAGTTCGGGGTTCGTCGCGCAATGCAACGCCCGGCGCAAGCTCTTGACGCCAGACGCACAGAGAAGAGTGCGGCGTTCTCTTGCCGCACGCTCCCGTTTGGTCATTCAGATCAGCGGCTTGCGCCGTGGCAGTGCTTGTACTTGCTGCCCGAACCACAAGGACAGGCAGCGTTGCGGCTGACATTCATCCCGGCATAGGGATCATCGCCCTGCGAAGCGGGTACCGGCGTACCCGACTGCATGCGCCGCGCCGCCGGCTGCGGCTGTGCGGCAGCCGCGATCGAGCCCATGATCGCTTCGGACCCCGGCGTCGCGCCGAACGCTTCGTTCTGGCCCCCATAGGGATCGACATGACCGACGAGGAAATCGGGCAGTTCGGGCAGATCCAGATCGGGAATGGCCTGCGGCTGCATCCGCAACTCGCTGTTGAGCAGGATGCGCGTCACATCCTCGCGAATCACTTCCAGCATCTTCTCGAACAGGCCGAACGCCTCGCGCTTATATTCGTTGATCGGCTGCTTCTGCGCATAGGCGCGCAGGAAGACGACCTGGCGCAGCGCATCGAGCGTCGCGAGATGCTCCTTCCAGAAATGATCGAGCCGATCGAGGAGAATGCTCTTCTCGACCTGGCGCCAGATGGTGATGTCGGTTTCACCGATCTTGGCTTCCATCTTCTCGTTTGCGAGCTGGACCAGTCGTTCGTCGATGATTTCGGGCTCGACCGTATCTTCCTGAAGCCATTCGTCGATCGGCGGCTCCAAACCGAGCACGTCCTGCACGCGCTCTTTCAGCCCCGCAATATCCCACTGCTCGGGATAGGAGCCGGGAGGGCAGGCATCCCCCACCAGCGCGTTCACCGTGTCATGCCGCATGTCGACGACGACATCGTCCACCGTTTCGGAATCCATGATCTCCGAACGCTGCTCGTAGATCACCTTGCGCTGGTCGTTCATCACGTCATCATATTCGACGACCTGCTTGCGGACGTCGTAATTGCGCGCTTCGACCTTCTTCTGCGCCGTCTCGATCGCCTTCGACAGCCATTTGGATCCGATCGCCTCGCCGTCGGCAAGGTTCGAGTTCATCATCCGGGCGAACAGCGTGTCCGGCCCGAAGATACGGAGGAGATCGTCCTCCAGGCAGAGATAGAAGCGCGACAGCCCCGGATCGCCCTGGCGGCCTGAACGGCCGCGCAGCTGGTTGTCGATACGCCGGCTTTCATGCCGTTCGGTGCCGAGCACGAAAAGGCCGCCCGCCGCCAGAACCTGCTGGCGCTCTTCCGCCACTTCGCGTTGAATCCGTTCGATCGCCGCCGCACGTTCCGGACCTTCCGGCATGTCCTTGAGTTCGTCCTCGATCCGGAACTCGACATTGCCGCCCAGCTGGATGTCGGTGCCGCGGCCGGCCATGTTGGTGGCGATCGTCACCGCGCCGAGCCGGCCCGCCTGCGCCACGATATGCGCTTCCATCTCGTGGAAACGGGCGTTCAGCACGGCGTGCTTCACCCCTTCCTTGCGCAGGAATTCCGACAGCAGTTCCGACTTCTCGATCGACACCGTGCCGACCAGCACGGGTTGGCCGATATCATTGTGCTCCTTGATCGACTTGGCGATCGCCTGGAACTTGTCGTTGGTATTCTTGTAGAACTCGTCTTCCTCGTCGATCCGCTGCACCGGCAGGTTCGTCGGGATCGTCACGACATTCATCTTGTAGATATCGAAGAATTCCGCCGCTTCGGTCGCGGCCGTCCCGGTCATGCCCGAGAGCTTCGGATACATGCGGAAGTAGTTCTGGTAGGTGATCGAGGCCATCGTCTGGTTCTCGGGCTCGATCTTGACGCCTTCCTTGGCTTCCACCGCCTGGTGCAGACCATTCGACCAGCGCCGTCCGTCCATCATGCGGCCGGTGAACTCGTCGATGATGATGATCTTGTCTTCCTGCGTCGCGTTGTCGAACTTGACGATGTAGTCGATATCGCGACGATACATCACGTTCGCCCGCAATGCCTGGTCGAGATGGTGGACAACCTGGGTGTTCTCGACATCGTAGAGATTGGACGTGGCGAGCAGGCCCGCTTCTTCCAGCATGCGCTCGACCCGCTCGACCCCGTCTTCGGTGAAGGACACGCTCTTGGACTTCTCGTCGGCTTCGTAGAAGCTCTCGTCGATCTGCTTCACGATCTCGTCGACCGCGACATAGAGTTCCGACTTGTCCTCGGTCGGCCCGGAGATGATCAGCGGGGTTCGCGCTTCGTCGATCAGGATCGAGTCTACCTCGTCGACGATCGCGTAGTTGAAGGGGCGCTGCACCATCTGGCTGCGCTCATGCTTCATGTTGTCGCGCAGATAGTCGAAGCCGAATTCGCTGTTCGTGCCATATGTGATATCGGCCGCATAGGCTTCGCGGCGCTGATATTCGTCGATGTTCGGCACGATCACGCCCACCGTCAGGCCAAGGAAGCGATAGACCTGCCCCATCCATTCCGCGTCCCGCCGGGCGAGATAGTCGTTCACCGTGACGACGTGGACGCCCTTGCCCTCGATCGCGTTCAGATAGGTCGCAAGCGTGGCGACCAGCGTCTTGCCTTCGCCGGTCCGCATTTCGGCGATCTCGCCCCGATGCAGCACCATGCCGCCGATCATCTGGACGTCGAAATGGCGCATGCCCATCACGCGCTTGGCGGCTTCGCGAACCGTGGCGAAAGCTTCGGGCAGGATATCCTCGAGCGTCTGCCCCTGTTTCAGCTGTTCGCGGAACTTGTCGGTCTGGCCGGCGAGTTCCGCGTCACTGAGAGCTTCGATCTGCGGCTCGAAAGCGTTGATCTGACGGACGGTCTTGTCGAGCGATTTAACGTAACGGTCGTTGGAAGAACCGAAAATGGCTTTTGCGACTGCGCCGAACATAGGCGTGATTCCCGAGATATGAGTGCGGTATATGCGCTGCCGGCCCGCGCGTCCGAGCGTCAGGCCGCAAGCCGGATGGATGATGGCGCCAGCGCCTATTCGCGCGCGCGATCGGGTCCGTAAAGAACGGTGGACGCCCGCCATTCCACTTCTGGAAGTGCGAATTCCTGCGTTTGCGGTGCCGAATAGCCAACAACGGCAAGGCTGACCGAACGCGTCGCAAGCTCTGCCGCGATGGCGCTCGCCCCGACGTCGGCGATCTCGATCTGCGCACCGTTCACCGCAGGCGTGCGCGCTTCGACCGGGGCCGAAGTGGCGGCAAGCCCGGTAATCAGAGCCAGCAGAGTGAGCAATTGTCGCAACATCACGACGCAGATAGGGAGAGTGGAACGCTGCGTCCACCTTCAAAGCGCGTTTACGCACCGACGAAGCAACAGTAGAGGCGCTTTCCATGGACCTCGAAACATCGCCTCTCGCTCAACCCTTTCCCGAAATGCCGCAGATCGCAGGCGCCACGCCGCGCGTCGCACGAGCCGGATACAAGAATTGGGGCCGCTGCGACCTGACCTATGTCGAACTGGCGGAAGGCACTGCCGTGGCCGGCGTTTTCACGAACAACGTCTGCTGTTCCTCGGAAGTCGAACTGGGCCGGATCAATACCACACGGGGCCGTGCCAGGGCTCTGGTCGTCAATGCCGGCAATTCCAACGCCTTCACCGGCTATCGCGGCCGGGAAGCGGTCGAGCAGATCATGGCGCAGGTGGCGGATCATCTCCACTGCCCGGCGAGCGAGGTCTTCGTTTCGTCCACCGGCGTGATCGGGGTGCCCTTGCCCAAGGACAAGGCGCAGGCGGGCGTCGAAGCCGCTTTGAAGGCCAAACCCTGTTCCTGGCTCGACGCCGCCAATACGATCGGTACCACCGACACCTTCGCCAAGGGTGCGACGGCATCGGCGATCGTCGACGGCAAGCGGGTGGAATTCGCCGCCATCATCAAGGGCAGCGGCATGATCGCACCGGACATGGCGACAATGCTCGGCTACATCTTCACCGATGCGGCCGTGGAGCCTGCCTTCCTCCAGCAACTCCTTTCCGTGGCGAACCTGACCACGTTCAACTGCATCACCGTGGATGGCGACACATCGACCAGCGATACGATCCAGCTTTTCGCCACCGGCAAGGCGGGCAACGCGCCGCTCGCCTCCTTCGACAGCCCGGGGGCAGATGCGTTCGCCGCGGCGTTGAACGACATCTGCCGTCAGCTCGCCCATCTCGTGGTTCGCGACGGCGAAGGCGCGCAGAAATTCATCGCGATCGACGTAACAGGCGCAGTGAGTGACGAAAGTGCCCGGATCATCGGCCTCGCCATCGCCAATTCGCCGCTGGTGAAGACCGCGATCGCGGGCGAAGACGCCAATTGGGGCCGCGTGGTGATGGCGGTCGGCAAGGCGGGACAGCCCGCCGACCGTGACAGGCTCTCCATCGGCTTCGGCGGCGTCTGGGCCGCGCGCGAAGGACTCCCCGTGGCGGATTACGACGAAGCGCCCGTGGCCGCGCATCTCAAGGGACAGGAGATCTCTATCGCGGTCGATCTTGGCCTGGGCGAGGGCCGCGCAACGGTGTGGACCTGCGATCTCACGCATGGCTACATCGCGATCAACGCGGATTATCGCAGTTGATCCCCGCGCTGGATCGCGCCGTCCACGCCCTCATGCGCGAGGCAGCGGAGCGCGCGATCCTGCCCCATTTCCAGCGCCTTACCGATGACGAGGTAACGCAGAAGGCGGCGGACGATTTCGTCACGGTCGCGGATCATCAATCGGAAGCGATCCTGGCGGAAGGGCTCGTTCGGCTGATCCCCGATGCCGCGTTCGTGGGCGAAGAGGCCGCGCATGCGGACCCGTCCATCCTCGATCGCCTTTCCGGCCTGTGCTGGATCGTCGATCCGCTCGACGGCACGCATAATTTCGCCCACGGGACCGCGCCTTTCGGCATCATCGTCGCGCTGGCGGATCGCGGCGAGACCCAGGCCGGATGGCTCTATGATCCCCTGTCCAGCCGCTTCTGCCATGCCCGGCGCGGGGAAGGCGCGTTCATCGGCGAGATGCGCATCACTGCACTGCCCAGCGGGGAAGACCCGCCGATCGCGGCGATCTCGCTGCTGTTCCTCGATCCGGAACAGCGGGAGAAAGTGAAGACCCACATCGCCCCGCATTACCGGATGGTGGACATCCCGCGCTGCGCGGCGGAACAATATCCGCGCCTGGCGCTGGGGCAGAACGACATCTCGATCTTCGAACGCAGCCTCGCCTGGGACCATGCGGCGGGCGTCCTGTGGCTCAACGAAGCGGGCGGCAAGGCCGCGCGGCCGGATGGTTCGCCCTATCGGGTGGACGACCACCGGACCGGCCTGATCGGCGCGGCAAGCCCGGCCTTGTGGGACAGGATCGCCGCGCGGATGGCAGAGATTTGATCAATCGTCATGCCGGACTTGATCCGGCATCCCGCTTCAAAATGAGCAGCGGGACCCCGGCTCAGGGCCTGGGTGACGAGAGAAGTAGGCTAAAGGACGCTTTCCAGCCAGCCCTTGAGCTGGCTCTTGGGCGCGGCACCGAGTTTCTGGGCCACCGGCTTACCATCCTTGAACAGAACCATCAGCGGGATCGACTGCACGCCGATCTGCCCGGGAATGTCGGTGTTCTCCATGATATCCATCTTCGCGATGGTCACCTTGCCGGCCAGTTCCTCGCTGATTTCCTCCAACGCAGGCGCGATCATCTTGCACGGGCCGCACCAGTCCGCCCAGAAGTCGACCAGCACGGGCGTGTCGGACTGGAGCACGTCTTCTTCGAAGCTCGCGTCCGTTACGGCTTTGGTGGGCATTGCATTCTCCTGTCAGCTTTCCCGCAATCTAGGCTGCGATGCCCATATGGCAATGCCTCAGAAGGTAAAGCTTTCCTGTGCTTCCTGTAATGCAGGCTTGTGGATTTCGAGCAGGTCCCCCGGCACTTCGATCAGGCGCGGCGCCTGGGTGTAGAGCAGCGCGACCGCGACGGTGCGCCCCGGATAGATCACGCCGAGCGCTGCCGCATAGGCTCCCATCTGGCGCAGGGTGGAATGCGGAACTTCGGCCAAGTCCGTCGGCGGGCGGCGCGCGGACTTGAAGTCGACCACCAGGACCCGGTCCGGCGTGATGAGCAGCCGGTCGATAGTGCCTGCGATGACACGTCCTGCCACTGTGGCCGCGAGCGGGACTTCGGCCAGCGCATCGGCGGAGAAGATATCGGCCCAATCGGGATTATCGAGCACCGCGAGCGCGGAGGAAGCGATCTCCATCCGCGCCCCTTCCCCAAGTTCCGCTCCATTGCGGGCGAGCCAGTCCGTGGCGGCAGACGCGCGAGCTTCCGGCGGCAGTTCGGGCAGGCGTTCCAGCAGGCGATGGATCAGCACGCCGCGACGGGCGGCTTCGTGCAGGGCAGCCGCCGGCATCGGCGGATCGGCGCCCATGTCCTCCCCCGCTGCGGACGGCGCCAGCGGGCGCGGCGGCCTGGGTTCAGGTCCGATCGGCAGCTGCGCCCAAGCGGGGATATCCAGCGTAACTTCCTGCGCGCCGCTCTCCACCGCGCGCGCCGCGCTTTCGGCCCGGCGTCCCCATTCGCGGCGCTCGCCCCACAGGTCATCGGCCAGTCCATCCTCGGCGAACAGCGCTGCAAGTTGCGCATACCAGCTCTCCGCCGCCGGCTGCGTCTCGCGCAGGCCGAGAGAGCCACCGATGAACAAGGCCTCCTCCGCCCGCGTCATCGCGACATAGAGCAGCCGCCAATGTTCCTCCCGCTCTTCCGCGGCGGTCCGTACCTGCGCCTCGTCGATGCGCCCGAAACGTTCTTCCTTGCGCAGCGGCGGCAAGGGAAGCGTTCGCGCGCCGAACAGCGCATCGAGGCCTTCGGGAACCGGTTCGGTCAAGGAGATGCCACGCACCGGCGAACTGTCCGGATCTCCTGCCGCGTCGGCCAGGATCACGATCGGCGCCTGCAATCCCTTCGATCCATGAACCGTCATCACGCGAACCAAACCTTCGCCCGCACCGGCTTCGCGCTTCAACTCGCCCTCGCCCGCATCGAACCATTGCACGAAACCCTGCAGGCTCGGCGCGTGGGAAGTGGCGTAGGCATGCGCGGCGTTCAGCAATTCGTCGATCGGATCGTTCGCTTCCCGGCCCAGTCGCGCGATCAGCTTGCGGCGGCCCTGCCACGGCCCGGTCAGCATCCAGTGCAATAACGGTTGCGGCGGTTCGAAATCCGCGCGGGCGAGCAGTTCGAACAGCATGGCGAGCGCTTGCGCCACTTCGGGTTCGCCTGCCCGGCGCTGGAGATGATCCCACAGCTTCGCCTTCCGATCGCGATAGGCATGTGCGAGCAGTTGTTCCTGGCTCCATCCGATCAGCGGCGAAACCAGCAGATTGGCGAGGTTGAGATCGTCGAAAGGCTGTACTGCGAAGCGCAAGCCGGCCATCAGGTCCTTGACCGCGAGCGGAGCGCCGAGACGCAGGCGGTCCACCCCCGCCACGGGCACGCCTGCCGCATACAGGCGGGCAACGATCAGCCCCGCCAGTTCCTTGCGCTTGCGCACCAGCACCATCACGTCACCGGGCCCAGCAAGCCGTTCACCGCCCTTTACCAGCGGAAAACCGATATCCATCCAGCGCCGAATCTGGCGGGCGATGCGATCCGCCAGTTCGCGATCGGGTCGGGAGAAACCGCCATCCTCGTCCTCGTCGCCCAGTTCCTCGGGCAGGCCCTGCGCGTCGATCGGCCGCCACAGCGTGACGAGACCGGGCCGCTCCTCTCCCACATGCCGTTCGGGTTCGTCCTCCAAACCGAAGCGGAGATGGCCGATCCCCCGGATCGCGGCGTCGACGAAATCCAGCACCGGCTGCGCCGTTCGGTAGGACCGGTCGAGACCGAGATCCTGCAGATCGCGCCATTCGCGTCCCCCGCGATAAGAAGAGCCCCCTGCCGCTCCGGCGATCTGATCCTTCACCCGTTGACGGGCCAGCTTGAAATTCTCCGGACTGGTGCCCTGGAACCGGAAGATCGCCTGCTTGTAATCGCCTACCACGAACAACGTCCGCAGCTTCTCGTCATGCTGGCCGGCGCCGGCGAAGAAATCCCCGGTCAGCGCATCGATAATCTGCCATTGCGCCTCGTTGGTGTCCTGCGCTTCATCCACCAGGATGTGATCGAAACGCCGGTCGAGCTTGTAGCGAATCCATTCCGCCAGTTCGTTTCGGCGCAGCAGATCCGCCGCGCGGCGAATCTGGTCATCGAAATCGATCAACCCTTCGCGCTCCTTCGCCTCCTCCCACGCGATGGCGAATTCCCGGCCGAGTTCCATCGCCGGCGCAAGCCATTCGGAAAGAGCCAGCATCGCGCGCAATTCGAGAACGCGTGCCAGGCTGTCGGCCACCCGCGCGACATAGCCTGGATATTCCGCATCGATCTTTTCCTGCGAAGCGGATGCCCGCAGCTTGCCTTCGGCGGTGTGGAAGACCTGATGCAGATCCGCCAGCAGGGCGGACCTTTCTTCGACCGGAGCGGAAAGCCAGGCTGCGATCCGTTCCGCATTGCCCTGTCCCGTCGCCGCCGGCCACGCCTGGTTGATCTCCATGCAACGGCGCAGAGAAGCGACATCGAAAGCTTGATCAGTGCACAGCGCCAGGAGGTCATCCGCGCTCGCTTCGGCATCCAGCCCGAGCAGACGATTGATGCGCGGAAGCAAGGGCGGCGTCCAGGCGCCGGGTCCGAACCAGGCCTCGCGCGCATCGGCACAGCGCATCAGCCAGTTTTCCACGCCATCCGGGCCCAGCCTCAGGCTCAGCGCGGCGAGTGTATCGAGCAACCGCTCGTCTCCGCGCGCTTCCGCGTCGAGCAGCATCCGGGCCAGCTCCTCCCGCGCCAGCAAGGCTCGGTCCCGGTCCTCCATCGCGCGCGTGCCGGGGGCAAGGCCGGCCTCCTCGGGAAAGGCCGCGAGCAGCCATTGCGCGAAGGCGTGGATCGTATCGATCCGCAATCCGCCACCCGGGCAGTCCAGCACGCTGGCGAAGAGCGTACGGGCGCGATCGCGCGTATCCGGATCCTTCGGCGCTCCGATCGCTTCGAGCTGCTTGAACAGCAAATTGTCCGGCAATCTGACCCAGTCGGCCAGCACCTCGTTCACCCGTACGGCCATTTCCGCCGCGCCGGCCTTGGTGAATGTGAGGCACAGGATCTGCGAAGGATGCACGTCACGCTGGAGTAATAGGCGCAGCACGCGCGCCGAAAGGACCTGTGTCTTACCGGTGCCGGCCGAAGCCGAAAGCCAGACGCTGTCCTGCGGATCGACCGCGAAGCGCTGGTTGCCGGCGAGCGGATGGACCTTCCCGCTCATACCCGATCGTCCTCGCCGCGCCCGATCCACTCGTCGAGCCGCATCAGCTGATCGTAATCGGCATAGGTCGGAAGATCGGGATTGAGCCGTGCGGTGAAAGGCTGGTCGCCGACGATCCAGCGCTCCAGCGCATCCTTCAGCAGAGCTTCCGAATGGCTGAGAAAGTCCTCAGGCGGAATACCCGTCCGCTTGCGCCCGACCTTCACCGGCGTCTCGATATAGCCGAATCCGGTCTCGCTGTTCTTCGACTTGCCGAGCGACCAATATTCGAATGCCGTAGGTTTCCCCTCGACTTCGGGAATACCGCCCTCTTGCACAAGCAAGCCGATGATACCCAGCTGGAGCGCGAAGCCTTCCTCTACCATCCTGCCGGAAGGCGGAACGCCGGTCTTGTAATCGACGATCGCGAGTTCGCCATTGGGCAGACGATCGATGCGATCCGCGCGACCATGTATGCGAACGCCGCGGATCTCGCGTTCGGCATCGGCTTCCACGACCAGCACTTCCCGGCCAGGCTGGCGGGCGATCTCCGCTTCGATCCAGTCCAGCGCGGCGAGCAGCCGGGGACGCCAGAGGGCCCGCATCAGCGGATGGGCGTTCATGTCCTGAAGCACCTGTTCCGCGATCGGGCGTAGCGGTCCGCTTGTTTCATGCCATCGCTGGAGAATTGCGTGGGCCGCCATGCCTTTCCACGCGGCCGACGGTTCCGCATCCACGGCATCGAGCCGGCGCAGGCGCAGGATCGAATGAGCATAGAACTGATAGGGATCGCTGCGCAGCCGATCGAGCGCGGTGACGCTGACATCCACTTTGCGCTGTTCCGCATTCGGCATCGGCCGGGGCCGTTCATAGGGCAGCGCAGGCGGTGCATCGTCCAAGGCGCGGGCGAGCGCCACCGTTTGCGTCTCCGCATGTTCGTCGGCGAGCTTCTGGCCCAGCAGAGCCCGGACGCGCAGGAGGAAACGCGACGGGATCGCCGGACCATCAGTATCGCGCGCGGCGCGGCTCAACACCACCTGCGGCGCACCCAACGCACCCGCCAGGTCGTGCGCGGCCAGGCCGATGCGGAAATCCGGGCCCGGCACGCCCAACGCGCGCAGCAGGGCCGGAGGCAGTAGTGATTCCTGACCCGGCGTGCGTGGCCAGGTGCCTTCGTTCAGCCCGCCGCAGATCACCATATCCGCACGGCTCATCCGTGATTCGAGCAAGCCGTAGATCGCCACGCGGGGATGGCCGCCATAGGGCGGGCGCACGGCGACGCCTTCCATCACGCCGCGCAGGATCGGGACGAGATCGGCAGGATCGATCCGCGTACCCAGAGCGCGCGCTGCTGCGCGCAATTCCTCGACCAGCGACGAAAGCGCCCGGCCATCCTCTCGCGCCCAGATCGCATCACCACACAGCGCTTCAGCGGCAATCGCTAGCAGATCGAGCGCATCCGCCAGACCAATGCTGCCTGCATCCACGAGCACCAGCAGCGGGGAAAGGGCGGCCTCGACTTCGGCCCACCAGGGCCCGGCCTTCGCGTCGCGCATCTCCATCAGCCTGACTATCGGCTTCAGACTTTCGAGGCCCGCCGCCGGGCGCGGGCCGCGCAAACGCAGTTCCAGCGCGCGGGTCTGTTCCAGCCACGCTGCCCGTCCGTGGGCGCCCTGGACAAGCGGGTGTTGCAGCAGCGCGAGCAGCGGCACCGGGGCGGCGCGTTCGGCCATCACTTCGGCCAACATCAGGAAGACCCGCCCCGCCGCCGTCTGCGGCAGCGGCCGGCCGGCGGAATCGTCCGCCGCGATGTTCCAGCGCCGCAGATGCGCGACCACCCTGCCCGCCAGCCCGCGATCCGGCGTGACCAGCGCCACGCGCTTTTCCGGAACCTCCAAAGCCTCGCGGATCAGCAGCGCCACCGCCTGCGCTTCTTCCTCGGGATTGGCGGTCTCCATCAGTCGAACGCCGGCCAGGCGACGGCGATCGGCGGGAAGATCGACCCAGCCCGCGCTCGCTTCCGGCGGCAGGAACAGGCTGGATATCGCGCGGCTGCGTTCCGGCGCCGCTGCCGTCATGCCCGCCCGGTGCCAGGACCGCACTTCATCGCGCGCGATGTCCATCCGGTTCAGAAGCAGCTTCAGATGGTATTGCGGATGGGTCAGGGCATCGCTGCACCCGAACGGCGCGCCGCCTTCGTCCGGCGCGCCGGCCTGCCCCAGCTCTTCCCAGGCAGCGGCATCCATCTCCAGGTCGAGATCGGGCAGGATGACCGCGCCCTCGGAAAGTTCGGACACCACGCGCAGCAGGCGAGCCAGCGCAGGCGCCGCACTGGTGACGCCGGCCGCGACGACCGGGTACGGCGGCGGTTTCGCTTTCCAGTTCCGCGCGGCATGATCGAACAGGCGATTGCGCCGTGCCGCCGCGTCGATCTCGCCCCTTTCCGCAAGTTCGGCCAGCCAGAGCTGCTGCACTATGGCGAAGAGCTTCGTGTTCTCCGTCCAATGTCCCGCCGCTTCCGCCAGGATCTGGAGCACGTCCTCGCTCCACAACCGGTCGGGGGCGATGTCTTCCACCAGCAGGCGATCCATCGCCGCAGCGATCTGCTCGGCCAGTCCGAACAGCGCGACGCCATGGGGCGGCGCACGACCAAGGTGGGCACATGCCTCGACGATCAGTTCGCCCAGGCGCAACCAGCGGCGCGTGGGATCGGCCACGGGAGGAATGCCGCTGTCCGTCCCGATCGGGTCGAACAGCGGGCCCAGCGTCTCATCCAGGTCGAGATCGCCCACGACCGCCATGCGCGGCATCAGCAGCCCGGCGCCGGAATGACGGATAAAGGCTTCGGTCACCGTGCGTACCGCGCGCGTGCTCGGCAGCAACAGGGTCAGCCGCGCGAGGCCGACATTCTCCTGCCGGTAGCGCGGGACGAGCCCCGCGACGAGCGCATCGGCGAAACCGCGATGTGCGGCGATGGAATAGATCTGCGGCCCAGGCCTATCAGCCACGCCGCAAGGCCGCCTCGGTCGGCGCGATCGCCGCGGGATCGCCGACTTCGAACCATTCGCCGGTGAAAGTGGTGGCGAACAGCCGTCCCTCCTCGATCGCGCGCGACCACAGGACATTGGTGGAGAACGGCCCATCCGGGGGATCGCGCAGCAGCCTGTGCGATACGAGCTGGATGCCGGTATAGATGAATGGGGCAATGCGGCCGCTGCGCCGGCGTTTCACTTCGCCCATCGCATCGAGATGGAAATCGCCCTTGCCGGTGTAATTCGCGGCTGCGGCATGCGGCACCACCAGCAGCAGCGCGTCCATGCGCGCCGGATCCCACGCTTCGGAAAGTTCGGCAAAAGCATTGCGCGGCCCATCGAGCCACACATTGTCGCTGTTCACGCAGAAGAAGGGATCGGGCAGCAGCCCCAGGGTATGCGCCTTCACCAATCCGCCGCCCGTTTCCAGCAGCAGATCGCGCTCGTCCGAGACCGTGACCTTGGGAAGCCTGCGCGACAGCACATGGGCTTCCAGCGAATCCGGCAGATAATGGACGTTGACCACCGCCTTCGCCACCCCGGCTTCCGCCAGGCGATCGAGCGCGTGATCGATCAACGGCTTGCCGTTCACGCGCACCATTGGTTTGGGCTGACTCGCGGTCAGCGGCCGCATCCGCTTGCCGAGGCCCGCGGCGAGCACCATCGCCGTATCGCTGGCGAGCTTCGGCACAGGCTTGTTCATCCCAGGCCTCCGCCGCGGCGCTGGCGCACATCCGCCGGGATATTCGTATCGAACCAGGCTGCTACCGGGGCCAGCGCGGGATGGGCCAGATCGCGTTCCAGCGCGTCCCACACGCGGGGAATGAAATCGAGATAGCGGGGCTTGCCGTCGCGTTTCCACAATCGCGCGAAAATGCCGACGATCTTGGCGTTGCGCTGCGCGCCGAGCCGGGCGTAATCGGCCAGGAATTCCCCGTCCGTAGCGATTTGCGCGCGATAATGGCCCAGCATCCGCGCTTCCAGTTCCGGCAAGACATCGCGCCGCGCATCCTGCAGCAGCGAGACGAGATCATAGGCCGGATGGCCCACCAGCGCGTCCTGAAAATCGATCAGGCCCTGCCTCTCGTCGCCATCGAGGAGCATGATGTTCTCCGCGTGATAATCTCGCAGCACGGTCACGCCGGGCATCTGGCGCGGCATCATCGGCAGCAGCACTTCATCCCATGCCCGAGCATAGCTCGCGGCGTCCGCCGCGATTCCGGCGGCGGGGCAATACCATTCGGTGAGCAGCCCCGCTTCACGCTGATAAACCTCCATGGAATAGAGATCGAACGGGCCGGGGGGCAGGCGATGGAGCGCGACCAGCGCGTCGATTGCCGCGCGATACACCGCATCCTCGTCCACCGGCGCGACATCCAGATGATCGCGCATCCGCGCATCGCCGAAATCCTCCAGCAGCACGAGGCCCCTTGCCCGGTCCTCCGCATAGATCACAGGCGCGCGCATGCCGTTGTCGGTCAGCCAGTGGGCGACGTGCAGGAACGGACCGGGATCCTCGTTGGGCGGCGGAGCATCCATCAGCATAGCTGACCGGCCATTGTCGCGAACACGGAAATAACGGCGGAAGGACGCATCCCCCGCCAATGGATCGATCTCGGCGCCGCCCCAGCCCGCGCCGGCCAGGAAGGGCATGATTCCATCGGGAAGCGTCATGTGCATGGCAGCCGCTCTAGCCAAGAGGAACCGGGTTCGACAATCGCCATCCGACCGTCTCCTGCAACTTCCCCGACAGATTCCAGCGTAATCGAAAGGCACGCGGGCTCATGACCGAAGCCGCCCGCATGATCAGGCCATTCGGCGATCAGCACGGCACCCTGCCGGTAATCGTCCAGTCCGATCTCTTCCGCTTCCTGCGGTCGTTCCAGCCGATAGAAATCCGCATGGACGACAGGCAGGCGCACGGCCGGCGGATAATAAAGTTCGACGATCGCGAAGCTGGGCGACGGCACCTCACCCCCATGGCCAAGGCCTGCGATGATCGCACGGGCGAGCGTCGTCTTGCCCGCGCCCAGCCCGCCCGACAGAGCCACCACGTCGCCCGGTCGGAGCGCCGCGGCAATGCTCGCGCCGAACCGCTCCATCGCGGCCAGATCCGGCAGGTCGACAGTCATGGAAGGCTGATCGTCGCGGTGGTGCCGACATCCTTTTGCGACATCAGTTCCAGCCGGCCCTCATGCGCTTCGATCAGCGTGCGGGCGAGCGGCAGACCGAGGCCTTGCCGGCGCTCGAGCCCCTTGCCGTCGGAAGCGATCCGCAAACCGTCCAGCGCGCGCGCCAGTTCGGCCGCTTCCATGCCTTTGCCATTATCCGAAATCACGATGCGCGCGCCGGACTTGCGCCGGGCAAGCTCCACCAGGATCTTGCCGCCCTTGGGCGTGGCGGCGATCGCGTTGTCGAGGATATGTCCGACCGCGCGGCCCAACTGGCGCGGATCGCCTTCCACCGTGCCGGCAGACTTGTTGCCGCGCAGATCGAGGCTCAACCCGCCATCGATGATCGCCTGCTCCCGCTCCCGCACGACCTTGGTCACGAAAGGCAGCAGGTCGATTTCCTCCACCGCCAGCGGCAGCAGCCCGGCCTCGCCCTGCGAGAGATCGAGCACGGTTTCGATCTGCTGGGTCAGCCGTTCGACCGAGGCAAGGATCGCATCGACATATTCGATACCCTGCGGAGAAATCTCGCCCGCAACGCCGCTCCTCAGCAGTTCCGCGAACCCGCCGATGGAGGTGAGCGGAGTGCGGAACTCATAGCTCATATTGGCGAGGAAACGGGTCTTCACCGCGTCGGCCTCTTCCAGCGCGGTGTTGCGTTCGCGCAGGGCATCTTCGGCCTTCTGCGAATCCGTGATGTCGAGCACGGTGAGGAGGCCGTTGCCATCCGGCAACGGCACGCCCGCAAACTCCAGCGTACGCCCATCTGCCAGGCCGACGCGCCCGCCACGCTGCCGGCGATCGAGCGTGGCGGCGCGCACGACATCGCCGATACCTTTCTTCTGGGCCGGCCGGGCGAGACGCTCCCCGATCCTCTCCAGCAGCAGTTCGACACGCGGATGCTGGTCGAGGAACTCGTCGTCCAGCCCCCAATCGGCGGCAAAGCGGCGGTTCCACAATTGCAATCGACCATCCGGCGCAAAGACGGCAAGCGATTCGAACAGGCTGTCGAAAGTCGCGGTGCGCGTGCGCAGCAGCGTGTCGCGCATGGCGGACAGAGCAAGCTGTTCCGTCCGGTCTTCCGCGATCAGCACCAGCCCGCCATCGGGCATCGGCTGAGCGACAATGCGAAGATGCGTCCCATCCGGCAGCGGCCAGGCTTCCTCGCGCGTTTCGCCGGCGCTGAACCACTGGCTGTGTTCGCGCCGCCAGGCGGGGAAGTCACGCACCTCGGGCAGCCGCCCGGCATCGCGCGCCATCAGCAGCAACCCTTCGAAGTCCGGTGGATCGATCGTGGCCGCCCGCGTCATGGCGAACAGGCGCTGGAACGGCCCATTGGCAAAGGTCAGCACGCGCCTGCCATCGAACTGGCCGACGCCGACCGAAAGCTGATCGAGCATGGAAAGCTGTGCTTCGCGGAAGGCACGGAAGGCGCGTGCCTGCTCCTCCATCTCCTCGATATCGACCGCGTATCCCGCCACGCCATCGTCGCCCAGCGGTAGATCGCTTACCCTCAGGGAGCGGCGCTGCCCACCGATGGTAGTACTGACGATCCGTTCGATCGGCGTGCTACGGGTCCGGGCTTGTTCGGCTATCTGCGCGGGTGACAGCCCATCGACGATCTCGACCAGCTCGATCTGATTCTCGATCACCTCATCGGCATCATGTGCGCCGACCGCGCGCACATAGGCATCGTTGACAAGCCGAATGTGCGAATCCGCGCCACGGAACCACATCGGCATCGGCGCGGCTTCGATCAGCCCGACAAGGGCGGCGAAATCGTTGCGCGCGCGCGTCGTTTCCGCGCGCAGCTTGGAAAGCTCGCTCTCGCTGTCGCTGAAATCGAAGATCCACACCAGCGCAGCACCGCCCGGCGATATCTGCGGATCCGCCAGGTGGCCGCGTATCGCGAGGCTGCGGCGCGAGCCGCGCGGAGTCAGGACCATGTGGAAGGGCGCGGCCGTCTTCTGCGCTCGGCGGACAAACTCGGTCAACTGAGCCAGCTGGCCAGCTTCCACGCCCCTCGTCCCGCTATCGAGCTCGCTCAGATAGCCCGGCACCGCATCGAGCCCGAGCCATCCGGCAAGGCGCTGGGGCGCTTCGATCCGTCCATCCGCGCGGACCAGCAGCGGGATGGCGGGCGCTTCGTCGATCATGCGCGAAAGGCGGCGCGTGCTCTTGCGTGTCGCTTCCATGCGATGCGCCTGCGCGCGGGTCGAAAGGATGATCCACGCCGCGCCCAGCGTCCATGCGGCCATCAGCAGGCCGATCATCGTCAGAGCAGTGGGCGAGAGCGTCATCCCGCCTTCGCTATGCCCGCCCCGCGCGGATTACAATGGGCACGCGCCCGCCTTCGGCGATGCGAAGGCGGGAATGCGCCAAACGCCTGTGGACAGGCGT
Source organism: uncultured Erythrobacteraceae bacterium (assembly GCA_946482075.1). The sequence continues at coordinate 25,188 of CAMLQG010000024.1, forward strand.
TTAGTAGCGCTGATCAGTAGCGGTAATGATCCGGCTTGAATGGGCCTTCGGGCGAAACGCCGATATAGTCGGCCTGCTTCTGCGAGAGCTTGCTGAGCTTCACACCCAGCTTTTCGAGATGCAGTGCCGCGACCTTCTCGTCGAGATGCTTGGGCAGCACATAGACCTCGTTCTTGTAAGCCTCACCCTTGGTCCACAGCTCGATCTGGGCGAGCACCTGGTTGGTGAAGGAGGACGACATCACGAAACTCGGATGGCCGGTGGCGCAGCCGAGATTCACCAGCCGGCCCTTGGCGAGCACGATGATCTGCTTGCCATCCGGGAATTCTACCAGATCCGTACCCGGCTTCACTTCGGTCCACTTGTAGTTGTTGAGCGCCGAAATCTGGATCTCGCTGTCGAAGTGACCGATGTTGCAGACGATCGCCATCGGCTTCATCGCCTTCATGTGCTCGGCCGTGATCACGTCCTCATTGCCGGTTGCGGTAACGAAGATATCGGCGCGCTGGGTCGCCTCTTCCATCGTGACGACCTCATAGCCTTCCATCGCCGCCTGCAGCGCGCAGATCGGGTCGATCTCCGTCACCAGCACGCGCGCACCGCCATTGCGGAGCGAGGCGGCCGAACCCTTGCCGACGTCGCCGAAGCCGGCGACGCAGGCGACCTTGCCGGCCAGCATCACGTCGGTCGCGCGGCGGATCGCATCGACCAGCGATTCCTTGCAGCCATAGAGATTGTCGAATTTCGACTTGGTCACCGAATCGTTGACGTTGATCGCGGGGAACGGGAGCTTGCCGTCCTTGGCGATCTGGTAAAGGCGGTGGACGCCCGTGGTGGTCTCTTCCGAGACGCCCTTCAATGCCTGCACGGTCTTCGTCAGATAGCCCGGCTTCGCCTCGAGGAAAGCGTTGAGCGCGCGGACGAACTCGATTTCTTCGGCATTGGCGGGTTCGAACAGCGTCTCGCCCGCTTCGACGCGAGCTCCCCACAGCGCGAACATCGTGGCGTCGCCCCCATCGTCGAGAATGAGATTGGCGGTGGTCTCGTCACCCCAGTCGAAGATCGAACCGACATAGTCCCAATACTCGGCCAGGCTCTCGCCCTTGATCGCGAAGACCGGAATGCCCGCCGCGGCGATCGCGGCGGCGGCGTGATCCTGGGTGGAGAAGATGTTGCAGGTGGCCCAGCGCACTTCGGCGCCCAGCGCCACCAGTGTCTCGATCAGCACTGCCGTCTGGATCGTCATATGCAGCGAGCCGGTGATCCGCGCGCCGGCCAGCGGCTTCGCCGCGCCATATTCCTGCCGCAGCGCCATCAGGCCGGGCATCTCGGTTTCGGCAATGGCAATTTCCGCTCGGCCATAATCGGCAAGCGCGATATCGGCGATCACGTAATCCTGGCTCGCATTCTCTACGGTGGCGGTGGCCAAAGCTATTCTCCTAGAACTCGGAAAAATCGGGGCCCGAGGCGGGCTCGCAGATGTTCTGCGCCGATCGAAGGACCGCCCTTAGCGGTTCGCATGGGCGGACGCAAATCGTGCGAGGAGCGGCGATTCGCGGTCTTGCGCGGAACGCAGCCCACGCCATGTTTCCGCAGTGTGACGCTGCTTCGCCCATATTTGCCGGACGCGCTCAGCTTGGCTGTTGCGCAGGGGGCGCATGGGTGGGTATGCGGCACCATTGACGGGAGCCATGAAAGGATTGCTTCGATGACGATTTCCGTAGGAGACACCCTGCCTGACGTGACACTGGTGAAATCCACCGATGGCGGGCCTGAAAAGGTCCAGTCCAGCGACTATTTCAAGGGCAAGAAGGTCGCTCTCTTCTCCGTGCCCGGCGCGTTCACGCCGACCTGCTCGGCCAAGCATCTGCCCGGCTTCGTCGAAAAGGCCGCGGACCTCAAGGCCAAGGGCATCGACGAGATTGCCTGCACCGCGGTGAACGACGCTTTCGTGCTCGGCGCCTGGAACCAGCGCGATGGTTCCTCCGACGTGACGATGCTGGCGGACGGCAATGGCGATTTCGCCAAGGCGCTCGGCCTCACGATGGACGGCAGTGGGTTCGGTCTCGGCACGCGCGGCTCGCGCTGGTCAATGGTGGTCGATGACGGCGTAGTGAGCCAGCTGAACGTCGAGGAAGGCGGCAGCTTCAGCGTGAGTTCGGCCGACCATATGCTCGGCCAGCTCTGAGGTTTCCAACCTACCGAAAAGCAGAAGGGCGCCTTGCGGGGCGCCCTTCTTGTTGGTGCGGGATGCCCGCACCGCTCAATATCCCATCAGGCTGAGCACTTCCTTGCGACTGCTGGCATCCTGACGGAACGTACCCATGATCTGGCTCGTGACCATGGACACGCCCGGCGTGCGCACGCCGCGCGCGCTCATGCAGGCATGACTCGCGTCGATCACCACGGCCACCCCACGCGGCTTGAGATTGTCCCAGATGCACTGCGCGACTTCGGCCGTCAGCCGCTCCTGGATCTGCAAACGGCGAGCATAGCCATGAAGCACGCGCGCGAGCTTTGAGATGCCCACCACGCGCTCATCCGGCAGATAGGCGATCGCCGCCTTGCCGATGATCGGCGCCATATGATGCTCGCAATGCGACTGGAACGGGATGTCCTTCAACAGCACGATCTCGTCATAGCCGCCGACTTCGTGGAACACACGGCTGAGATGGATTGCCGGATCTTCGGCATAGCCCTGGCAATATTCCTTCCAGGCCCGCGCCACGCGGCTGGGCGTATCGAGCAGGCCTTCGCGTTCGGGCCGGTCACCGGCCCAGCGGATCAGCGTCCGGATCGCTTCCTGTACATCGTCAGGCACGACGGGCTTGCCGATGGGCTGGTCCTCATCCGGACCGACCAGGCTGCTCATACCATTCCCCCTTCTTCAAATCAGTTGATCCGCCATCGGACGCGGCAATGCCGCCAGCGACGCAGACCCCGGCTCTTAGCCCTGTGGGCGTCGCCTTGTCGATCCTGCGTGTATGCGGAACTATTCGAATATAGGGCGATGCCAGACTATTCCTTGGCGTCTTCCATCTTCTCCGGCGTGACCTTGGCGTCCGCCTTCTCGGCCCGCTTGCGGCGCTCGAACACCGACTTCATGTACTGGAGATCCGCCTCGTCGAGATATTTCCCGAACATGGGAAAGACTTCATCTTCCTCCTCGTCGATATGATGGAGGAAGTCGTGGCGCAGATGCTTGAACTTCGCCAGCCAGGACGGGCTCGACATATCGGTTGCAGCGAGATCGTTCAGCATTTCCTCGATCTCGTAGTGTTCGGACACCGAATGGCGCGTTTCGTCCGTCGTCTTGGGCTTGCGCATCATCGTGGAATAAAGCGCCTGCTCTTCAGCCGCAGCATGGCTCTTCGCTTCCAGTGTGAACTGCTCGAACATTTCCCGCCGCTCAGGCGTATCGCCATGGGTCTTGGCGAGCTTGCGAAGCATCTGGCGATGGCGGTCATGATCCTCGATCAGCCGCCCGAAGATATCGGTCGTCTCGGACATGGGAGCTCCTTTCGTACCTTCGGGAAAGAACGGGCGACCGCCTGCCGGGTTCCTTGCCGTCCCGGCAATCGAGAACGGGCTGGAAATCAGGCCAATTACCGGCCACCTTCGTCCAGTCAGCACAGTTGAAAGTGTGGTTGAAGGAGAGAAAGCGATGGGACGGGTAGCGGGCAAGGTCGCAATGATCACTGGTGCGGGCGGCGGGCTGGGCAAGGCCTGCATGGAACTTTTCGCCCGCGAGGGCGCAAGCGTGGTGGGCATCGGGCGGACGCAGCGATCGCTTGAAGAGGCTGTCGCGGCGGTGGAATCCCAAGGCGGTACGGCCGCCGCGATCGCGGCGGATCTTTCCGACGCAGCGGCCGCCACGCGCGCTGTCGCTGAAACGGTCGATCGCTTCGGGCGGCTCGACATCCTGATCCACTCCGCCGCCGTCGGCTATAGCTGGGAGGAGAAGAGTCCCGGCAGCATGCGCGCGGTCGATGCAATCCCGCCGGACAAATGGCGCGAAGTGATGGGCCTCAATCTCGACGCTGCCTTCCTGATCGCACAGGCGGCCATCGGCCAGATGCAACAGCAGAGCGGCGGATCGATCGTCTTCGTCGGCAGCGCGGCCGCCTTGCGCGGCGTGCCGGATGCCCATGCCTATGCCGTGGCCAAGGCGGGCGTGCACAATCTCGCGAAGCAGCTTGCGGTCACCTATGTGAAGGATGGCATCCGCACCAATTGCCTGTCGGCCGGGCCGATCGACACGCCGATGACGGCCAATCTCAAGGAATTGTTCGCCAATCCCGCCACGGCGCAGATGCTGTCGCCTATGGGGCGTGTGGGAACGCCGCTGGAGATGGCGCATGGTTGCCTCTATCTCGCTTCAGACGAGGCGTCCTACACTAACGGTGCGATCCTGGAGATCGATGGCGGGCTGGCCGCGCGGCTCTGATTCTCAGCGGACCTTCCCGATCGTCGGGCTTTCATGCACGGCCTGACCCGGCTTTAGATCCGTAACCATGCCGGTGAAGGCGCGCACCACCTCGTCATCCACATTGGAGGATGCCGCCTCGATCGCCAGGTCCATCTGGCGCGGGATGCGACGCACGTCCTCCCCGATGAACCGCAGCGAGGAGGTCCGCCGCCGGTCGCCGGGCTTCAGCGGTGCGCCGCCATGCAGGATGTTGTGGTGAAAGACGACGATGTCGCCCGGTTCCACCGCCCAGGAGACGATGTCGAAATCCTCGCGATGCGCTTCGATATCCGGCAGCGGCGGCAGGATTCCTTCGGCGTAGAAGCCGGCCGTGTCGTCATCCGCATCGTAGCGCGATCCGTTATAGATCGGTCCCTTGTGCGATCCACGAACGAATTCGAGCGTGTTGTCCCGCGATACGGGCTCGAAATTGATCCAGACCGAAGCCGATTTCGTTCCTTCATAGGGAATGTATGACTGGTCCTGGTGCCAGGCTGTCCGCCTGCTCGCCATGCCTTCCTTCAGGAAGATCTGCTCGTAGAAGAACCAGACATTCGGATCTTTCCACAACGAGCCCACGATATCGGGGATGATCGAACGTGTGCAGAAATCGAGATAGAACGGCCAGTTCCTGACATTCCCGCCATCCTGATAGAACCGGACGCCCTGCTCCTGATAGAAGTTCCGCTGCGCCGGGCCGGGATGGGCATAGGTGTATTCGAACGTCTCCAGCACCATCGCCAGTTGATCGGCATCCAGCGCCCGCCGCAGGCAGACAACGCCATCTCGGTCATATTCATCAGCCAAATGGCTGTAATCGACAGCCGCCACGCCCTGCATCGCTCACTCCACGATTGTCTTTTGGAGTGAACCTATGCCTCGGAGTGCCAGGCAACAAGAGCAAAGAAAAAGGCCGGGATCACGAGGACCCCGGCCTTTTTTCATCCACAAGGGAAGAAATGGCGCCCCGCGCCGGATAAACATAACGAATATGTTTCGCCGTTCGTACTACTTTAGGACCGTCGAACGTCGCCCCTAACCGCCCATTTCTGCCGGCACTTACCCGAGAGCGCTACTATGGAGAGTTCGGGCGATTCCTAAAGGGAGCGTTGGGGCGATAGTCGATGAAATCCGTTTATCGCACGTTTCGCCAAATCAAGCGCATCAGTCGGGCCGGCGCCGGAATCGACCTCCGATCCCTGGACCGAACTCCGGCCCATCGTACTCGCGGTTCTTTTCACGCGGCGTCCGAATCAGCTTTTTGCCATGAAACGCGCTGCGGCGTCGGCGGGGATCGGGATCAGCCTGCGGCTCTCCGCATCAACGCAGCACCAGCAGGACCGCGCCTCCACAAGCGGCGTGCAACCGCGCGCGATCACCGTCTCATACCATGCGCGGGCGCGACGGATTTCGACGATTCGGGTTTGTACGTCGAGGTGATCATCGACATGGGCCGGCCGACGATAGTCGATCTCGTGCCGCACCGCGACCCAGAGATAAGCGGCAAACTCCGATGGCGTCGCAAGCGCGCTCCAGTGGGCGTGAACCGCCTCCTCGATCCAGCGCAGATAGACGCTGTTGTTGACGTGCCCCATACGATCGATGTCGGCGGCCGCAACTTGGACGCCGAGACTGTGTGACGACATGGCGCACCCGTGATTTTCCTCCACGGGTGCGAACACGGAACGGCCGTTTCGGTTTCCGCTGTGAGTCATTGCGACTGAACTCCAGCAAGCGAAAGCGTGGCCTCTCGATGGTTCGTCACTTGGCGAGTGAAGCGGAAGCGGCAAGGTGCCTGCCGACCGCAGCCAGGAGCAGTTCATGGGCGCCGTCGACGATCTCGTCGAGCGAAGGCGTCCTGGCGAACATGGTCCTCGCCTGCGTCGCCAGTTCGGCGCGGGATGGCATATGCGGCAGATGGAGGCTGGATAATGTATCGGCGGCATGCTGGCCCGCATGATTGAGTGCATCCCGCAATGCGGGAAGCTCCGACGGGTGCAGCGTGGTGGCGATCGTGGATGCGATCCGTTCGGGACGAAAGCGTGCCGCGAGTTGCTCGGCGGTCCGCCGGACGATTCGCGCGCCGAGCCTTTGCTCGTTGCGCAGCAATCGCGCCGGCGGCGCCTTGAGGTTCCGAACGATGCCAAGGCCTGCGAGCAGCTTCAGGACATAATAGCTGGCGTCGACCTCCCACCAACGGAACCCCTGCCGGGCGCTGCTCGGATAGGCATGGTGGTTGTTGTGCCAGCCTTCGCCCATCGTCAGCAGCGCGAGCACCAGGTTGTTGCAGGAATCATCTCCGGTCACATAGCGCCGACCGCCCCGCACATGCGCGAGCGAATTGATGCAGAAGGTGGCGTGATAGACGAGCACTGTGCTCCACAGGAACCCCACTACCAGGCCGGACCATCCACCAATCAGGAAGCAGGCGGCCGCAAGCAAGAGTGCGGGCACGATCTCGAACCTGTGGAGCCAGCGGAGCTCGGGATAGCGCGCCAGGTCGGGAACCTGACCGAGATCGGTCGCGTCGTGCCGACGCGCGAACAGCCATCCTACATGGCTGTAGAGAAAGCCGGTATGGCGCGGCGAATGGACATCGCACGGGGTGTCGGAATAGCGATGGTGGTGGCGATGCTTGGCCGCCCACCACAGCACGCTCTTCTGCGCGGTGCTTTGGGCCAGGAATGCGAGAACGAACTGAAAGACCCTGCCGGTCGCGAATGCCCGATGCGAGAAATAGCGGTGATAGCCGGCGGTGACTGCGAACATGCGCAGCCAATAGAGGCTCACGCAGAGCGCGACCGCAGCCCAGGTGATCCCGGTCCAGATCGCCGCGAAGCAGCCGAGATGCACGAGGAGGAAGGGAATGGCAGACGGATAGGCGATATCGCCGCCAGCGGCTGCATCGGGGGCGTGATCGGGGGTCATGGAGTTCCGGACTTGAAAAAGCCCCGCGGCTGGCGAACCAGGCGCGGGGCCATTGTCATCGGCCGTGCCAGTACATCCGTGGTCAGGGCTGATGGGCCTTGCGCCTGCTGTTAGGCGGCGCGAAGCTCTTCGGCGGCGGACTTGCCGGTGCGGCGGTCCGCGACGACCTCGAAGGAGACCTTCTGCCCCTCATCGAGGCTGTTCAGCCCGGCGCGTTCGACCGCGCTGATGTGAACGAAGACATCCTTGCCATTGTCGTCCGGCTGAATGAAGCCGAAGCCCTTCTGGCTGTTGAACCATTTGACGGTGCCCATGGTCATGGGAATTTCCTTGCATATACGAGTAATAGAGCCGCGCCCGTGGCGCGGCGGCTTTGTCGAGATCTGGAGGGGAAGTAGCTAGTCAGGCACGCTGTTGAGCGGCGAGGCCATATCGTTCGGCCGAAAACTCGATGTCCTCCAGATAGGGATGCGGAGCTGTAACCGCAAGGGCAGTCCCATAGACCGGCTGCGTGCGACGATGCTGATGGCGATCGCTACCGGCGATCGCGGAACCACACAACTGTCCGGCTCATCCTTCCGCGCGCCTTCGGACACTGGAAGAATTAGATGGTAAGCCGGCACGTCAGTTCTGACCGTCGAAACCCTGGGAGCAACCTTGAGACACGTACGATGACCGCGCTCACGATCAGGCACCGGACATGCTATCGCTATCGTGTCCCGGTGCGCCTCGGACCCCATCGCCTGATGCTTCGTCCAAAGGAGGGCCATGACATTGAACTGGCGTCCTTCGAACTCGCGATCACGCCCCACGCGAGCATCACGTGGGCGCAGGACGTGGCGGGCAACGCCGTCGCAACCGCTGTCTTTGCGGCAATGACCGACAGCCTGACGATCGAAAGCCGCGCGGTCCTGACCCTCGGCGCGGTCGCCTGGCCAGTCTTCGATATCGCGGCCTCCGCCATCCGCTATCCGTTCCGCTACAGCGATGACGAGTGGACGGATCTCGGTGCGCTGGCAACGCCGCAATACCCTGACCCCAATGGCCGGCTGCGGGAATGGGCGCGCGCCTTCGTCGGCGGCAATCCGACCGACACGCTCGCCTTGCTGAAAGATATATCTGCTGGCGTCCCCGCGTGGATCGCCTATCAATCCCGCGACGACGAGGGCACGCAGTCGCCGGTCGAGACGCTCGATCGCGGCTGGGGTTCATGCCGCGATTTCGCGATACTTTTCGTGGAAGCGGTCCGCAGCCTCGGCTTCGGAGCAAGGGTCGTCTCGGGCTATCTGGACGATCGCAGCGCAAGTGCAAACGGCCAGATCGGGGCCGGCACCACCCATGCCTGGGCGGAGGTCTATGTGCCCGGCGCGGGCTGGATCACCTTTGATCCCACCAACCGCGGCGTTGGCGGGTTCAACCTCGTTCCGGTGGCGGTCGGGCGTGACATTCGCCAGGTAATGCCGGTCAGCGGCAGCTATGCAGGGCCGACGAACATGCTTGAGAGCATGACCGTAGATGTCGACCTGAGCTGACGGGCGATCCGAATTGAACGTCAGGCTCAGTACCGTATCTCATTTCGGCTGATTACGGCCATCTCCATGGGGAGAAATTGGCAATCTGAACCGAATTCGTCCAAGCATCGGCATAAGGGCCGCCCGTCCATAGCAATACGGCCTTGCGCCCCCCATATAGAGGCTATCGCACTCCAAGCCTTGAGCGCAGGTGCGGCTGAGAGATGGTTCGTGCTCCCGCTCATGGCCGGAGACGAGCAATGACTCCTAAAAGCGCCAGTGTTGCGAGCACGCGCAAAGCGGCTTTTCCGCTACCTTCTTCCATGATTCCGATTCAGCTCCATGCGCGGCGTGATGCAGATCGATCCTCGGCCGAAGACAGCTGGGAAAACGAGGGCGGCCACCTTCCCCGCTTGGACAGCGCGAACCGTCAAGCGGCAACTCCCATGCCGACCGTCGGCGAACTTGAGGGCCTGGCGACAGAGGTCCGCATCATGGCGAGCACCTTGTCCCGCGATTTTGCGAATGGCCGGGTTGGAACACGTTACAACACCTACGAACATCGCTCGCGGGTTCTCCGCCAGCTGACGGCGAAGCTAGACGCCATGCGCGAGCGAAAAGCCGGTCTCGAAGCGCAGGAGCATCGCCGATGAGTAATTCTTCAGAGCCGGACGACACCGCCGTGGCCGAGCTGATGGCGCGATACGGGATCACCGGCGTCCCGGCAGACCAGTTCCACTACAAGGATTATCGCTATTCGCGGCTCAGCGACGCGATCGCTCAGGCGAAACGGGACGCGCCGCCTTCCTGAAACAGCCACCGGCATTCCTATGATCGACGCCGGAAGCATATGGATGAATGCCGGCGGTCGACAGCGTCACTCACGAAAGAACCTTATTCCGGCGTCAAATGACGCCGACTGCTGCGAAAGGATGCAATGGAACCCTCATCCATCCTATGCCGGGCCCAGGAGGCCCATCAGCAAGACCGCGCGGCCAACGCGATCCTGGAAAATGTCCGCGCTGTCGCTGAAAAAGCCACCAAAGCATGGGGGCTTGAGGCCTTGGCCGCGGAAGGCCGGGAAGCACGCCGCGAACGGACGCGGATCATTGCGGACATGGCGGCTCTTCAGAAGCAGCGGCTCCCCGAGGAGGAAGACAGGCTGTTCAGCGAGAATCCGGATAGAGGCTTCGGCGATCCTGAGCCTTTGGAAGAGCCACCGCCTGCCTCAGTCACGGTGCCCCGCCGGTAATGGAGCGGAAGGACCGCTGTGCGACCTTCGTGTATGGCGCCAGGTGGCGAGCGTGACACATGCCCATTCCAGAGTAGCCCCTTCAGTCAGAATCTTCATAGTCCGCACGACGATGCCGTAGCTCTGGCGCTTCCCGTGAAGGAATCTCAGGCCGCCGCTCAAACGCGCCGCCCTCGCCCGACACCCGTTCCTTCTGGATGATCTCTGCCGCCCGCCGCGGTGAGACACCAAGGCTGCGCAGGGCATATCCCGTCAGGCCGAATGACAACTCGCGCGCGCCCATGATCGCAAGACCGACACCCTCGCTCTCGAGATGCGCGACCTCGGCATCGCTATGTGTCCGTACCGCGACGTCGATGCCGGGATTGAGTTCACGCGCGATTTCGATGATCCGCCGCGTCTGGAAGCCTTCGGGCGTCGCAATCACGAGCAGGCGCGCTCGGGTGATGCCAGCAGCCGCCAGGATGCCCGGCGTCGAGGCTTCTCCATATATGGCCGCCACGCCACGCGTCCGAAGGGCCTCGACTCGTCGCCGGTCCTTGTCCACGACGACGACAGGAAGATTCTGGTCCTTGAGCGTCTTGCCAACCACCCGGCCGACCCGCCCATAGCCGACGATGATTGCATGATCGCGGTGACCATCTTCGGTCATTTCCGGCAGCGTGGACAAGGTCTGTCCACCACCCCGTTCGAGCAGGGACAATAGACCAGGCTGTTGGCGCAGCCATCGGTCAAGCCCATCGGATCCGAGGAAGAGCAGCGGATTGAGGGTAATCGACAGCAGCGCGCCGGCCAGCACCAGATCCCTTCCCTCGGTGGGGATCAGTCCCAGGGTCACACCAAGGCCGATCAGGATGAAGGAGAACTCTCCGATCTGCGCCAGGCTTGCCGATACCGTCAGCGCCGTCCGGGCCGGGTAGCCGAATGCGAGCACGATCCCGAAGGCCGCGACGGACTTGCCGATCAGGATCACCGCCAACACCGCGAGCACCGACAGCGGGTCTCGTACGAGGATGGTCGGATCGAACAGCATGCCCACCGAGACGAAGAACAGAACGGCGAAGGCGTCCTGCAGCGGAAGGGAGTCCGCGGCAGCCTGATGGCTGAAGTCGCTCTCGCTGAGCACGACGCCCGCGAAAAACGCGCCGAGCGCGAAAGATACCCCGAACAGGGCTGCCGAGCCGTATGCGATGCCGAGCGCGGTCGCGAGCACAGACAGGGTGAAGAGTTCCCGCGAGCCGGTACGGGCGACGCGTTCCAATATCCACGGCACGGCACGCGTGCCGACGATCAGCACCAATGTCAGGAATAACGCTACCTTTCCGAGGGTGAGAAACAGGGCGAGCGAGATATCGCCGACATCGGCTCCAGCACCGGAAGGTTCCTTGCCGCCCAGCACACCCGCCAGCGCCGGCAGCAGCACGAGCACCAGCACCATGACGAGATCCTCGACGATCAGCCACCCGACGGCGATGCGCCCGTTGATCGAATCGAGAGTGTTGCGCTGTTCCAGCGCGCGCAGCAGCACTACCGTCGAGGCAACGGAGAGTGCGAGGCCAAAGACGAGACCGGCAGCCGGTGTCCAGCCCCAGAAATGCGCGAGACCTGCGCCAAGCAAGGTGGCCACCGCGATCTGGGCAAGGGCGCCTGGAATGGCGATCTTGCGGACGGAGATCAGATCCTTGATCGAGAAATGCAGCCCCACGCCGAACATCAGCAGGATCACGCCGATCTCGGCCAGCTGGTTGGCCAATCCCGTGTCGCCGACGAAGCCGGGCGTGAACGGGCCGACGGCGACGCCCGCCAGAAGATAGCCGACCAACGGTGGCAGCTTCAGCCTGATCGCGACGAATCCGCCGGCGAAGGCGAGCACCAGCCCCATGACGATGGTAGCAATGAGCGACGTGTCATGGGGCATTCTAAATCCTTCAGTTGAAGATCAGTCGGCACAGCCCCAGCGTTCGCCAACCCGACCCGTGACGGATGGTTACTGGATCGGCCAGGTCCAGACGATCAAGGGAGTTCCGATCAGGATGACCAGCAGCGACAGCGGCAAACCAAGCCGGGCATAGTCGCTGAACTTGTATCCCCCCGGTCCGAAAACCAGCGTATTGCACTGATGCCCTATGGGGGAGAGGAAATCGCAGCCAGCGCCGATTGCCGTCGCGATCAGGAAAGGCTCGGGGCGGTAGCCGAGGTCGTTAGCGAATACCGCAGCAATCGGCGCCATCACCAGCACCGTGGCAGCATTGTTGAGGAAAGGCGTGACCGCCATGGCGGCGGTGAGGATCAGCGCGACTGCGCCCCACGGCGGCAGGACGGAGGCTACTGTCGCCAACTCCGTGGCGAGCACGTTTGCAGCACCGGTTGTTCGCAGCGTGTCCGCCACCGGTATAAGGGCACCGAGCATGATCAGGATCGGCCACTCGATGCCAGCATAGGCATCTCTTAAAGGTATCGTTCCGGAGACAACGACGAGACCTGCGGCCGCGAAAAATGCGGCGGCTACCGGGACATAGCCGCTCGCAGTCCCAATCATCGCAATCCCGAGGATCAAGATAGGCAGCCACCCTCCTTTGGCGCCACCAAGACGGAGACTTCGCTCCGCAAGCGGCAGAGCCCCTAGATCGCGCAGCCGCTCGGGGAGGATACTGAGCGGCCCCTGGAGAACGATCACGTCGCCGGCGTTGAGGGTGATCTCTCCAAGCTTCCTGGTAAGCCGCTGCCCCGCACGCGACACTGCGATCAGGTTGACGCCGTGACGCTGTTGCAGCTGCATCCGCCCAGCGGCCTGGCCGATCAGCACGGAATCAGTGGTTACGACGGCCTCGAGCACACCTATGTCATTCTTCTTTGTACCTACCGGCAGCTCGCGATCGTGCCCCTCGAGGGCAAGACCATCGGCGGATATCACCCGCTGAAGAGCGTCGGGGTCTCCGCCCAGGATCAAAGTATCCCCGTCACGAAGTTCAACCCGCGGATCGACAAAGGTTTGGAGACCTCCCCGCACAAGACCGGTGATCGTCACCTCATGGTCATGTCGATCGACGAAAGCCTGAATGGTATCGCCAATGGCAGCAGAGCCCTCTTCAACCGTTGCTTCGGTAACATAGCCCTTGATATCCAGGGCTTCCCCAATGGTTGGAGCAGCTACTCTACCGCCGGGAAGCAGGCGATAGCCGAAGCGAAGAAACAGGAGGCCGACGAGGAGCAATCCGAACCCCGTTGGGAAAAAATCGAACATGCCGAACGGCCTGCCGGTCATCTCCTCGCGAACGCGACTGACGATGATGTTCGGCGATGTGCCGACGAGGGTCATCAAGCCGCCCAGCAGTGAAGCGAAGGACATGGGCATCAGGAAGACCGAAGGGTTTGTGCCGGTCTTTTTTGCCATTTGCATGGCCGCGGGCATCAGCATCGCAAGTGCGCCGACATTTTTCACCAGCCCGGACGCCACGCCCACCAAGCCGGTGAGCGCAAGCAGTTGGGAACCCACCCTGCTGAGGCGATTCGATACGAGCGCCAGCGCCACTTCGATCATCCCCGACCGCTGTACGGCCGTCGAGATCACGAGCGCCGAGCCGACGATGATCACGATATCGTCGGCAAAGCCCTTGAAGGCGTCCTTGGGTTGTACGAGGCCAAGTGAAAGCGCAGCCAGCAAAGCTATGATCGCCGTCACGTCATAGCGGAAGCGCCCCCAGATGAAGAGGGCCATCATGGCCAGGAGCGTTGCGACCGAAAGAAGCTGGGGGTGCGTCATGCATCTTCAAACGCTCCAGCTGCTCGGTGGTA
>CAMLQG010000025.1 GCA_946482075.1 uncultured Erythrobacteraceae bacterium
CCCCCCCCCCCCCCCCCCCCCCCCCCCCCCCCCCCCCCCCCCCCCCCCCCGCGCCTCTGCATTCGACGTCGGCGATCGGGGCGCCGCCCCACCCCCGGCCCCTCCCCTGAAGGGGAGGGGAGCAAGAACGCTTTCCTACACGCGCCCGATATGCTCAATTGCCCTGCATGAGCCGGAAAACCTCTCGATTTGGTCAGTCTTTCCAGGCAGTTGGAAGGGTTGTAGAGAGGGGTCGGAGTTTTCTCCCTGGACAGTGTCAACTGTGTCAACCTGACATGATGAAGATGCTCTCAACGGCTTTCCTACCGGCGGCGCGGTGCAAATCGGAGGCAGGGGATGAGTGAAGACGCGAAGGCGCAATGGGAAGCCGATCTGGCGGTCGTGGCGGAGCAGTTCTCGCCGGCGATGGCCGAACGGCTGCGGACATTCACGGCCACGCAGGCTTTCGGGCCGGAGATCGGCGAGCTCGCCACGCGCAACGCCTATCTCGCGCTGTGGCTCAGGCCGGGCCTCACGCGGCGCGAACGCAGCCTGATCACTGTCGCCATGCTGGTGGCGCTGCATGCGCAGGAAGAGCTGGCGATCCATGCGCGGATCGCGATCGAGAACGGCTGCACGGTGGAGGAGCTGGAAGAGCTGATCTATCACGCGACAGCCTATGCCGGTTTCCCCGCCGCGAGTTCCGGCCGCTCCACGATCCAGCAGAGCTTTCTCGATGCCGGCATCATCGGCCCGAAGGGCTAGGCACTGTGCTCCATGCCAGCGCCTGAAGTGCAGCCAGCGGCAAGTCTGCGCTGCTCCTGCCAACTGGAAACTGCCGTATGAAAGGCTAGAGTGCGCTATCGCCGATTAAGGCGGCATCATTATTTCGAGAGAGGGTGATTCAATGGGCAGACCGAACATCCCGGTGGGCGTGGTGTTTCCGCAGACCGAAATCGGCGCCGATCACGGCGCGTTTCGAGACTTCGCGCAGGCGGCCGAGGATCTCGGCTTCAGCCATCTGGTCGCTTACGATCACGTGCTGGGCGCGGATCTCACCAACCGGCCGGACTGGTACATGCCTTATCACCTGGATTCCATGTTCCAGGAACCAATGACGCTGTTCTCCTATCTTGCCGGCGTCACTAGCACGATCGGCCTTTCCACCGGGATCATCATCCTGCCGCAGCGCCAGGTGGTGCTGTTCGGCAAACAGGCCGCCACGCTCGATGTCGTCTCCAACGGCCGGCTGCGTATCGCCGTGGGGCTGGGCTGGAATACGGTGGAATATGATGCGCTCGGCGTGTCCTTCGAGGATCGCGGGCCGAAGATGGACGATCAGGTCCGCCTGCTGCGCCGGCTGTGGACCGAGCGATCCTTCTCCGACCAGGGCGAATCCTGGAACATCGTGGAGGCGGGCATCTATCCGCTGCCCGTCCAGCAGCCGATCCCGGTCTGGGTGGGCGGCTTCTCCAAGGCTGCGATGAAGCGCGCGGCGCGGATCGGCGACGGCTGGTTCCCGCTGATCGATTCGGCGCAGGCGGCCGAGACGATCGGCAGCTTCCGGGAAGAGATCGTGAAGAACGGCCGTGATCCGAAGGCGGTCAAGTTCGAGAACCTGATCTTCTGCTGCCCCTATGACGCGCCCACGCCCCGGCCGCTGGACGATATCGTGCGCGACGTGGAGATCTGGGAGAAGGAAGGGGCGGACAGCGTCTGCATCGATACGATGCGCTATGGTGCGAAGGGCGGCGGCGGTGCGGCGCATGTCGAGCTGCTGCGGCGCATCGCCGATGCGATCGGCCTGCAGAAGGTTCACGCCTGATATTTAATAAGCTTGCCTTATCAAACGGAGAAAATCTACCAATTGGACGAAAGAAACCGATTGGCGCAGTAACGCTACCGACTGGATGAAAACCGGAACGTAGGAGTGGAGAGATGGATATACAGACGAGGGCGCACGATGTGCCGTCGCATGTCCCGCAAGACCTGGTGATCGACGTGGACATGTACGACATCCCCGGTGGGCGCGAGGATGCGCAAGGGCCGTGGCGTGACCTGAAGACGAAGGGCCATCTCTCTTATTCGCCGCGCAATGGCGGCCACTGGATCACCACCACGGCCGAAAGCGTGTTCGAAGTGCTGCGCGATGCGAAGCACTTCTCCAGCATCCATGTCGCGATCCCCAAGATCGAGGACAAGCCGCCGCTGATCCCGATCGAAGTCGATCCGCCGAACCATGCGACCTATCGCAAGATGATCATGCCGCTGTTCACTTCCGACGCGGTGGAAGCGATGGGGCCCGGCGTGCGCGACCTGTGCGCCGAGCTGATCGAGGAATTCCGCCCTTCCGGCCAGTGCGAGTTCATCCAGGATTTCGCCTTCAAGTTCCCGCTCGGCATCTTCATGCAGATGATGGGCCTGCCGGCCAAGGATCGCATGTATCTGCGCGAACTGGTGGAACGCTTCGTCGTCAGCCCTGACATTGCCGACAAGATGGCCGCCCAGGGCGAGCTGGTCCAATATATCGATGGCCAGTTGGACGAGCGACAGAAGAACCCGACCGACGATGCGACGACGATGGTCCTCAATGCCACCTTCGAAGGCCGGCCCTATTCGCGCACGGAAATGCATGGCGTGATCCTGCTGCTACTGTTCGCCGGGCTGGATACGGTGGCGGGCTTCCTGTCCTTCATCACTTTCCATCTCGCTCAGCGCCCTGATCAGGTGGCGCAGATCCGCGAGAAACTGGATGATACGACGGCCATGCACGAGGTGGTGCAGGAACTGCTGCGCCGTTTCGCCATCGCCAATCTCGGCCGGGTGCTGCTGGAAGACTACGAATATCGCGGTGTGCAGATGAAGCGCGGCGACATGGTGCTGATCCCGACCTCGATCTTCAACATGGATCACGACCGGGTGAAGAACCCCGATGAGGTGGATTTCGACCGCGAGAAGCAGAAGCACGTCACGTTCGGATCGGGCCCGCACACTTGCGCTGGTGCGCTTCTGGCGCGAAAGGAGATCCTGATCTTTCTCGAGGAATGGATCAGGCGCATTCCCGATTTTCGCCTGCATCCTGACCATTCGCCGAGATTGCAGGCGTTGCCGCTGAACCAGGTTCACGAACTATGGTTGCAGTGGGACGGCTGAGCGAAATTTGAACACCAGCCAGTTGGAGAGGCTTACTAGTGGCTAATATCACTGCAATCACGCGCGATGGCGAGCATATCGCGGTTTCCGCCAATAACGGCATATCGCTGATGGAAGCGCTCAAGGCAGGCGGGGTCACGGAAGTGCTGGCCCTGTGCGGCGGCTGCGCGTCTTGCGGCACCTGCCATGTCCATGTCGCGGAAGATTGGGTGGATCGCCTGCCGCCGATCGGTGACGACGAGGAAGAAATGCTGTCTCTGGCGGCTTTCCGCACCGATGCCTCGCGCCTGTCCTGCCAGATACAGGTTACCGACGAGATCGAAGGGCTCACCGTGACCGTTGCGCCGGAAGCCTGACGCGAAAGGAAGAGGAGAGCGGCCATGCTGGGCATGGGTGAGGGGGAATGTCCCTTCGAATTCAACTTCGACCCCGCGACGTTCAAGGTCGGTGACACGGTAAGCTATCGCGTCACCGGCAGCCTCGCGGACTGGCCCTTCGTCGGCACGCTGCTGGAAGTCCACGAAGAACATGTGATCATCGGCGCGGACCCGCTGAAGCCGGAGCTGCGCTATCGCGGCACGCGCGAAAGCCGGCCGCTGGTGGACGAATCCGAGATCTGAATTCCCCGCGCTCGCGCAGATATGCAGCGGCCGGGCTTATTCCGGTTCCCTCTGCAATGATCCTTTGCCAAGGATGGGGGATGCTCGTCCCGCATCCTTCCCGTGACTGATCCTCTCGTGTCGACCAGCCTCGCCGATCCGCATGACGCCTTGCGGACGATCTTCGGATTCCTCGAATTCCGCGGCGTGCAGCAGACCGTCGTCGACCGCGTTCTCGCCGGGCGTTCCACGCTGGCGGTAATGCCCACGGGCGCGGGCAAGTCGCTGACCTACCAATTGCCCGCGACCCTGCTTTCCGGCACCTGCGTCGTCATCTCGCCGCTGATCGCGCTGATGCACGATCAGCTGCGTTCCGCGCGGGCCAACGGTATTCACGCCGCGACGCTGACCAGCGCGGACACGGATCGGGCGCAGACGGTCGCCGCGTTCCGCGATGGTGCGCTGGACCTGCTCTATGTCGCGCCGGAGCGCGCCAGCCAGCCGCATTTCCGGGAGCTTTTGGGGCAGGCGCGCATCTGCCTCTTCGCGATCGACGAGGCGCATTGCGTTTCCGAATGGGGGCATGATTTCCGTCCCGACTATCGCGGCCTGCGCCCCCTGATGGACGCTTTCCCCGATATCCCGCGCCTCGCGCTCACCGCGACGGCGGATGCGCATACCCGTGCCGATGTGATGGCGCAGCTCGGCATTCCGGATGATGGTCTCGTCCTGGCGGGCTTCGACCGGCCGAATATCCGCTACGCCATCCGCCCGCGCGACGGCACGCTGCGCCAGCTGCGCGCACTGATGGAGGAGCAGCCCGGCCCCGGCATCGTCTATGCGCAGACCCGCAGCCAGGTGGAGCGGCTGGCGAGCGACCTGGCGGCGTCCGGCCGGTCCGTCCTGCCTTATCATGCCGGGCTGGAGCCCGAGCGGCGTGTGGCGAATCAGGCGGCTTTCGTCGCGAGCGAGGACATGGTGATGGTGGCCACGATCGCTTTCGGCATGGGGATCGACAAGCCCGATGTGCGCTTCGTCGCCCATGCCGGCGTGCCGCGGTCGATCGAAAGCTATTACCAGGAGACGGGCCGTGCCGGTCGCGACGGCGATCCGGCGGTCGCGCTGATGCTGTGGGGCGCGGAGGATTTCGCCCGTGCGCGGATGCGCCTGTCGGAGATCGAGCCTGCCCGCCAGCAGGGCGAACGCGCCCGGCTCGATTCGCTGGCCGCACTGGTCGAGACGCCGCATTGCAGACGCGCGCTGCTGTTGCGTCATTTCGGCGAACGGCCGGCGGACCGTTGCGGCAATTGCGACAATTGCCTGAACCCGCCACGTGTCACCGATGCGACCGAGACCGCGCGCAAGCTGCTGAGCGCGGTCTATCGCACCGGGCAGAGCTTCGGCCTCGGCCATCTCGCCAAGGTGCTGAGGGGCGAGGCGGACGAAAAGGTGGCGCAGCGCGGTCATGACCGGCTGAGCGTGTTCGGCATCGTCGATGCGGCGGAGGCTCCGCTCCTGAAGCCGCTCGTGCGCGCCTTGCAGGCGCGGGGCTGCCTGACATCGACCGAGCATGGCGGGCTGGCGCTGGCGGGCGATGCGCGCGCCATCCTCAAGGGCGAAAGCACGGTCGAGATCGCGATTCCGCCGGAACGCGAGCGCCGCGGGCGTAAGCGGGCGAACGGCGCGTCCAACCCGGTGGGCGATCCGCTGTTCGAAGCGTTGCGCGATCTGCGCCGCGAACTGGCAAGCGAAGCGCAGGTGCCGCCCTATGTCATTTTCCACGACGCGACATTGCGCGACATGGCGCTGCAGAAGCCCGCGACTCACTCCGCGCTCGGCGCGATCCCCGGCATCGGCGCGCGCAAGCTCGAAGCCTATGGCGACGCGTTCCTGGCGGTGATCCGGCGCTTCGTCTGATCGGTCCCAACCGTATCGGGATGGGCCGCGCCGCCCAGCTTTGCTGCTCGTTAACCTGGGTCGGCTAGACTGGCCACCATGACCCAGCCTGTCCGCTTCCCCTTCGCCCGGCGCCGCATCGCGCTTCCCGTCGTCCTGGCCGTTGCGGCCTTTGGGGCGATCCCGGCCGGCGCCGTGTTCGCCGCGCAGGGCGATGCGCCCTTCACCGTGGTGGAGACCGGGCGCGGCTACAGCCGGTTGCAGGATGCGGTGAACGATGTCGGCGGCCGCAAGGCCACCATCGCGATCGCGCCGGGCCGCTATGCCCAATGCGCGGTGCAGGAAGCGGGCGAGATCACCTATGCCGCGGCGACGCCGGGGACTGTCATTCTCGACGGCGTGACCTGCGAAGGCAAGGCCTCGCTGGTGCTGCGCGGGCGCAGCGCGCAGGTGGTGGGATTGATCTTCCAGAACATCCGCGTGCCCGATTTCAACGGTGCGGGCATCCGTCTGGAGAAGGGCGACCTGACCGTGGCGCAGAGCTGGTTCCGCGACAGCGAACAGGGCATCCTGTCCGGCAGCAATCCGCAGGGCCGGATCATCATCGACAAGTCCACCTTCACGCGCCTGGGCACGTGCGAAGGGCCGGGCGGCTGCGCGCACGGCCTCTATATCGGCGATTACGGCACGCTGCGCGTCACGCGGTCGCGCTTCGAAGCCGGGCGCGGCGGGCACTACCTCAAGACCCGCACCGCCCGCGTCGAGATCGCTTCGTGCAGCTTCGACGACACCAAGGGCAAGGCGACCAATTACATGATCGACCTCTCCAACGGGTCCACCGGACAGATCACCAATAACTGGTTCGTCCAGGGGGCGGACAAGGACAACCATTCCGCCTTCATCACCGTGGCCCCCGAAGGGCAGGAGCATTCGGCCACGGGCCTGCGGATCTCCGGGAACAATGCCGGCTTTGCGCCCGGCGTCGAATGGAGCAGCACGTTCGTCGCCAACTGGACGAACGATCAGCTCGCCATCGGACCGAACACTCTGGCACAGGGTCTCAAGCGCGACGACAAGCGCTGAATTCAGATTCCGCTCATCCTGAGGAGCCACTGAGCCTGTCGAAGTGGCGTCTCGAAGGACCGGCAACGATTATGGTTCGAGCCGATGCTTCGGCAAGCTCAGCCTCTCCTCACCATGAGCGGTCGGAATCATCTCAACAAATGTCCCGCCCGGTCGCGCTTGGTTGCGAGATAGCGGGCATTGTGCGGGTTTTCGGGCAGTTGGTGCGGCACGCGTTCCGCCACTAAGATCCCTTCCGCTTCCAGGGCGGCGACCTTCGCGGGATTGTTGGTCATCAGCCGGATCGCGCGCACGCCCAGCAGTTCCAGCATCCGGGCGGCGATCGGGAAGTCCCGCGCCTCGTCCGGCAGGCCCAGGCGGCGATTGGCGTCCACCGTGTCGAAGCCCTGGTCCTGCAGGCGATAGGCGCGCAGCTTGTTGATCAGACCGATCCCGCGTCCTTCCTGCCTGAGATAGAGCAGCAACCCCCATCCCCTCGCATTGGCTTCTTGAGCCATCGCGTCGAGCGCCGCGTCGAGCTGGGGGCCGCAATCGCATTTCAGGCTGCCCAGGATGTCGCCCGTCAGGCATTCGGAATGCAGCCGGACGAGCGGCGCCCGGTCCGCCATCTGCCGCCCGATCACCAGCGCCACATGTTCGCGCAGATCGTCCGCACTGCGGAAGGCGATAATTTCCGCCTCTTCCGCTGCCGCTACCGGCAGCCTCGCGCGGGTGGCGATAGCCAGCCGGTTCGCATCCTTGAACGCGGCAAGATCGGCGGGTGCCAGCGGCTGCGCTTCGCCCGCATCGCTGGCATCGACCAGGAAAGCCGGCAGCACGCCTGCCAGCCGCGCGGCTTCCATCGCGGCTTCGGCGGCATCCGCCCAGGGCAGGATCTCCGCCCGGAAAGGTCCCTTGAAAGGCGAGTTCAAATCCATCGCCGGGTCCGCGATCGGGCGGGCGGCGGCGAGGTCGAAGGCTTCCGCCCCGTGGATCAGCACCGGCATGTGGGGTTCGGCGGCCTCGCGCTGGTTGGCGAGCTTCAACGTGGCCGCGCGCGCGGCGGAGATCAGCATCTTGTCCGCGCGCGAACCCTGCGCGATCGCGGTTTCCACGGGCAGCAGCACCGGCCCGCCTTCCAGCGCGAGCGGCCAGCCATGGCGCAGCGCGTCGATCGCCTGCGCGGCACGGCGGGCGGGGCTCGTCAAAGATCGAGCTCCGTCACCAGCGGCACATGGTCGGACGGCTGGTTCCAGCCGCGCGCGGCTTCGATCACGCGGTGGCTGCGGGCCTGCGCGGCGAGATCGGACGAAGCCCACATATGATCCAGCCGGCGGCCGCGATCGCCCGCCTGCCAGTCCTTCGCGCGGTAGCTCCACCAGCTGTAATAGCGTTCCGGCGCCTTGATATATTCGCGGCCCAGATCGACCCAGCCATGCGCGTCCTTGAAGCGCTGCAGCGTCTCCACCTCGATCGGCGTATGGCTGACGACTTTCAAGAGCTGCTTGTGGCTCCACACGTCGGATTCCAGCGGCGCGATGTTGAAGTCGCCCATGATGAGGGTGGGGCGATCGACCTTGTCGGCCCAGCGCGTCATCCGTTCGAGGAAGTCGAGCTTCTGGCCGAACTTCACGTTCAGTTCGCGATCCGGGATGTCGCCCCCGGCCGGCACGTAGACGTTCTCCAACACCACGCCCTGCCCCTGCGGACCCAGCAGTTCCACGCCGACATGGCGCGCTTCGCCATTGTCCTGCCAGTCATGCCGGCTGAATTCGCGCGTGGGGATGCGGCTGATCGTGGCGACGCCGTGATAGCCCTTCTGGCCGTGCACGGTGAGATGTTCGTAGCCCAGCTCGCGGAACGCGTCCCAGGGGAACAGTTCGGGGATCGTCTTGATCTCCTGCAGGCAGAGCACGTCGGGCGCTTCGTCGCGCAACAGCTGCTCCACGATCGGCATGCGCAAGCGAACCGAATTGATGTTCCAGGTGACGATCTTGACCATGCGTGGGGCTCTAGAGGGTGTGAGAGGGATTTTGAAGCGGCGATGCACCGATCGTCGCGCCTCCCCTCATGCCGTCATCCCAGCGAAAGCTGGGATCTCTCTCGGCATGAGCGATATCGATGGAGATCCCAGCTTTCGCTGGGATGACGAAATCTGGTTTACACAAAACGGTCCGAAACCACCGCTGTAGCTTCCCTGCCGAGAACGGACGTCTGCCGAGGAAATCTGCGCTGCCCCGGTGCATATCGCCGCGCGCCATGGTGTGACCTTTCGCTGGGGGTTGTGTCACCCTCATCCGGGCCGGGCGGCATTCGGGTTGGTGAGGTGTCGGCTTCATCCCGAAGGATAAGCCAGATTTCGCGCGAGTAGGAAAATGGTTTCTGCCCTCTCCATTCGCACCCAGCTTCGTCATTCCCGCGAAAGGAATCGATGTCGTGTCCGCTTTGAGCCCAAACAAAAACCCCCGTCCCGGGGGCAGTGGGACGAGGGTTCGTTCGAGCGTTCGTCACGCTTGGCAAAGCAGCCTATGGGAGAGGCCAGGCAACAGGGGGGAAACCCGCCTCCAGCCGCTTTGTTCCAGTAGTTCTACCGGTCTTCTGCTTTCTAGTCGATGAACGATCGCTGGCGGCTTATCGCAGCCACCCCACACCGTGAGGGTGGACCGTGGCCCTTCAGCGACGACCCGTGACGCGAGGGTCTTTGAAGGTAAAGGCGCTAGCCGCCACCGCGATTCCATATTGATGATTCGAAAGGCGGATCGTGGTGCGCTTGTTCTGCGAATCGAGCGCCACCCAGCTCGCCAGTTCGAGCCCGCCCGGAGCACCCGGCTTGGCGACGAAGATCATCGTGATCACACCATATTCCGGCTTCTTGGGATCGCGCACCTCGATGCTGATCACGTCGTCAGTACCGGTAGGCAGCAGCTTGCCGAAACGCGAGATGTCGCCGGTGGGGTTCAGCAGGGCGCCGAGCGGCGAATTCCTGATCGGCCAGCGCTGCACCTGACGCACTTCATAATCGACCATGGTCAGCGTGCGGCCGTCCGAGACGATCAGCATCGGCACGCTTTCCTCATAAGCGAAACGGATCTTCCCCGGCTGCTTGAGCGTAAGCACGCCCGAGACGCTTTGCCCGTTGCGGTCCGTCTGGACGAAATTGGCGCGCATCGTGGAAATACCGCGCAGGGCGGAAACCGCGCGATCGAGATTGTTCGCCTGCGCGTGAAGCGGTGCTGCGGGAGTGACCAGCGCGGCAGACGCGGCGCACAGGAAAAGCGCCGCCAAGGCGGCGCGAATCGCCAAAGTCGACGAGCGAATTCGAAAAATCATAAAGCCGTTCATGCTCCTCTCAGTAGCATCACGGCTTGAACTCGTGGTGAACCCCGCGAGTTCCGTCCTTACTTGATCTTCGCTTCCTTGAACTCGACGTGCTTGCGCGCGACGGGATCATATTTGCGGAAGGACATCTTTTCCGTGATGTTGCGCGGATTCTTCTTGGTGACGTAGAAGAAGCCGGTGTCCGCGGTGGAGACCAGCTTGATCTTGACTGTTGCGGGCTTCGCCATGGCGGATTCCTAAACTTCGCAATGCTGAAAACACGAAAGCGGCGCTGGGCGCCGCCTCTACAGGCCGCGGCCATTGCGGCAGGGCAGGGGAAAAGTCAAGCGACTGTAGCATCCTTCCCGGGACCGGGAGGTGGCGCGCCGGAAGTACCGCTTCGGCCTACCTCCGTTCGTCCTGAGCTTGTCGAAGGACCGTCCTTCTCCTCTTTTTGACCGTCAAAAAGGGAAGAGCAGCCCTTCGACAAGCTCAGGACGAACGGAGGCAGGCTTGGTGCCGGCCGCTATGCCCCCTCGTACCGGGGAAAATTCCTATTACCAATCCACCTTGCCCCGGCCGGACTTGATCGTGCCGCGCTTCTTCTTGGCTTCGAGCCGCGCGGTCTTGTTGATCCGGTTGAGGCGGGACTTCTTGCGTTCGGCCGGCGCCACATGCGCCTGCTCGATCATCTCGGCCAACCGCTGGCGGGCATCCACGCGGTTGGCTTCCTGCGTGCGGAAGCTGCGCGCGGTGATCACGATCTCGCCTTTGGCGTTCATCCGGCTGCCGGCCAAGTCCTTCAGCCGGTGGAACACGGGCGGGGACAGGCGCAGCGCGAAGACGTCCACGCGCAATTGCACGGCGGTGGCCACCTTGTTGACGTTCTGCCCGCCAGGCCCGGTGGCGGTGATGAACCGTTCTTCCGCCAGTTCCATCGCCCGCGCGGCCGCCTCATGCATCGGAGAAGCCGAGGGCGGCGAAATCCGCCGGGAGCGGGGCCTGCGCTTCGATCGGCGGTTTGGCGCCGCGCGGCACGGTAAGCCCGGCGGCGTGGAGCATGCAGCGCGTCACGCGCGCGTCCGGCCTGCCATAGACCGGATCGCCCAGCAGCGGCACGCCGATGCCCGACGCCGCATGGACGCGGATCTGGTGGGTGCGGCCGGTTTCCGGGCGGAATTCGACCAGGGCGAGGCCGTCCTGTTCCGAGAGCCTGCGCCAGTGGGTGAGCGCGAGCTTGCCTTTGCGCGCGGGGATCATGCGCCAGCCATCCTGCGCGCTGCTGATCTTGGACAGCGACAATTCGATAACGCCTTCGTCCTGCTCGACCGTGCCGGCGAGGATACCGAGATAGCGTTTCTGCACCTCGCGCGCTTCGAACGCGGCGGAAAAGCGCTTCAGCGCCTTGGGATTGCGGGCGAGCAGCAGGCAGCCAGAGGTGTCATGGTCCAGGCGATGGACGGGCGAAGGCAGGCGCTGGAAGCCAAGCGCCAGTTCGGGCAGGCGATCCTCCAGGCACGGCCCACCGGCGCGCGGGCGATCCATCGGCAGGCCGCCCGGCTTGTCGATCACCAGCGCTTCGCCGTCTTCGAAGAGGATGGAAATGTCAGCCACAATAAATCCGTTCGTCCTGAGCTTGTCGAAGGACCGTTCTTCCCTTCTAGCAACATGAAAGAGAAAAGCTGCCCTTCGACAAGCTCAGGGCGAACGGAAATTATGTCAGAGCCTTCTCAATCCGCCGCATCGCTTCGCGCAAAGTCTCCTCGCTCGCAGCGAAGCTGATGCGGAAGCCGTCCTTCCCGCCGAAGGCCGAGGCGGCGACGATCGCCACGCCGTGATCGAGCAGATGCAGCGCCAGCGTCTCGTCATCGCCGAAGCGCGTCATCAGCGGGGTCGCGTCGACGAAGCAGTAGAACGCGCCCTCGGGCACCGGACAGGAGAGGCCGGAGATCGCGTTGACCGCCTCCACCACCAGGTCGCGCCGCGTGCGGAAGATCTCGCGCCATTCGAGCAGGAAGCCCTGCGGCCCTTCGAATGCGGCAACGGCGGCCGCCTGGCTGATCGAGCAGGGATTGCCGGATGAATGCGACTGCAGCCGCTCCATCGCCCTGATGAGCCATTGCGGTCCGGCGGCGACGCCGATGCGGAAGCCGGTCATTGCGTGGCTTTTCGACACGCCGGAAACGGTGAGGATGCGATCGGCGAGATCGGGCGCGAGCGCGGCGAGCGTCGCGTGGATGCCGCTGCCGTAATTCAAGGGCGCGTAGATGTCGTCGCTCATCACCAGCACTTGCGGATGGCGGCGCAGTACCTCGGCCAGCGCCTGCAGCATGTCGGCCGGATAGACCGCGCCCGTCGGATTGCCGGGGCTGTTCAGGAGCAGCCAGTTGGTGCGGGGGCTGATCGCGGCTTCCAGCTGGGCGGCGGTGAAGCGGAAGCCGTTGGCCGGGCTGGTGATGATCGGCACCACCTGCCCGCCGGCGAAGCGCACGATCTCGGGATAGCTGACCCACCACGGCGCGGGTACGATCACTTCGTCGCCCGCGCTGAGCGTGGCGAGCAGCGCGTGGAAGATCGCCTGTTTGCCGCCGGCGCTGACCGTCACCTGGCCGGGCGGGACCTCTATTCCCAGATCGCGCCGGAAGTGGAGCGCGGCCGCCTGCTTCAGCCGCGTGGTGCCGCCCACGGCGGTATATTTCGTGTCGCCCGCGTCGATCGCCTGCTTGGCGGCGTCCGCCACATGGGACGGGGTGGCGAAATCCGGTTCGCCCACCGAAAGCGAGATGATGTCCTTGCCCTGCGCGCGCAGTTCCGCCGCCCGGTCGGTCATGGCGGTGGTGCGCGACGGCGCGATGCGTTGCAGGGCAGCGCTCAGCGTATTCATCGGGCCAGCCTCGCCTTCATCAATCCGCGCAGCGCATTCCCGAGCAGGAAGCCGCCTTCCAGATCCTCGATCCGCAATTCCGCTTCCTCGGCGCGACCATCCTCGATCAGCGAGCGGCGCAGCACGCCCGGCAGCAGGCCGAGCCGCGCGGGCGGCGTGAGGAGCTTGCCGTCCCGTTCGACGAAGATCGAAGAGAAGCTTCCTTCGGTCAGCAGACCGTCATCGCGCAGCAGCAGCGCTTCCTGGGCGCCCGCACCATGAGCAACGGCCAGCGCGGCTTCGTAGAAACCGCGATCGCTCGTCTTATGGCGCAGGCGCCAATCGCCATCTTCCACCGGCAGGGGCAGGATCACGCATGCCGCGCCGTCTTCGAGCAGGGCGGGTGCGGGCGAGACTTCCAGCGCGATCGCTCCGCTGCGGCCGAGCAGCAGGCGGATGCGCGAGCGTTCGGTGATCTCGAAGCACAGCGCCTGGATCTGGTTGCGCGCGGCATGGCGATCGAAGGCGAAGCCCAGTTCGGCCGCACTCGCCTTCATCCGTTCGAGATGGAGTTCGAGGAGCGCAATGCCCTTTTCCGGATCGAAAGCCATGGTTTCGATCAGATCGAAACCGGCTGCGGACTCACGCACGAAACCCCCTTTCAACACACATTCGCGCCATTCCGCGATCATCCGCGAATCCGCGACGATCGCAGAGCCGACCCCGAGCACGGCGCGTCCGCCGCGCCCTTCCCCGGGCGTCAGGCGAAGCGTGCGGATTGCCACATTGAAGGCAGCGTCGCCAGCCCCGTCGATACGGCCCATCGCGCCGCAATAGGGGCCTCTCGCAAGGCGTTCGACCTGATCGATCAACTCCATCGCGCGGATCTTGGGCGTGCCGGTGATCGAGCCGCAGGGGAAGATCGCCCGGATCAGGTCCATCGCCCCGCATTCGGGCCGCAGCTTCGCGCGGATGGTGGAGACCATCTGGTGGACGGTGGGGAAGCTCTCGATCGCGAAAGGCGCTTCCACGCCGACGCTGCCGGCTTGCGCCACCCGGCCGAGATCGTTGCGCATCAGATCCACGATCATGAGGTTTTCCGCGCGGTCCTTGGGCGAAGCGGCCAGTTCCTCGCGCAGCGCGCGGTCTTCCGCTCCGTCCCTCCCGCGCGGCCGCGTGCCTTTCATCGGCTTCACCCGCGCCGCACCCTCATGCAGCGTGAAGAAGAGTTCGGGCGAAAAGCTCAGGAGCCAGTGCGATCCGTCATGCAGCACGCCGCCATAGCCGGCCGCCGCTGCGGGCCGAATCGCGGCGTAGAGCGCCAGCGGATCGCCGCGATAGGGGCCGGCGAGCGGGAATGTGAGATTGGCCTGGTAGATGTCGCCTGCGCGGATCGCATCCTGCAGGCGCGCGAAAGCACGGTCATAGTCACCCAGGGAGATCTGCGGTTCCAGCGGGCCGATCGACACGTCCCCCGGCGCCCCGCGCGCAGCCAGCCAGGTGGGGACCTGTGCGGAAGGGATCGTCTCCGCGTGATCGAACAGGCCGAGCCAGACGAGCGGCCCGTTCGCGCCTGAGCGCGCATCGGCCAGCGGGACAAGGCGCGGCTCCAGCGCGAGGCCCGCCTCATAGGCGATATAGCCTGCCAGCGTCGCCCCGCTGGCGCGCCGCGCATGATCGGCCGCGCGCAGGGCGGCTTCGACTTCTTCCGGCCGGCGGGCGACGAAGACCGCGCGGGGATGTTCGAAGGCCTGCGCGTCGCGCGCGCCGGTCGTCCGCGCATCGTCGAGCAATATGAAAGGTTCGTGGCCGGCCATCGGCGTGCCTTAGTGAGTGTCTCGTTCATTTAAAACACATCCGTTCGTGTCTCGACTGCGCTCGACACGAACGGAGGCTGGGAATGGACCGCTTGACCGATGCTTCCGCCGGAAGCACATCTTCACCCATCCACCGGGCGGGAGGCACGACCCCTATGAGCGATATCCTTCTGGGCAAGGCGAATGGCGAGGCCCAATGGCTCCATCTCAGCCGGGCGAATCGCCACGGGCTGATCGCGGGCGCGACCGGCACCGGCAAGACGGTGACGCTGCAGGGTATCGCGGAAGCCTTTTCCGCCAAAGGCGTGCCGGTGTTCCTGGCAGACGTGAAAGGCGACCTCTCCGGTATCTCCATGCCCGGATCGCCGACCTTCAAGAATGCGGATAAGCTGGAAGCCCGCGCCAAGGAGCTGGGCATCGAGGATTACAGCTACGCCGACAATCCGGTGATCTTCTGGGATCTCTATGGCGAACAGGGCCATCCCATCCGCACCACGATCAGCGAGATGGGGCCGCAGCTGCTGGCCCGGCTGATGGATCTGAACGAGACGCAATCGGGCGTGCTCGACATCGTGTTCCGCTTCGCCGACGAACAGGGGCTGCTGCTGCTCGATCTCGGCGACTTGCAATCCATGTTGGCCTACACGGCAGACCATGCGAGCGAGCTGACCACCAAATACGGCAATGTCACCAAGGCGACGGTCGGCACGATCCAGCGCCAGCTCCTCTCGCTCGACAGCCAGGGAGCAGGCCAGTTCTTCGGCGAGCCGGCACTGGAAATCAACGACTTCATCAAATGCGACGAGAAGGGGCGCGGCTATGTGAACGTGCTGGCCGCCGACAAGCTCATGCGCAGTCCCAAGCTGTATGCGACCTTCCTGCTGTGGCTGCTTGCGGAACTGTTCGAAGCGCTGCCCGAAGTGGGCGATCCGGAGAAGCCGAAGCTCGTCTTCTTCTTCGATGAAGCCCATCTGCTGTTCGACGATGTGCCCAAGGCGCTGGAAGAGAAGATCGAGCAGGTGGTGCGCCTGATCCGTTCCAAGGGCGTGGGCGTCTATTTCGTGACCCAGAACCCCATCGACGTGCCGGAGGAAGTGGCCGGTCAGCTGGGCAACCGGGTGCAGCACGCCCTGCGCGCGTTCACTCCGCGCGACCAGAAGGCGATCAAGGCGGCGGCGGAGACGTTCCGCACCAATCCCGATCTCGACGTCACCCAGGCGATCACCGAATTGAAAGTCGGCGAAGCGCTGGTCTCCACGCTGATGGAAGATGGCGCGCCGTCCATCGTCCAGCGCACGCTGATCATCCCCCCGCGCTCGCGGCTGGGTCCGGTGGATGCCAAGGAACGCGCGATCATCCAGTCGATCTCGCCCTGGCAGGGCAAGTACGACACCGCCGTGGACCGGGAAAGCGCGGAGGAAGTGATCGCGCAGAAGATCGTGGATGCTGCCGCCACCGCTGCCGAAGTGGCAGAGAAGGGCACGGCCGAAGTGGCCCGGCAGGAGCGCAAGAGCACGTCGATCTGGGATGGGCTGGGCGGCAAGGTCGCCAAGGCGGCGGCAGGCGCGGCGGCGGCTTCCGCCGGGTCGATCCTGGCAAGCACGCTCCAGGGCAAGAAGAGCCGAGCCAATCCCAAGGCCAGCGCCGCCAGCGCGGTCGGGGGCACGGTGGCGACCGAGATCGGCAAGGCTTTCGGCATTCCGGGCCTGGGGCGGTTCGCGCGCAACCTGATCGGCGGATTGATGCGGTAGCGTTAAGCGGGATCAATTGATCCCGTTCGTCCTGAGCTTGTCGAAGGACCGCCCTTCTTTTCGTCCGCAACTGGAAAGGAAAAGCGGCCCTTCGACAGGCTCAGGGCGAACGGCTCTGGTACTGCCTTCTATCCCAAAGGCAGCCGCAGCTCCGCCACCAGTCCGCCTTCGGCCCGGTTCGCCAGTTTCAGCGAGCCGCCATGCTGTTCCGCGATCGCGCGGGCGAGAGTGAGGCCGAGGCCGGTGCCCCCCGTGGCGCGATTGCGCGACGGGTCCCCGCGCTGGAACGGTTCCATCATCGCTTCGATCTCGCCTGCCGGGATGCCGGGTCCATCATCCTCGATCCGGATCAGCGCCATCTGTCCTTCGGCCTCGAGCGAAACCCGCGCATTGCCGCCATAGCGCACCGCATTGCCGATGAGATTGCGCAAGGCGCGGCGCAGCCAGGTTTCCCGGAGCGGCATGACCATGCGCGGCGTTTCGCCCAGCGTCACATCGTCGCCCATGTCCTCGAATTCCTCGACCACCGAAGCGACGAGCGTGGCGAGATCGGTCTTCTCCATCGGATCGCTGGGCCGGCCGACGCGGGCGAGCGAGAGGATATCGTCGAGCACGCGAGTGATCTCTTCGATCGTGCCGGCCATCTTCTGCCGCTGGGCATCGTCCGAGACATTCTCGATCCGCACCCGCAGGGCTGCGAGCGGGGTCTTCAGATCATGCCCGATCGCGCCCAGCATCACGTCCTTCTCGTCCAGAAGGGCAGTGATGCGGTCTTCCATCGCATTATGCGCTTCGATCAGGTGGCGAACGTCCTCGGGCCCCTGGGGGTCGAGCTGACCGGCCGCCTCGCGGGTCCGGGCGAAATGCTCGACGCGCCTGGTCAGCGCTTCGAGCGGCCGCGTGATCCGGCGCAGCAGCAGGGCAAGTCCGCCCACCAGCACCACATAGAGGAACAGCGTCTGAAACAGCAAAGTGGACAGCGCGCGCGGGCCGGGGTTGGGTTCGATCACGCGGGCCACGCGCCAATCGCCGCCGGCAGTCTGGCGCAGCGCGGCCACCAGCATGTCGCGCTTGCGGAACTCCGGGTCCTCGCGGAAGCGTCGGCGTTCCTTCATCTGCTCCAGCGCATAATGGTCGGCCGTGAGCGGGCGGGACACGACTTGGAGCTCCGTCACCGATACGCCCTGGTCGCTCAGGATCCGGCGCAATTTCGCTTCCTTCTCGGTATCGCGGACTTCGCCGGTGCGAATGGGATCGATCTTCGTCCATTCGGGGCGCAGCCCGCGCACGCGCATCTGTGGCCCGTCATTGCCGCGATCGCGGCGCCAGCGATGCCGGTGCCTGCGATCGTCGTCGCCATCCGGCCCCGCGACGAGACGGAAGGCCGCGCCGTTCACCAGCGCTTCCTCGCGCCGCTGTTCGCCCGCGCGATAGAGCAGGAAGCCCGAAAGCCCCTGCGCCACGAACAGCGCGAGCGCGACCGAGAGCAGCATCTGCCCCAGCAGGCGGCGCGGCCACAGGCGCAGGGTCATGGGCAAAGATTCCGGAATTCAAAATACCCTTCGTCATTCCCGCGAAAGCGGGAATCCATCTGCGACGGTCGGCAATGGATTCCCGCTTTCGCGGGAATGACGAAAGGAGGACTAAGGGTCGGCCTCATGACTTCTCCGATGCCTGCGCGGTGCGGCGCACGTCTGCGGCGAGGCGGTAGCCGCCGCCCCACACGGTCTGGATCAGCTTGGGATTGCGGCTGTCGGCTTCCATCTTGCGGCGCAGCCGGCTGATCTGGTTGTCCACCGCGCGGTCGAACAGATGGGCTTCGCGGCCCTGCACCATGTCGAGCAGGCGATCGCGGTCCAGCACCTGGCGCGGATGGTCGAGAAAGGCGATCAGCAGGCGGAATTCGGCCGAGGAAATGGCGACCGCAACCCCTTCCGGATCGATCAGCCGGCGCTTCAGCGGATCGAGCGTCCAGCCTTCGAATTCGTAGAGCGCATCTTCTTCCGTGGCGGGCGCAGGGCGGCTGGCGCGGCGCAGCACGCTGCGGATGCGGGCGACCAGCTCGCGCGGCTCGAACGGCTTCACCACGTAATCATCGGCCCCGATCTCGAGGCCGATGATCCGGTCGGTCGCTTCGCCGCGTGCGGTCAGCAGGATGACGGGGATGCTTTTGGCTTCCGCCAGGTGGCGGCAGAGCGACAAGCCATCCTCGCCCGGCATCATGATGTCGAGCAGGACGAGGGCCGGGCTTTCGTTCAGCAGGATGCTGCGTGCTTCGGCCGCACTTTCCGCCTGGAGCACGGAGAACCCCTGGCCGGAGAGATACTCCGCCAGGGGTTCGCGCAGGCTGGCTTCATCGTCGACCAGCAGGATGCGGGTGGGTTCCGCTTCGCTCATGACTTATCGGAACCCTTCCGTCTTACTGCTGTGCCTTGGCGGCACGCTGCTGCTTCCATTGCTCGCGCTTGGCTTCGAAGGCGGCGCGACGCTCTTCCTTCGTCACCGTACCATCCTTGTTCGCATCGCTCGCGTCAAACCGGGCGAGATGCGCGGCGACGAATTCGGCCTTGGAAACGGCACCGTCACCATTGGCGTCGGCCTTCTTCATCATGAAGCCGCCACCGCCATGATGGCGCCCGCCACCGCGCTTGCCGCCCCAATGGCCGCGATGTTCGCCGTCGGACCTGCCGGCCTTGGCGCCGTCAGGCCCGGCCGGGCGTTCGCGCTTGGCCATGAATTCGGCCTTGGAGATCGCGCCGTTCTTGTCGGTGTCCATCTTGTCGAAGCGCGCTTCCTTGCGGGCTTCGCGGTCGGCCTGGTCGAGCTTGCCGTCCTTGTTGAAGTCGATGCGGTCGAACATCGCATTGGCGCGGCTTTCGGCCTGCGCACGGGTAACCGGCGCATCGCGGTCGAAACCGCCGGGGCCACCGGCACCCGGGGCGGCATAGGCGACGCCGGTGATCGCAAGCGCGGCGGCGGAAAGAGAAAGAGTCAATTTACGCATGGTTCAGGCTCCTGATAACGGAGAGCCGCGGTGCGTGCAGGAAGGGGAGGGACGCAAATCCGCACCGCGGCTCATATGGGCCGTTCTACCGGCAGCTTGTCGCTGGATTTTGTCATGGAACCGGAAAAATGTCGCAATTTGTCGCGGGATCGGCGTGGGGTTCATCCGGCGGAAAGTCTGGCCGCCATCCTCCGTTCGCGTCGAAGGGCTCGACACGACGGATCTAGCTATCGGGGGCGGTGTTCCGTCCCGATGCCCGATGTGATGAACAGCGCTTCGGCCGGATCATCGACATCAGCGGTGTGCCACACGCCCGCAGGATTGATCGCATATTCGCCCGCGCCGATGATCGTGCGTATTTCGCCCCGGCCGGCGATTTCCTGGATCAGCGTGATCCGGCCTGCGGTGCAGACCACCAGCTCGTCGCCCGCCGGGTGCATTTCCCACGCGTCCCAGGGCTTGTCGAAGCGATACAGGCTGACGAGCCGGCCATTCGCCCCGTCGCCGCCATGGCGCTGGATGTAGCCGTCATACCATTCCATGCCGGTGAAAGGCGGCTGCGGCACGGCGGATGCGCCATTGCCGAGATGGACGAAGCTGTCGTGCAGATCGTGGGCAGCGCTCATCAAAGCTCCTTGCAGGCGCCTTTCAGCCAATCGAGCGCGGCACCTTTCAGTCGGGGCCCGAGTACCTCCAACACGCGGGCGTGATAGGCGTTCCACCATCGGCGTTCGCCCGCATCCATCAGGCCGAGATCCACCAGTGCGCGGTCGATCGGCACCAGGGTCAGCGTCTCGAAGCCGAGCCATTCGCCTTCCGCGCCGTCGATCTGGCGATCTTCCACCAGCACGAGGTTCTCGATGCGGATGCCGTATTCGCCGGTTTTGTAGTAGCCCGGCTCGTTGGAGACGATCATCCCGGCGCGCAGCTCCTGCTCGGTGCCGGCCTGGCCGCCCGCCGCCTTGCTGATGCGCTGCGGCCCTTCATGGACCGAAAGGAAGCTGCCCACGCCGTGGCCGGTGCCATGCGCGTAGTCGAGGCCCGCCGCCCACAGGAACTGCCGCGCCAGCGTATCGAGCTGATAGCCCGCCGTGCCCTTGGGGAAGGTCGCGCGGGCAAGCGCGATATGGCCTTTCAGCACGCGGGTGAAGCGGTCCTTCACACCTGCCGGCGCATCGCCCGGCCCGATCCAGACGGTGCGGGTGATGTCGGTCGTGCCGTCCGGATATTGCCCGCCCGAATCGACCAGATAGACGCTGCCGGGCTGGAGCGTGCGGTTGGTGTCCTCGCTCACGCGATAGTGCACGATCGCCCCGTTCGGCCCCGCGCCGGAAATCGTGTCGAAGGACAAGTCGCGCAATTCCCCGCTTTCCGCGCGGAAAGCGCGCAGGCGGTCGGCCGCGTCCAGCTCGTCCACTTCGCCTCTGGGCGCTTCGACCGACAGCCAGTGGAGGAAGCGCGCCACCGCCGCCCCGTCGCGCGCCTGGGCGGAACGATGTCCGGCACGTTCCACCTCGTTCTTGATCGCCTTGGGGAGCACGATCGGATCGCGTTCCGTGACCACTTTCGCGCCGCCCGCCTCCAGCGCTGCGAAGATCGCCGCGACGGAGCGCTCCCCATCCACCGCTATTGTCTTTCCGGAAAGGGCTTGCAACGCCGGCAGGAAGGCATCGGGCGCGAATACCCGCACCGCATTGCCGAGATGCGCGGCGACATCAGGCGTCACTTTGCCTTCGCCGATGAAGAGGTCCGCCGTGCCGTCGGCATAGGCGATGACATTGGCCAGCGTCACCGGCGTGCGGTCGATGTCGGACCCACGGATGTTGAGCAGCCAGGCGACCGAATCGAGCGCGGTGATCACGGTCGCGTGATAGCCTTCGCGCTTCAGCCATTCGGCCACCGCGGCGCGCTTTTCCGCGCTCGGCTGGCCGGTATGGCGATCCTCGTGGACCAGGGCAGGCGCGGGGGAGGGGAGCGGGCGATCCTCCCACACGGCATCGACCGGATTGCTCTCGACCGCGACCAGCGTGGCGCCTCTCTTTTCCAGCGCGCGGGCCACGGCGTCGGCCCAGCCTTTCGAATGGAGCCAGGGATCATAGGCGATCCGCGCGCCTTCCGGCGCATGTTCGCCCAGCCATTTGGCGGGGCTGGTCTGCGGCACGGATTCATAGTCCCAGAACGCGCCGTCCACCTGGTCGCGCACCTGCAGCGTGTAGCGCCCGTCGACGAAGATCGCTGCGCTCGTCCCCAGCACCACGGCGGTGCCGGCCGAGCCGTTGAAGCCCGTCAGCCATTGCAGCCGCTGGGCATAGGCACCGACATATTCGCTCATATGCTCGTCGGAAATGGGGATGACGAATCCGTCCAGGCCCTGACGGGCCAGTTCCTTGCGCAGCGCGTCCAGTCGCGCCTCGTGTGTGGACATCAGCATTGCCGATGGCTCCTTCGGGTAATAGCTATGTCCAACATAGGACGGCTCGCGCGATACGCTACCCATCATCGTCAGAGCCATAATCTTGAAGGATGCCCGGGTTTGAACCGCATGAGCCTGTTCCTGCTGGGGCTTTTCGCCTTCGCCTCTCCCTGTTCAGCCAAGGAAAATATGACCGAAACCCCCACTGCCCCGCCTATCGCTCAACAGCGCCCGCATTCCGCCGAATATCACGGTGAAAGGGTCGACGATCCCTATGCCTGGTTGCGCGATGCCGATTATCCCAAGGTCGATGACCAGGATGTGCTCGATTATCTGAAGGCGGAGAACGCCTGGTTCGAACACCGCATGGGCGACCAGAAGCAGGCGGTGGACGACCTGTTCAAGGAGATGCGCGGTCGCATCAAGGAAGCGGACAAATCCGTGCCGCAGAAGGACGGCGATTATCTCTACTGGGTCGAATACGAGGACGGCGCGGAATACAAGAAATGGTGGCGCAGGCCGGTTGCCGGCGGCCCGGACGAGCTGATGCTCGACGAAGTCGCACTCGCCAAGGGCAAGGACTATTTCAATCTCGGCGCGATCTCGGTCTCCAATGACGGCAAGCTGCTGGCCTATTCGGTGGACGATAACGGCTCCGAACGCTTCACCGCGCGGGTGAAGGTTCTGGCGACGGGCGAGCTGCTGGCCGACGAGATCCCCGGCACGCTGTCCTCGCTCGTCTGGGTCGCGGGTGACAAGGCCCTGGTCTACAGCCTGGCGAACGAGCAATGGCGCACGGACAATGCGCGGCTGCACTGGCTGGGCAAGCCGAACGACACGGATGTCGAGCTTTATCACGAGGACGACGAAGGCTACCGCGTCGGCTCGTCCCTCTCGGCCAACGAGAAATGGCTGATCATCTCCTCCGGCGATCACGAGACGAGCGAAGTGCGGCTGCTGCCGGTGGCCGATCCCCTGGCCGAGCCGGTCCTGGTGAAAGCACGCCGGAAGGGCGTGGAATACGACGTGGACGAGCGGGACGGCACGCTCTTCATCCTGACCAACGACACGCATGAGAATTTCCGCGTCGCGACCGCGCCTCTGGCCGATCCCGGCAAGTGGACCACGCTGATCGCAGGGACGGACGCGTTCTACATCACCGGGCTCGACCTGTTCCGCGATTTCTACGTGGTCGATGGCCGGCTGGAGGGGCTCGATCGGGTGGAAGTCCGCTATTACGACCAGCCTGCGCGGATCGAGCCGATCGCTTTTCCCGAAGCGAGCTACACCGCCGGGCTGGGCGACAATCCCGAATGGGCGATGGACGTGCTGCGCGTCTCCTACGAAAGCATGGTCAGCCCGGCGACGACCTATGACTATCATGTCGCGGACAAGCGGCTGGAAGTGCTGAAAGTGCAGGAGATCCCGTCGGGCTACGACGCGTCGCTCTATGCCACCGA
This sequence comes from uncultured Erythrobacteraceae bacterium, assembly GCA_946482075.1. Next base: position 23,316 of record CAMLQG010000025.1, read on the forward strand.
ACGGCTGGAAGTGACTGCGCGCGACGGTGCCAAGGTTCCGGTCAGCATCATGTATCGGAAGGATCGCAAGCCCGGCGGGCCGCTGCATCTCTATGGTTATGGCGCCTATGGCATCGCGATCCCGCCCGGCTTTTCCACCACGCGGCTGTCGCTCGTCGATCGCGGCTTTGCTTTCGCGATTGCCCATATCCGGGGCGGGGACGATTTGGGCCGCGCCTGGTACAAGGCGGGCAAGCTCCAGCAGCGGTTGAACACGTTCAACGATTTTGTCGATGTGGCCAAGGGCCTGATCGAGCGTGGTTACACCCGGGAAGGCAAGATCAGCATCGCGGGCGGCTCAGCCGGGGGCGAGCTGATGGGCGCGGTGATCAATTCCGATCCGAAGCTGTTCGGCGCGGTGGTGGCGGCCGTGCCTTTCGTCGACGTGCTGAACACCATGCTCGACGCCTCGCTGCCGCTGACGCCGGGTGAATGGCCCGAGTGGGGCAATCCGATCGAGGACAAGGCTGCGTTCGACTTCATCCGTTCCTACAGCCCGTACGACAATGTGAAGGCCCAGGCCTATCCGCCGATGCTGGTGACGGCTGGGCTGAACGATCCGCGCGTGACCTATTGGGAGCCCGCCAAATGGGTCGCCAAGCTGCGCAAGCTGAAGACCGACAAGAACGAGCTGCTGCTCAAGACCAATATGGGCGCGGGCCATGGCGGCAAGTCGGGCCGGTTCGAAAGCTTGCGCGAAACGGCCGAGGAATATGGCTTCGTGCTCTGGCAGCTCGGCGCGCAAAAATAGGAAAGGACCGACCATGCCCGACTATCCAGCCATAGCAGAAGGCAATGTCGCCGTGATCACCGGCGGCGCGAACGGGATCGGCTATGCCGCGGCGCGGAGGCTGGCGGGGCTGGGCATGAAGGTTGCCGTGGCCGACCGCGATCCCGCGCGGCTGGAGATCGCCGGGAAGGAACTGGGCGAGAACGCGCTGGTGTTCGATATCGACGTGTCCGATCGCGCGGCGGTGGTCGCTTTCGCCCAGACCGTTTCCGATCGCCTCGGCCCCGTCTCGCTGCTGATGAACAATGCTGGCGTCGGATCGGGCAAGGCGGGTGACAGCCTGGGCGATCCTGCTGCGTGGGAACGTGTGCTAGGCATCAACCTGATGGGCGTGGTCCATGGCGTGCAGGCTTTCGTGCCCGCGATGATATCCGGCAATCGGCCCGGCGTGGTGATCAACACCGGCTCCAAGCAGGGGATCACCCAGCCCCCGGGCGACACGGCCTACAATGTCAGCAAGTCGGCCGTGAAAGCGCTGACCGAAGGGCTGGCCCATACGCTGCGGGAGCAGACGGGCGGCCGGATCGGCGCGCATCTGCTGGTGCCGGGCTTCACCTATACCGGCATGGTGGCCGCGCATCTGCCCGAAAGGCCGGCCGGCGCCTGGACGCCTGACCAAGTGGTGGACACGATGCTGAACGGCATCGCGCGGGGAGATTTCTATCTCTGGTGCCTCGACAACGAGACCACGATGGAAATGGACGCCAGACGCATCCTGTGGAACGCGAACGACATCGTCGAAGGCCGCCCCGCGCTGTCGCGCTGGCATGCTGGATATAAGGATGCGTTCACGGAATATATGAAGGGGTGAAGGTCCGTCATCCCCGCGAAAGCGGGGACCCAGCGGCTTCTGGGTTCCCGCTTTCGCGGGAATGACGAAATGGAAGGCTTAGTCCGCCTTCGCCTTGTCGACGCTTTCATCCTGCGCGTCGGCTTCGATCTTGGCGGCTTCTTCCTTGGCCTTGTCGCCAAGCTTGTCCGTCGCCGCGACGGCCTTGTCTGCGGCTTCCTTCGTCGCGGCCGCCGCGTCCTGAGCGGCATCCTGGACGGCGGCGCCGGCATCGTCGGCGGCGGCCTTCACGTCATCGGCGGCGGCGTCCGCAGTGGCGGTGGCATTGTCCTTGGTCTGGTCCGAACAGGCCGACAGAGTGAAAGCAAGAGCGCCTGCAGCGGCGATCAGAACGAATTTCTTCATAGGATACCCTCCTCGATTGGCGAATTGCCGCCTAACAAACGCTCTCGGCGGCAAGCCGTTCCGGCTATTGCTCGGGGCGTGCCCGCAGCGCCAGGCCCGCGATCGTCCCGACCGCGATCGCGACGGTAAGATCGACCAGCACGGTCAAGGCAGCGGTGAGCAGCAGGAGTCCAAGCTCCGCACGAGGTAGCTTCAGCCGCTCTCCCCAGCGCTCGGGCTCCGCCATGAACCACGCGGTCAGGATCAGCAGCGCGGCCAGCGCGGGCAGAATCATCGCGCTCGCGAGCGGCGCGGCCAAGGCGACGAACCCCCAGATCGCAAGGGCGTGGACCAGCCCCGCCACCGGGGTGCGGCCACCCGCCCGGACATTCGCGGCGGTCCGCGCGATCGCGCCCGTCGCGGGGAGTCCGCCGAACAGGGCCGAGCCGAGATTGGCGATGCCCTGGGCGACCAGTTCCGCCCTGGGCCGGTGGCTTCCCTTGACCAGGCGATCGGCGACGGTCGCGGACAGCAGCGATTCCACCCCGGCCAGGAAGGCAATCGCGAGCGCCGACGGCATCAGGTCCAGCACCATCGCCACATCGGCGTTGGGGAAATGCGGCGGGGGCAGGCCGCCGGGCAGCGCGCCATAGGCGCCGGCGACCGTCTGTACCGGCAGCGCGAGCCACGCGACCGCAGCGGAGGCCGCAGCGACCGCGACAAGCTGCCCCGGCAGGCGTGGAAAGAACCGCCGCATCAGCAGGATCACCGCGATCGTGGCGATGCCGGCGGCCGCGGCGAGAAGGTCGAAACTGTCGCGCGCCCGCCAGAGGGCCGGCAGCTTCTCCACGAAATCGGCGGGCAGGGGGCCGGTCGCGAGACCGAGGAAATCCTTGAGCTGGCTGGTGCCGATCACCACCGCGATGCCGATGGTGAAGCCGTCTATCACCGGTTCCGGCACCATGGCGACCAGGCGGCCGGCCCCCAGCCAGCCCGCGACGACCAGGATGATCCCGCACATCAGCGTCGCCACCACCAGCCCGTCATATCCATGAGTCGCGATCACATCGTAGACGAGCACGATGAACGCGCCGGTCGGACCGCCGATCTGCACACGGCTGCCCCCCAGGAGGGAGATCAGGAAGCCGCCGACGATAGCGGTCGTGATGCCCGTGGCGGGCGGCGCGCCCGAAGCGATGGCGATCGCGATGCTGAGCGGCAGGGCGATGAGCGCCACGGTGATCCCCGCCACCATGTCTCCGCCGAACTGCCGCGCGTCATAATCCGCCAGCGTGGTCAGTATCTTCGGCTTCATGGGACGTCAGCCGCGGCGTGCAGGCTCATAGCGGATTGCCGTCCTTGTCGCGATAGATCTCGCGCTTGCCGACATGGTTGGCGGGGCCGACCAGCCCTTCGCTTTCCATCCGTTCGATCCACTTGGCGGCGGTGTTGTAGCCCACCGTCATCTGGCGCTGCAGCCAGCTGCCCGAAGCCTTCTGGTTCTCGATCACGATCTGGCAGGCCTGGCGATATTTGCGCTCTTCCGGATTGTCCGACGCGGTCAGCTCGTCATCGTCGAAGCGGAAGCCGTCATCGTCCGGCTCCTCGGTGACGGAATCGACATATTCCGGCGCGCCCTGGGCGCGCCAGTGATTGGCGACTTCCTCCACTTCCTCGTCGCCCACGAAGGGGCCGTGGACGCGGATCAGCGCGCCGGTGTTGGGCTTGTAGAGCATGTCGCCCTTGCCCAGCAGCTGTTCCGCGCCCTGTTCGCCCAGGATGGTGCGGCTGTCGATCCGGCTGGTCACCTTGAAGCTGATGCGGGTGGGCAGGTTCGCCTTGATCACGCCGGTGATGACGTCGACCGAGGGGCGCTGCGTGGCCATGATCAGATGAATGCCGGCGGCGCGGCTCTTTTGCGACAGCCGCTGGATCAGCACTTCGATTTCCTTGCCGACCGTCACCATCAGGTCGGCCAGCTCGTCCACGATCAGCACGATCTGGGGCAGGGTCTCGTAATCGAGCTGTTCTTCCTCGAACAGTTCCTCGCCGCTTTCGGGATCGAAGCCGATCTGCACCCGGCGGCCCAGCGGCTTGCCTTTTGCGGCGGCCGCCTTCACGCGTTCGTTGAAACCCGCGAGATTGCGCGCGCCCACGCTCGACATCTGGCGATAGCGCCGCTCCATCTCCTCGACCGCCCATTTCAGCGCGCGGATCGCCTTGGCCGGCTCCGTCACCACGGGCGAGAGGAGATGCGGGATGTCGTCGTAGCTCTTGAGCTCCAGCACCTTGGGATCGATCAGGATCAGGCGGCAATCGCGCGGCGACAGGCGATAGAGCAGCGAGAGCAGGATACAGTTCAGCCCGACCGACTTGCCCGAGCCGGTGGTGCCCGCCACCAGCAGATGCGGCATGGTGGCGAGATCGGCGACGATCGGTTCGCCCGCGATATCCTTGCCCAGAATGATCGGCAGCATCGCCTTGGCGTTGGCGAAGGCCTCGCAGGCCATCAGCTCCTTGAGCGAGACGGTCTGCCGGTCGGCATTGGGCAGTTCGATGCCCATCACCGTCTTGCCGGGGATGGAGGAGACGCGCGCGGAAATCGCGCTCATGTTCCGGGCGATGTCTTCGGCGAGACCGATCACGCGGCTGGCTTTGATGCCGGGCGCCGGTTCCAGCTCGTACATGGTGACGACCGGGCCGGCGCGCACCGCGGTGATCTCGCCCTTGACGTTGAAATCGTCGAGCACGTTTTCCAGCAGGCGGGCGTTCCGTTCCAGCGCCAGCTTGTCGATCTTCGGCGCGTCCATGATCGGCGGATTGGCGAGGAGATCGAGCGACGGCAGATCGTATTGGTCGAACAAGTCCTTCTGGCGGGACTTGGCCGAAAGCTGCGCGGGCTTTGCCGGCTTGGTGGGATCGGTGATCTCGGGCGCGCGGCGTTCCTTCGTGTCGATGAAAGCGGCGGGGCGGTCTTCCTTTTCCTTCGCCTCGCGCCGGGGCGCGATGATCGCGCCGTCGTCGCCCATGCCGCCGGCGCGGCTGCGCAGGCCGGCGGAGAAGGAGAAGAGCTGCGCCCAGTCGAGCGCGAAGACCCGACCGATCAGCACCGCGCCGATTGCGAGGAACAACAGCGCTACCCCGCCGATGGCCCAGCCTTGCGCCGCTTCGGGCAGGTGGCCGGCGGCCGCGCGGACCGCGCCCGCGCCCAGCAGGCCGGAAATGCCGCCCATGGAGGCGGGCAGCGTGCCGCCCGGCGCGGAGAAGGTGAGCGACAGGACGCTCGCGACCAGCACCATCGCAAGCAGCAGCAGACCCAGCGGCCGCCACCAGCGCGCGCCGTGCGGCGTATCCTCGTCATCCGCGTCGCGCCACAGCTTGAGCGCGAAAGCGTAGAGCAGCGGCAGCAGCAGGATGGAGACCGGACCGAAGAAGAACAGCGCCCGTTCGGACACGAAAGCGCCCGGCCGGCCCATCCAGTTCGCCACCGCGCCGCCGGCTGCGGTGGAGGTGGAGGGGTCGGTCTGCTGGTAGCTCAGCAGCGCGAGAGCAAGGAAGCCCATGACGACGAACAGCGCCGCCGCGCCGCCCAATTGCAGGCTGCGGCGCAAGCTGCGCCGAAAGGCCGCGCGCCAATCGGCGGCGGGAGCTTTCGCGAGTGCGCGTGATGCCATCGAATTACCCCTTGTCCCTTGGCGCATATAATGCGCCTGCGGGGGACTCGCCGTCAAGAATCCTGCGTCAGACCGTCGATCGCGGCCCAACGGGGCCATTGCAGCCGGGTGGCCTTGCGCGCATCCATCCCGCCCAGCGCAATCACGGGGACAAGCGCATGGCGCGCGATCAGGCGGAAGCGCAGGGGCCCGAGCAGAGCCGCGCGGGGGTGCGAACGGGTCGGGAACACGGGGGAAAGCAGTACCGCATTCGCGCCAGAATGATGCGCGCGCGCCAGTTGGCGCAGCGAATGCACTGTCGCCAGATCCCGGCTTGGCGCCGGCCCGCCATAGCTGCCATCCGCGCCCCAGCGCCGTGCGGTGCGGGGATCGCCTGCCAGCATCACCCAGTGTCCGCGCGCACGCGCGATCCGCGCCAGCGCGTGGAACCGCGCCCGGCGTTCGTCCGGCGGCAGATGGTAATGGCGATAGACGAAGCCGGAGCCGCGCGGCAAGCGCATGAGCCCGCGTTCCAGCGCCGCGTCGTTACGCGCGTCGCTGATCAGCCAGAGGAGAGGAAGCGCGGGCTGGCGTCGGACCATCATCGCGCTATAGCGCGGCGCCATGGAAAGTGCAGTCACTCCTCTCGACCGGATCCGCGCCCGGATCGCGCAGGCCGCCGCCGTCGCATCGCGCAAGGCGAGCGAGATCACGCTGGTGGCGATCAGCAAGACGCATCCGGCCGAAGCGATCACTCCGCTGCTCGCGCAGGGCCAGCGCGTGTTCGGGGAGAGCCGAGTGCAGGAAGCGGCCGAGAAATGGCCCGCCCTGCGCGCGGGATGGCCGGATGCGGAGCTGCATCTGGTGGGCCAGCTCCAGTCCAACAAGGCGGAAGACGCGGTGCGCCTGTTCGACTGCATTCATTCGCTCGATCGCCCGTCGCTGGTGGCGGCGCTGGCCGGCGCGATGGACAAGGCTGGCCGGCGCGTGCCCTGCTTCGTGCAGGTCAATATCGGCGCGGAAGAACAGAAAGGCGGCTGCGTGATCGCCGACCTGCCGGCCTTGCTGGCCTCAGCGCGTGCGGCGGACCTGCCGGTGCGGGGGCTGATGTGCGTGCCGCCCCTGGGGATCGAGGCCGCGCCCTTCTTCGCTTTCCTCGCCAAGCTCGCGCGGGAGCACGGGCTTGCCGGGCTCAGCATGGGCATGAGCGACGATTTCGAGACCGCGATCCTGCTGGGCGCGACTCATGTGCGGGTAGGCAGCGCGCTGTTCGGGGCGCGGAAAGCTTGAACATCCGGACCCGTTCGTCCTGAGCTTGTCGAAGGACAGCTTTCTCTTCAGCGACAGAAGCAAGGAAGAACGGTCCTTCGACAAGCTCAGGACGAACGGAATTCAAGGTAGTCCGCTACTTCGCGGCCCCACACTTATCCTATCTTCCCACACCCCGCCCGGCCCCATACGATGCGGGCATGAGCAACCCCCGCCAACTCCACCTTGGCGCCTTCATGCGCCCGGCCAGCATCCACACCGGCGCCTGGCGCTATCCCGGTGCCTATCGGGATGCGAATTTCAATCTCCGCCATCTCGTCAGCTTCGCGCAGAAGCTGGAAGCGGCGAAGTTCGATGCGTTCTTCATGGCGGATCATCTCGCTGTGCTGAACATGCCGGCCGAAGCGCTGAAGCGCAGCCATACGGTCACGTCCTTCGAACCGATGACGTTGCTGTCCGCGCTGGCGATGAAGACCGAGCGGATCGGCCTGATCGCCACGGCTTCCACCACGTTCGAGGAACCGTTCCACGTCGCCCGGCGCTTCGCCTCATTGGACCATATCAGCGGCGGGCGGGCGGCGTGGAATATCGTGACGACGTCCAATCCGGATGCCGCGCTCAATTTCAGCTACCAAACGCAGCCGGACCACGATCAACGCTATGTCCGCGCGCGCGAATATTTCGATGTCGTCACCGGGCTGTGGGACAGTTTTGCGGACGATGCCTTCATCCGCGATGCGGAGGCTGGGGTCTATTTCGATCCGGAACGCATGCATGTGCTCGATCATCACGGGCCGGAATTCGACGTGCGAGGGCCCCTCAACATCGCACGGCCCGTGCAGGGCTGGCCGGTCATCGTGCAGGCCGGCGCCTCGGAGCCGGGACGACAGCTGGCGGCGGAAACGGCTGAGCTAATCTTCGGTCTGGCTTCCACCATTCCCGACGGGCAGGCCTTCTACACCGACATCAAGGACCGCATGCGTCGAGTGGGCCGCGATCCGGATCATTTGAAGATCCTGCCGGGCCTGTTCGTCGTCGTGGGTGAGACGGTGGAGGAAGCGCGCGCCAAGCACGAACTGCTCGACTCCATGGTCCATTACGACAGCGGCATCCGTTCGCTGAACATCATGCTGGGCTTCGACGTGTCCGGCTACGATCCCGACGGGCCGCTGCCCGAGATCCCGGTGACCAACCACAGCCGCAGCGGGCAGGAACAGATGCTGGAATATGTCCGCGCGAAGCCCGGCATCACTATCCGGGAACTGGCGCAGAAGGCGGGCAGCTATTCCGGCCTTGCTTTCGTCGGCACGCCGCAGACCATCGCGGATCAGATGGAGGAATGGCTGGCGGAGCGCGCCTGTGACGGGTTCAACGTGATGTTCCCCTATCTGCCGGGAGGGCTCGACGATTTCTGCGACAAGGTGGTGCCCGAACTCCAGCGGCGGGGAATCTACCGCAAGGACTACGCCGGCACGACATTGCGCGATCATCTCGGCCTGCCGCGCCCGGAGAACCGGTTCTTTGTGGGCGAAGCGGAGGCGAGGGCGGCGGAGTAAGGGAACCAATATCCGTGCGCCCCGAGCTTGTCGAAGGGCAGTCCTTCCCTTCCTGGCAGCAGAAGAAGAAAGGCGGCCCTTCGACAAGCTCAGGACGAACGGCCGTTTTTTGGCTGACGGGCTAAATCGTAAACTCCTGCACCTCGCCCTTTCTGGGCGTGGCGATCGTCTCCGTCTCATTGGCCGCGGCGAGCAGGCGCAGCTCGATATTCTTGAGCCTGTCCGGCCGGTCCACCTTGTGGCCGAACAGGTCGGTCACGTAGAAGGTGTCGGCCGCGCGTTCGCCATAGGTGGCGATATGGGCGGAATGGACCACCAGCTGCGCTTCGAACAGGGCGCGCGCCAGGCGGTTGAGCAGTGCGGGCCGGTCGCGCGCATTGACTTCCACCAGAGTGAAGCGATTGGACGCTTTGTTGTCGAACAGCACGCGAGGCCGCACTTCGAACGCGTCGGCGCGCGCGCGGGGCAGGGGACGGCGGGCGAGCTGCGGCACCAGTTCGATCCGGTTGGCGAGCGCGTCCGAGATCGATTTCTTCAGCCGGTCCAGCTGGTCGCCTTCCATGAACGGGCGGCCGAGCGGGTCCTGGATCAGGAAATTGTCCAGCGCCTTGCCGTGACGGGACGTATGGATGCGGGCATCGATGATGTTGCCGCCGGCCAGGTGGATGCCGCCGGCGATGCGGTAGAACAGACCGGGATGGTCGTCGGAGATCACAGTCACCAGCGTGGCGCCGCGCGCGGCGTAATATTCGCAGTGGATCGACAGTGCGTCGCCCATCGCCTTGGCCGCGTCGAGCTGGACGAGGTTCAAGGCTATGATGTCTTCCGGTTCCGCGATCCAGTAGGCATCGGCCAGCATCTTGCCCATGCCTTCGACCAGTGCTGCCCGATTGCCGAGCGCCCCGGCCACGGCGTCCTTCTTGGCGAGAATGCGATGTTCGCGCCCATGCTGCTTGTGTCCCAGGCGCAGCTGTTCCTCGGTACGCTCGAACAGCTCGCCGATCAGCTGGCGCTTCCAGCTGTTCCATACGCCGGGCCCCACCGCGCGGATATCGACGATGGTCAGGATCGTCAGGTGGCGCAGCCGTTCCAGGCTCTGCACCGCCGCGACGAAATCGGCGATCGTCTTGGCGTCCGCCAGGTCGCGCTTGAATGCGGTCGCGCTCATCAACAGGTGCTGGCGTACCAGCCAACTGACCAGCTCCGTCTCGTCATCGGACAGGCCGAGGCGCGGGCAGAGCTTCAGCGCCACTTCCGCGCCCAGCACAGAATGATCTCCGCCACGTCCCTTGGCGATATCGTGCAGCAGCACCGCCATATAGGCGACCCGGCGCGAACCGATTCGCGCCATGATTTCGGTCGCCAGCGGGTGATCCTGCTTCAGGGCGCCCTGTTCGATCTTCGCAAGCAGGCCGATCGCGTGGATCGTGTGCTCGTCCACCGTGTAATGGTGGTACATGTCGAACTGCATCTGTGCGTTCACGCGGCCGAAATCGGGCACGAAGCGGCCGAACACGCCTGCTTCGTTCATCGCGCGCAGCATGCTTTCGGGATCGTTGCGGCCAGTGAGGACCGCCATGAAGAATTCATTGGCGTGCGGATCGCGGCGGACCTTCACGTCGATCAGCTTCACGTCGCGTGCGGCCATGCGCATGGTTTCCGGGTGGATTTCGAGCCGCTCGGCCTCTGCGATCGCGAAGATCTCCAGCAGGCGGACCGGGTCCTGCTGGAACCAGTCGTCGGACGGCGCGCGAATCTTGCCGCCGAACACGGTGTAGCCTTTCAGCTTGCGCGGCCGCGCGCGGAAGCCGGCCAGCATGCCGCGCGGCTTCTTCCTTGCGAATTGCTCGTCCAGCTGGGCGAGGAACACCGCGGTCAGGCTGCCGGTGCGCTTCGCCTGCATGAAGAAGAACTGCATGAAGCGTTCGACAGCGCTCCTGCCCGGCCGGTCGGAGAAGTTCATCCGCCCCGCAACTTCGCGCTGGAGATCGAAAGTCAGCCGGTCTTCCGCGCGGTTGGTGATCGTGTGCAGATGGCAGCGCACCGCCCAGAAGAAGTTCTCCGCCTTCTGGAAGGCGCGATATTCCGCCTGGGTGAGCAGGCCGACCGTGACGAGTTCGGCGGGTTCGCGCACCTTGTGGATGTATTTGCCGATCCAGTAGAGCGTGTGGAGATCGCGCAGCCCACCCACGCCTTCCTTGATGTTGGGCTCCACCACATAGCGGCTGTCGCCCATCTTGCGGTGGCGTTCGGTGCGTTCGGCCAGCTTTTCGGAGACGAACTGCCGCTCCGTTCCGGCAACCACTTCGGCGAAGAATCGGCGCTGCGCGTCTTCGTAAAGCGGCTGGTCGCCCCAGACATAGCGGCCTTCGAGCAGTGCGGTGCGAATCGTCAGATCGGCCTTCGCCATCCGCACCATATCGTCCAGCGAGCGGCTGGAATGGCCGACCTTGAGCCCCAGATCCCACAGGAAATAGAGGATTGCCTCGATCACCTGCTCGCACCAGGGCGTCTGCTTGGTGGGAGTGAGGAAAGCGATGTCGACATCGGAATGCGGCGCCATCTCGCCCCGCCCGTAGCCGCCCACCGCCATGATCACGAGCCGTTCGCCGGAGGAACGGTTGGCGGCGGGATAGACGTCGTGAACCACATGGTCGTGGATCACGCGGATCAGCTGGTCGACGAGGAAGGAATAAGCGGTCGCACAATCGCGCCCGGCGGATGGTTTCTCCAGCAAACGGCGCGACAGCTCTTCGCGACCCTGCGCCTGGGCGTCGCGCAGCAGCGCGACGACGTGCTTGCGGGCCTTGTCGCCTCCGCGCTCGACAGCCTGCGCGATCGCATCCGACAGGGCTCGTCGGTCGATCACGTCCCGCTGGTTGGGGATGCGCGAAACAGTCACTTTCCTCGCACGCCTTTCATCGTCCTGCGCCTTCACAGCCCATCGCGGGCCTCCATGCAAGGTGGGGCGCTAATTTTCCGTGGCAAGCCGATCGGATCAGACGGTTGCGATCTTTGTCGCAGCCGGGCTTCCGCCCGCGCCGGGCCTATGCCACAAGCGCAGCCGATTACCGTTGCAGGGGGTTCCCGTCTTGTTGTCACTGCTCGCTTCCACCACGCCGATCATGTGGGAAGACCTGGGATTGCGGCCGGGGATCGATCTCGGCTTCTTCACGCTGCGCTTCTATTCGCTCGCCTATCTCGCGGGCATCGTGCTGGGCTACTGGCATCTGAGCCGGATGGTGAAAGCACCCGGTTCGCCCATGGCGCAGCGCCATGCGGACGATCTGTTCTTCTACTGTACGCTGGGCATCATCATCGGCGGGCGGCTTGGCTATGCCACTTTCTACGCGCCCGAACTGTGGACCAGCCCGAAGGACCTGCTGAGCCTGTGGCATGGGGGGATGAGCTTCCATGGGGGGCTGGTGGGCGTGCTGCTGGCGATCCTCTATGTCTCGTGGCGCGGACAGCTCTCTTTCCTGCGCGTGGCGGATTACATCGCGGTCAACGTGCCCTTCGGGATGATGTTCGGGCGGATCGCTAACTTCATCAATGGCGAGCTCTGGGGGCGCCCGACCGATGTGTCCTGGGCGATGATCTTCCCCGGCGCCGGCAATCTCCCGCGCCACCCGTCCCAGCTTTACGAAGCGGCGCTGGAAGGGCTGCTGATGATGCTCGTCCTCTTGGGCGCCTTCTGGCTCACGCGCGCGCGCTGGCGGCCGGGTCTGCTGGTGGGCGTCTTCACCACGGGCATCGCGGCGGCGCGCTTCACGGTCGAATTCTTTCGCGAACCCGATGCGCAGCTGGCGGAATTCGCGATGCGCACCGGGCTTTCGATGGGCCAGTGGCTGACGATCCCGCTGATGGTGCTGGGGCTCGGCATCTTCCTGCGCGCGCTGCTGCGCCCGCCGTTGAACAGCACGGCCCCGGCGCAGCCCGCGCCTGCGGCGGTCTGAGCCTCGGCCGATGAACGGGGCGGCGGAAGGCCCGCTGGGCGACATCTTCCGCCGGCTGATCGCCACTACCGGCCCGATCAGCCTGATGCACTATATGGGCGAGGCGAATGCCCGCTATTACGCCTCGCGCGATCCGCTGGGGCAGGACGGCGATTTCGTCACCGCGCCGGAAATCAGCCAGATGTTCGGCGAGTTGATCGGCCTGTGGTGCGCCGATATCTGGACGCGGGCCGGCCGGCCGCAGCCGGTTCACTATGTCGAGCTCGGCCCGGGCCGGGGCACGCTGGCGCGCGATGCGCTGCGGGCAGGCGCCCGGCACGGCTTCAGCCCGCAGGTGCATTTCGTGGAATCCTCGCCTGCGCTGAGGGATGCGCAGCTGGCCGCCGTGCCGCAGGCGCACTGGCATGACGATCTCTCGACCGTGCCGCGGACGGGCACGATGCTGCTGGTGGCGAACGAATTCCTCGATGCCTTGCCGGTGCGGCAGCTGGTGAAGGCTGCGCAGGGCTGGCGCGAACGCGTGGTGGGTTCGGGAGGGCATGTCTTCGTGCCGCTGATAGGCGATCGGCCGATGGAGGCCGCCGTTCCCGAGGCGCGGCGCGAGGCGGAGGAGGGCGCGATCATCGAGACCTGTCCGGGCGCGGCGGCCGTGATGTACGAAACAGCCGGGCGCCTTCTGCGCCAGGGCGGTGCGGCGCTGTTCATTGACTATGGGTACGACCGGCCGCAATTCGGCTCCACCCTGCAGGCGGTGCGCGATCACCGGAAGGTCGATCCCTTCACCGCGCCGGGCGAGGCGGATCTGACCGCCCATGTCGATTTTGCCGCATTGGCCGACATCGCCCAATCGCGCGAGGTGAAATGGCTCGGCACCGTGCCGCAGGGTCAGTGGCTGAAAGCTTTGGGCATCGATGTGCGCGCGTCCGCCCTGGCGCGGGCCGCACCCGACCAGGCGGACGCGATCCGCATCGCGCTCGACCGGCTGGTGAACGCGGAGCAGATGGGCGCCCTGTTCAAGATCATGGGCCTAGCCGCGCCGGAATGGCCCGACGGGGCGGGGTTCTAAAAGGGGGTACTTCAATCCCGTTCGCCCTTCGACAAGCTCAGGGCGAACGGATGAAGCGAAGGCTCAAACGTCCAGATTGGCGACGTTCAGCGCGTTCTGCTGGATGAAGTCGCGGCGCGGTTCCACGATGTCGCCCATCAGGCGCGTGAATATCTCGTCGGTCACGTCCGCATCCTCGACCTTGACCTGCAGCAGCGCGCGATTGTCGGGGTCGAGCGTGGTTTCCCAGAGTTGTTCGGCATTCATCTCGCCCAGGCCCTTGTAGCGCGCGATCGACAGGCCCTTGCGGCCGCTGGCGAGCACGGCGTCGAGCAGCTGCGTCGGCCGCGTGATCGCGCCTTCGGCTGCAGGCCGCGCGGCGGTGATCCCCTCGCCGTCGTCGCCGTCCTCCGTGACCGGTTCGGGCTCCGCGGTTTCCTCGGCTGCTCCGGCCTTCACGAAGCGCGCGGTGCCGGCGTAGACATCGGCATGTTCGGCCGCGACACGGGCCAGCTTGCGTGCTTCGGCGCTGGTCAGGAAGCCGGCTTCGATGATGTGATGGTCGGTCACGCCGCGCCACAGGCGCTCGACCCAGACGGAGCCGTCATCGCCGAAACCGGCGCTCCATTTCGCTTCGCGATCACCGCGATCGAGCCATTCGGCCGTGCGGGCAAGGGCCGCCTCGCGCGCTTCGTGCGAAAGTGCGGGTTCCAGCGCGCCAGCAAGGCCCAGCGCTTCGATGATCGCCGGATCGTAGCGCCGCGGAACGAAGCCCATCAGGCTGCGCAGGCGCAGCGCATGATCGACCAGTTCCTTCAGCTCCTGCCCGCCGCGCGCGCCGCCGGATGTTTCCAGGACACGGCCGGCAAGCCCCCCTTCCACCAGATAGCGGTCGAGTGCGCCGGCATCCTTGAGATAGACTTCGCTGCGGCCCTTGCTGACCTTGTAGAGCGGCGGCTGGGCGATGAAGAGATGGCCGGCGCGGATGATGTCCGGCATCTGGCGATGGAAGAAGGTGAGCAGCAGCGTGCGGATATGCGCGCCGTCGACATCGGCGTCGGTCATGATCACGATCTTGTGATAGCGCAGCTTGTCCAGATTGAACTCGTCGCGGATGCCGGTGCCCATCGCCTGGATCAGCGTGCCGACTTCCTTGGACG
>CAMLQG010000026.1 GCA_946482075.1 uncultured Erythrobacteraceae bacterium
TCCCGCCGCGCCATCGCAATCCTCGACCGGAATGCCCTCGAAGATCGCGCAGGCTAGCCTTATTTCTCCCCGCTCATGTAGCGGTGGTATTCGTCATACCACTGGCGGATGCGCACTTCCTGGTCGCTCAGCACATTGCCTTTGAACCCGCGCGACTGGACGCCGACCTGTGCGCCTTCCAGCAGGATGCGGTCCTGCGAGACCACGGGGCCTGCCGCCCAGTCGTCATCATCCGGACGGTAGTCGCGCGGAATGATGGTCTTGCCCGAAAGGTCGACTTTCCCTGGCACCGACATGAAGGACGGCAGCTCGTCGATTCCCGGCACGGCATAGGTCTTCACTTCGTAGATGCATTTTTCCGGATCGGACGGATGGGCGCGCCAGCTCTGCACGAAGAAGCCTTCGGGATGCAGGAAGATCTCGGTCGAGGGGAAGAAGCCGAAATTCCAGTCGTCGATCAGCTGGCCGTCGGTGAAGCCGGAATAATCCATGCCGGTGGGTTTGCGGCGCTTCCCTTCGATGATCGCCTGGGGCACGTCCTTCCAATGGCCGGGGAACTCGTTCTCGGCCAGCCCGGCTTCGCGCAGGAAGATGCGGTGCTCTTCCGCCAGTTCGGGGGCCAGGCCGTCCGCGACATGCGGGGTGGGGCTCATGAACTGGAAAATCGAATGGCCGTGTCCGTTCGCGAAAGTGCTGATCTGCGCGTGATAGGCATCCACCGCGCCGAACAGCTGCGGATGGGTGGCGCGCACGTGATAGCCTTCGTTGAAAGCCTCGTGCGCCAGCTTCCAGTTGCAGGGCCAGGTCTGCACCACGTCGCGGATGCGGATCGCATGTTCGAAATCATAGGCGATCATCCGGTCGCGGAAATCCTCGGGCAGGAAGTCCTCCAGCGGTTCCGCCTCGAGATCCATGTTGATGAAGATCCAGCCGCGCCAGCTGTCGACCTTGACCTTGGGGATGTCGAGATTGTGGCAGATGGCCTTGGCCTGGAAGGTCTCCCGGTCGCTGATGTGCTTCAGCGTTCCGTCCATGTTGAATTCCCAGCGGTGGAACGGACAGATGAGCTGCTTCGCCGTGCCGTAGTCGCGGCTGGCAAGATCCTTCCCGCGATGCTGGCAGACATTGTAGAAGGAATGGATCTGATCGCCTTCGCCGCGCACCACCAGGATGTTCTCGATCCCGATCTTCACCCGCATGTAGCAGTTGGTTTCCGGGATATCGTTCATATGCCCCACGAGATGCCAGGCGCGGGTCCAGAGCCTGTCCCATTCCTCCCGCATCACGTCGCGCGACCAGTAGCCGCGCTGGTCTTCGAGCCGCGCCGAGCCGTAGTCCTTCGCGCCCGCGGGCGGATAGCGCCCGGCCGGATCTTTCCAGCGGGGCAGGCGATAATTCAGACTGAACGGTTCGTAGCTGATCGGATTTTCCGGATCGGCATATTCGATCGGCTGGAAAGGGGAGTACTCGTCCATGATTCGATCCTCTCGGGATTGTCGATGCATGATGATGGCCCTTCGACCGCGCCGCGAAATTGATCCCGGTCAACGAAGGCGGCGTGCTTTTCGCCATGCCGCTTGTCCCAGATCGCAAGCTTTCAATCGGGCTGGAGACATGCTGCGCGACTATGTTACCCATCCGCAGAAGCACGGCCGCGTCCCTTGCCGGGGCGCAGGCGGCGGCGCGATGGAAGGGTGAGGCATGATGTCGGAAGCGCGGCAGGACGATTATTTCCTTGGCGGATTGCGTGTCGTCGAACTGGCGGACGAACAAGGGGAATATTGCGGCAAGCTGCTCGGCAGCCTGGGCGCCGACGTCATCAAGGTGGAACCGGCCGGGGGCGAGGTGACTCGCACATATGGCCCTTTCTACGAAGGCAAGCCGCATCCGCACCGCAGCCTGCATTTCTGGCATTACAATCTCGGCAAGCGTTCCATCGTGCTCGATCTCGACACGGCGGAAGGACAGGAGAATTTCAAGCGCATCGTCTCCGTCGCGGATGTCCTGATCGACAGTCGCCCACGCGGCTATCTGGCGGAACGCGGGCTGGACTTCGAGACGCTGCGTGCCCTGCGCCCGCAACTGATCTATGCTCGGATCTCACCGTTCGGCGACGATGGTCCATGGGCCGACTACAAGGCGAGCGATCTGATCCATCTCGCGCTGGGCGGGATGATGATGAATACCGGCTACGATGCCCAGCCCGACGGAACCTATGATACCCCGCCGATGGCGCCGCAAATGTGGCAGGCCTTCCATATCACCGGCGAGATCGCGGTGATCCAGCTGATGGCCGCGCTCCACAATGTGCGCGAGACGGGCCGGGGCCAGTCCTTCTCGCTCGCTGTGCACGATGCGGTGGCCAAGAACACCGAGCTCGACCTGCCCGCCTGGATCTATGCGCGCCAGCCCGTCTGGCGGCAGACCGGCCGCCATGCCTATCCGCAATCGACGCCCGAACCGGTGAGTCCGGTCATGGCGGGCGCGATGATGCCGGAACCGTCGCGCACCAAGGACGGGCGCTGGGTCTTCGCCCATCGCTCCTTCCTGCCCGGCTTCTTCACGCCGATGGAACAGCTGCTCAAGGTGATGGACGACCAGAAGTTCGCCCATGGGCTGGACGATCCGGAACTGCACAAGCCCGAAGTGCTGATCAGGCCCGAAGCTGCGCTGAGAGTGGGCGACGTGATCAATCGCTTCGTCGCCCGCTTCACCTATGCGCGCGATATCTGGAAGGATGCGCAGGATGCCGGCATCCCCTGGGCGCCGGTGCGCCGCCCAGAGGAGAATCTGGCGGACGAGCATTGGGAGAAGCGGGGGACCTTCGAGGATATCCATTACCCCGAACTCGATCGCAGCTTCCGCCAGGTCGCGCGCAAATGGACGGGCGAGGGCTTCAGCTGGCGGATCGGACCGCGCGCGCCGCTGCTGAACGAACATGGCGATGCGATCCTGGCCGAACTGCCCGCGCTGCCCGCGGCCACGCCGCTACCCGCGATTGCCGCCAAGCCGGCTTCCGCCTTGAAGGGCGTGCGGGTGATCGACCTGTCCTGGCTTCTGGCGAGCGGCGGCGCGGGCCGTTTCCTCGCCGCGCATGGCGCCGAAGTGATCAAGGTGGAGCACAAGTCCCGCGTGGATGGGATGCGGCTGGGCGGCGCTTTCGCCGCACCCGGCAGCCGGCCGACGCGCGATGCCGCGACGTCGCCGATGGCGGTGATGCCGGAAGGCAGCCTTAATCGCAGCGGCAATTTCATGGAGATCAACACCGGCAAGCGCAGCTTGTCGCTCGATCTCACCACGGCCAAAGGCAAGGAGATCCTCACCGATCTCCTCAAGGATGCGGACATGGTGATCGAAGGCTTCTCGCCCGGCACGATGGACCGCATGGGCTTCGGCTGGAAACGCCTGCAGGAGATCAATCCGCGCATCGTCTATGTCCAGCAATCGGGCATGGGCCAGCTCGGCATCTATGGCCGTCTGCGCAGCTTCGGCCCTTCGGCGCAGGCCTTCTCGGGCCTCAGCGAGATGTCGGGCCTGCCCACGCCCTATCCGCCGGCGGGCATCGGCTATTCCTATCTCGACTGGTTCGGGGCCTATCAGATGGCGACGGCGATGATGGTCGGCCTCTATCGCCAGCGGGAGACGGGCAAAGGCTGCTGGATCGATTCCTCGCAGGTCGAATGCGGTATCTATCTGACCGGCACCGCGGTGCTCGAACATTCCGCCAATGGCACCACCTGGGAACGCACCGGCAATCGCTCTCCCTGGAAGAAGGCGGCGCCGTGCGGGGCCTATCCGGCGGAAGGGACGGATCGCTGGATCGCGATCACCGCTTTCACCGAATTACAATGGCATGCGCTGGCGCGCGAGTTGGGCCATCCGGAGTGGACGAGCGACGAACGCTTCATGACGCTGGAACTGCGCCTCGCCAACCAGGATGCGCTGGACGAGCTCGTGGGTTCGGCCACGCGCATTCAGGAACGCTACGCGCTGATGGAGAGGCTGCAGGCGGCGGGCGTGCCGGCGGGCGTGTGCCAGACGGCGCAGGACCGCTGCGAAAGCGATCCGCAGCTGTCGCATCTCGAATGGCTCGTGGAGCTGAACCAGAGCGAGATCGGCCGCTGGCCCGTGCGCGAGATCCCCGGCAAGTTGTCCGAGACGCCGTCCTATATCGGCGGGCCGCTCGACCGGCATGGGCCGAGCTATGGCGAGGACAATCGCTACGTGCTGGAACAGATCCTGGGCTTCTCGCCCGACGAGGCGGCGGAGATGGAAGCGGGCGGGGTTTTGTAGGACTCCGGGGGAACCTGATTTGCCGTCACTCTGAACTTGTTTGGCGGTTATCCCGCTGGCATCCCTAACCTCGTCATTGCGAGGAGCGAAGCGACCAAGCAATCCGGGGGCCGTGCGCAACTGCCCTGGATTGCTTCGCTCCGCTCGCAATGACGATATGGATCCCGAAACAAGGTCAGCATGACAAAGGAAAAAGTTACGTCGCAGGTTTGCGCGGCTCCATCCCGGCCTTGCGATAGATCGCGTCCACCACGCGCATATTGGCGATCGCATCGCGGGCCGGCACCGGACCGCCGGTCCAGCTGCGCACGATGTCGGCGAAGCGGTTCGCCTGGCAGAACCAGCTGGAGATCAGGTCCGCCCGTTCCTCCCGCCGCGTGCCGTCCTTGCGCTCGATAACCAGGCGCGCACCCTGCTCGGCGGTGAAGGGGTTCGCGCCCGGCAGATAGGGATCGGCGATGGAGAGTGTGCCGTCCTCACACTCGAAGCGGGCCGAGAGAATGACTTCCTTCACCGAAAGATCGATCATCGATCCGCCGATCCGGCAAGTCACGCCGCCCGGAAAGCGCAGTTCCGCCTCCATCCCGCCATCCAGGCCCGGACGGGCCTCGTCTGCCCTGGCGGAGGCCACCGCTTCGGGCTCGCCGGCGAAATGGCGGGCGAAGCTGATGCAATAGCTGCCCTGGTCCATCAGCCAGCCGCCGGCGAGGTCGGGCGCGAAGCGGATATTGTCGCGCGGCAGCATGTCGCCCGGCAGGCAGTAGTGCATGTCCATCGCCTGGAGCGGCCCGAGTTCGGCGAGGATCGCCTTGATTCGGCCCGCAATCGGATGATCGCTCCAGTGAATGGCTTCCACCAGCGGCAGTCCTGCCGCTTCGGCCGCCAGCACCATCTCTTCCGCTTCCTCCGCATTGGCGGCCATCGGCTTTTCGCAGAGCACCGGAAAACCCGCGGCAAGCGCCGCTTTCGTCCATCGGCCGTGGAGATTGTTGGGCAGGCCGATATAGACCGCGTCGATCCCGGCGCCAGCCAGAAGGGCTGCGTAGTCGGGAAAATGCTGTTCGATTCCGTGCTGCGCGGCGAAAGCCGCAGTGCGGACCGGATCGCGCCCGGCAATTGCCGTCACTTCGATATCCGCGCCCTCGGCTGCCGGGGCCAACACCGCGTAGGTGCTGACAGTGGAGCATCCCAGGAGTCCGAGTCTGATCCTGTCCTTCATGTCATCCTCAGCCATGGCCGGTTGCGAAGCCGGTTCTTGCCATTCCCGCCACCGGGTTTAACGCCGGGCTCCGTGACCGCAACAGGCGGCGGGTCAGGAAAGGGAGATGTCCTTGAGCGTTGTCTTGCTCGACGTGGCAGACGGGATCGCGACGATCACGATCAACCGGCCGGAAGTGCGCAACGCGCTGTCGCCCGAAGCGCTGGTGCGGCTGAAGGAGGCCTGGATTCGCGTGGCGGAAGACGATGCGATCAAGGTCGCGATCGTCACCGGCGCGGGCCGGGACGCCTTCTGTTCAGGCGCCGATCTCAAGCTGTTGATTCCGCTCTTTTCGGGCGCCCGACCGCCGGAAGACGAATTCGATCATGCGATCATCGCCAATGACAGGATCCCCGGCGAAGCGACGCTGCGCGACTTCGATCCGGGCAAGCCGGTGATCGCGGCGATTAACGGCTTCGCGCTTGCGGGCGGGATGGAGATGCTGAACGGCACCGATATCCGGATCGCTTCCACGACCGCGCAGCTCGGCGTGCGCGAAGTCCAGCGCGGGCTCGTCGCCCATGGCAGCACCTGCGTGCGCCTGCCGCGCCAGATCCCCTATGTCCACGCGATGGAGATGCTGCTGACCGGCGAGATGTATGGGGCGGACCATCTCCTGCGGGTGGGATACGTGAATCATGTCGTCGAACCCGACCAGGTCCTGCCCAAGGCGCGCGAGATCGCCGCGCGGATCGCGGCCAATGGACCGCTGGCGGTCAAGCTCACGCGCCGGATGATCAAGGAGACGATGAGCATCGCCGACGAAACCGAGGCCTTGCGGAGGGAGTGGGAACTCGGCACTACCATCTACGCGACGGAGGACGCCCGCGAAGGGCCGCGCGCATTCGCGGAAAAGCGTCCTCCCCAGTTCAAAGGAAAATGACCGTGCTCACCGTTGCCGAAAATGCCGATCTCGATGTGATCACCACCGAGGAGATCAGCGAGGTCTGCGCCAGCATCACCAAGCAGATCAGCCGTGAATACATGGCCGAATGCAGCCGCGCGCGCGAGACGCCGACGGAACTCTGGCGCGTGATGCGCGAGACCGGGCTGTATGGCCTCGGCGTGCCGCAGGAATATGGCGGTCTGGGCGGCCATCTGACCGAGGTGACCTATGCGCTCGACCTGCTGGGCCAGGGCGGATTGATGCCGTTCCGCTTCGTCACCAGCCAGATGGCGCGCACCACGTTGCGCCACCACGCCAGCGAGGAACAGAAGCAGCGGTTCCTGGTGCCTGCCGCCACCGGCGAATATCAGTTCGCCTTCGCTCTGACCGAGGCGGATGCGGGCACCAACAGCTTCAAGATCCGCACCTATGCCGAACGGCAGCCCGATGGCGATTACGTGGTCAACGGCACCAAGATGTGGATCACCGGCGTCCACGAGGCGGATTACATGATCCTTGTCGCGCGCACGTCCAGATATGATCCGGATTCGCGCAAGTCGGGCATGTCCGTCTTCGCGGTCGATCCGAAGAGCGCCGGCATCACGCTGGGCGCGCTCGATATCGGCATCCACATGGCCGATCGCAGCTGGGAAGTGAATTTCGACAATGTCCGCATACCGGGTGCGAATCTGATCGGCGAAGAAGGCATGGGGCTGGAAGCCCTGTTCGACTGCCTGATCCCCGAACGCCTGCTGGCCGCCGGCCTCAATGTCGGCCTGTCCGACTGCGTGCTCAACAAGACGGCGGATTATGCCCGCGTGCGTGCGCCGTTCGGCGAACCGATCGGCAAGTATCAGGGCGTGCAAATACCCATGGCGGAAGCCCGGGCAATGACGGCGGGCGCTCGTGCGCTCACCTATCAGGCCACCCGCAAGTTCGACGACAAGATCCCCAGCGGCATGGAAAGCGACATGGCGCGATTCCTCTCCGCCGAAGCCTTCCTGCGATCTTCCGACGTGGCGATGAACACGCATGGCGGGGCCGCTACCGACATGCAGCAGGACGTGATCCCGTTCTATCTCTACGCCAAGTTCCAGAGCATCGCGCCGATCAACCGCAATGTCTGCCTGGCATCCATCGCGCAGCGGGAGTTCAATTTCCCGAAGTCCTATTGAATTTTATTGGATTGAACGGGTGGCCGACAAACGGCCTTGTCCGGCTGAACGGCGAAAACAGAATCTGAGGAGTTTGAAATGGCAGCATCGGGTCCGCTCAAGGGTTTGAAGATCGTGGAGATGGGAGGCATCGGCCCCGGGCCGCTGGCCCTGACGATGCTGTCCGATATGGGCGCGGATGTGGTTCGGGTGGATCGCAAGAGCGGCCCGCGCATCAATCCGATGGCGGGCACCAAGCTGGAGCTTGATGGCCGCGGGCGCCGCTCGGTCACGATCGATCTCAAGAACCCGGCCGGTACGGAAGCCTGCCTCGAACTGATCGACAAGGCCGACATCCTGATCGAAGGATTCCGTCCCGGGGTGATGGAGCGGCTCGGCCTGGGGCCGGACGTCGTCCTCGCCCGCAATCCCAAGCTGGTCTACGGCCGGATGACCGGCTGGGGCCAGACCGGCCCCTATGCCCAGATGGCCGGGCACGATTACAACTACATGGCGATCAGCGGTGCCGCCTTCGCTATCGGCACCAAGGACCAGCTTGTCGCTCCGCTCAACTATGTGGGCGACTATGCCGGTGCGCTGGTGCTGGTCGCGGGCGTGCTCGGTGCGCTCAACCATGCGACGAAGACGGGCGAAGGCCAGGTGGTGGACACCGCCATGTGCGAAGCCGCGAGCTTCATTTCCACCATCTTCCATTCGATGCGCGAAGGCGGCTACTACAAGGAAGAGCGGCAGGAGAACGAGCTGGACGGCGGCGCACCCTATTACGGCGCCTACAAATGCGCCGATGGCGAGTGGATTTCGATCGGCTCGATCGAACCCCAGTTCTACGCCGAACTGCTCGAAAAGCTGGAGCTGCCGGCCGAATGGGGCAAGACGCAGCGCGACAAATCCACCCATGCCGAACTGCGCCGCATCTTCACCGAGAAGTTCGCCAGCAAGACGCGCGCGGAATGGTGCGCCATCATGGAAGGCAGCGATGTGTGCTTCGCGCCGATCGTCCGCTTCAGCGAAGCGCCGGAACATGTCCACATGAAAGCCCGTGGGCATTTCGTGGATGTGGACGGCATGGTACAGCCCGGCCCGACGCCGGTCTTCACGAAGACGCCCGGCCGGATCCAGGGCGTTGCGCCCAAGATCGGCGAACACAGCCAGAGCGCGCTGCTGGACTGGGGCTTCGATGCCGACAAGGTCGCGAAGCTGGCGGCAGACGGGGTGCTTTAACTCAACCTTTATCCGTTCGGGCTGAGCTTGTCGAAGCCCTGCTTTTCATTTTCGAAGAGAAGAGCGGCCCTTCGACAGGCTCAGGGCGAACGGAAGCTGGTGGATCGCGTGGTTCATCTGGGAAACCACGCGATCCGGTCAACGCGAAACCTTGATCCCCGCTACTTCGCGATCCCAGGTGGCGGCGGTCACCCCTTCCGCACGCAGCTCGAATTTCAGCACGCGGCCCACCGCATTGCGCGGAAGCTCGGCGCGGAACTCGATATAGCGCGGCACTGCGAAGTAGGGCAGCTGGTCGATGGACCAGCGGCAGATTTCCTCCTCGCTCGCGACCAGCTCTTCGCGCAGCACGATGGTGGCCTTGATGTCGTCTTCGGAAGCGAGCTTGGACGGGACCGAGTGCACGGCCACATCGGCGACGGCCGGATGGGTCCGGAACGTGCCTTCCAGCTCGAAGCTTGAGATGTTCTCGCCCCGGTTGCGCATGTAATCTTTTTTGCGGTCGACGAAGGAGAGATGCCCTTCAGCATCGATCTTGCCGATGTCGCCGGTGTGGAACCACATGTCGCGCAACACTTCCGCCGTGGCTTCGGGGCGGCGCCAATAACCGCTGAACATGACATGCGGAATCCGGGGCCGCACGACGATCTCACCCGGCACATCCGGCTCCGCTTCGCGCGCGTCCTCCGCCAGAATGCGAACGTCCAGATAGTCGAGCGCCACGCCCGTTGCCGCCGGCGGCACTTCACGGCCGGGATGGGTAGCGATCGGGCAGCACTCCGTCATCCCGTATCCTGCGGCGGCGGCGTATTTGATCCCGAAACGCTGCTTCCAGCGATCCTGCATCTCGCGCAGGAACGGCGCGCCGAACACGCTGCGGATCTGTCCGTGGCAGCGCTTCTCTTCCTCGGTTTCCGGCGCTTCGATGAGCAGCGGGAACATGGTGGACAGGCCGAACATCGCGGTCGCGCCCGAGCGCTCGATATCGGCCCAGAAACCGGAAACCGAGAAGCGGGGTGACAGGACG
Source organism: uncultured Erythrobacteraceae bacterium (assembly GCA_946482075.1). The sequence continues at coordinate 9,861 of CAMLQG010000026.1, forward strand.
AACGTGATGTTGAGCTGGAGGCAGGCCATCATCACGCCCACCGCGGCGAGGTGAAACAGGGGCAGCGCGGCCCAGAGCGTGTCGTCACGCGTCACGTTCTGCGACAGCAGTGTCGGATAGGACGCATTGGCCAGTGCGTTGTGGCACAGCATGCAGCCCTTGGACGGGCCGGTGGTGCCCGACGTGTAGATCAGCGTGGCGAGATCGCCCGGATGGAGATCCACGTCGATCACGCTTTCATCCGAGCTGCGGAGGATATCGAACGCGTCGATCGCCAGGCGCGAACCGGTGGCCAGCGGCTCGCCGCGATAGACAAGCCGTTCGAGTTCGGGGAGCTGGCCTTCGATCGAAAGCAGCCGATCGGCATAGGCTGTTTCCGCGATCGCGAGGCGTGCGCCGGAATCGCTGATCTGGTGGCGCAGGAACTCGCCCTTGAAGGCGGTGTTGATGGGGACGAACACCGCGCCCATCTTGGTCACCGCGAACCACAGCAGGATCAGGTCGATGCTGGTGTCCATCAGCGCACAGATCCGGTCGCCCGGTTCGATGCCGAGTGCCGCCAGACCATGGGCAAGCCCGTTCGATCCGCGCTCGATATCGGCGAAAGTGTATTTGTCGCCCGCAATGTCGAGGAACACCTTGTCCGGATTGCTCCTGACCGCGTTGCTCAGGATCTGCGGGATGGTTACGGCATCGGGATTGGCCCAGGTCATTCTACTCTCCAGACGGATTGCGGTCTTGCTCATGCGGGATGGCCGCATGCCCGCGCGGGCGGCAGCTCAAGAAAAAACCCCGCGCCTTGGCGCGGGGGCAATGGTCCGGTTCAGGCCTTGTACTTGGCGGGGACATCGAACTTGAAGATGCGGGCCGCGTTGAGGCCGAGCAGCTTGCGGCGCGTTTCTTCCTTGAGCTGCGGGTTGAAGGTCCGCTCGATCGCTTCGGCGGAATGCGGCCAGGACCCTTCATGATGGGGATAGTCGTTCGCCCACATGAAGTTGTTCTCCAGCCCGAACTGTTCGACCTGATAGGTGGCGGATGCATCCTCGCCGAAGGAAGCGAAACAGTTGGTCTTGTAGTAGTCGCTCGGCAGGCCCTGCAGCTTGGGCGAAACCCACATGTGATGCTTCTTCGTGGCTTCGTCCATCGATTCGAGCATCCAGGGCACCCAGCCGGCATTGGCTTCGATCGTCCCGGCACGCAGCTTGGGGAAGCGTTCGAACACGCCGGACGCGCACATGTTGACGATCGGCTCGATCGTGGGGGCGAGCGAGTGGATCACGTAGTTGATCACGGCGCCTCCGGTGCTGCGCGCGCCGCGCGGATCCATGCCGGTGGAGACGTGATAGGTGATCGCCAGGTCCGCTTCCTGGATCGCGGCCCACATCGGATCGTACATCTTGAGGTTGTAGTTCGGGTCCGACACGTTAGGCGGGCCGAAGATGGGCTTGGACGGCAGGGTAAGGCAGCGATAGCCGAGCTTGGCCACGCGCTGCACTTCGGCGATGGCAAGGCCGACGTCCGCCGTGCAGATCGCCGCCGCCGGATTGCAGAAATCCCAGTGGGGCGAGCAGACCTCATAGGCCCAGTCGTTCCATGCGCTGGCCTGTGCCGCGATGAATTCCGGGATGGAGGACGCGAACATCATCAATGCGGGGCCGTTGGGGAAGATCACTTCGCCATCGATGCCGTCGCGGCGCTGGTCGGCCACGCGGACCGAGATGTCCTCGCCGACCTGTTGGTCCGGCGCGGGCAGCGTGCCGCCGGTCTTCATGCGGTATTCGTCCTCGCCGGTGACGTCGAACTCGACCAGCGGGTGAGCGCGCACACCTTCGACCACGAGATATTTCACGCCGTCGCGCACTTCCTGGCGCGGCAGCAGGCTGTGCCACTTCTCGTCGATTCGCTTGTGGAACACGTCGCGCGGCGGCATTAGATGCGCGTCCACCGAGATCATGTAATATTTGTTGCCGGCATCCGGGTAGGGGCTCTGCTCCCAGCCCTGCGGCTTCGGGGTTTCGAGCCGCCATTGGTTTTCAGGATTGACGATTTCCGCCAGGTTCGTGGCCATGTTTCTCTCCTTGATCCGATCTCTTCCGGCGCCGTGCGCGCCTGTTAATGCGGGGATATCACAGCTCACCTGCACCTTGAAGGCGTGGAAGTGCAATGGTTCTGTTGCCTTGACTGGCAATCGCCATTGTCCCGCATGGTCAGAATGGCCAAAGCTTGGACTTTTCGGGCTTTTCGGCCGCCTTTCGCACCCGGGCCCGAGTTGGCAAAGGAGCCTTCGCGGGTTAGATCGAAAGTGAATGGCGGTTCGCGGAAAGCGGCATTTCTCGAAGCATTGGGAGACGAAAATGGAATCCGAACTGAAGGGCAAGCGCGCCCTGGTCACCGGCAGCAGCTCGGGCATCGGCGCGGGGATCGCGCAATATCTTGCCGGCGAAGGCGTGCGGGTTGCGGTGCATGGCCGCAATGCCGGCCCGGCGCAGGACGTGGCGAAGCGGATCACCGATGCGGGCGGGGAAGCGATCGTGGTGACCGGCGACCTTTCGACCGATGCCGGCGCGCAGCAGGTCCATGATGCGGTCCAGTCGGGCCTCGGCGGGCTCGACGTGCTGGTCAACAATGTCGGCGGTCCGGGCGGGGCTTTGACTTGGGACAACACCACGATGGATCAGTGGGTCGACCAGTACCAGCTCAACACGTTGACCGCGGTGCGCATGATCATGCACTTCCTGCCGGGCATGAAGGAGCAGGGCTTCGGTCGGATCATCCAGATCGCCAGCATTGCCGGCATTCGCCCGTTCCCGAACCAGGTGCCGGCCTATTGCGCGTCCAAGGCGGCGATGATGTCGATGAATATCAGCCTCGCACAGACAGTGGCCGGCACGGGCGTGACGGCCAATTGCATCACGCCCGGCTTCGTCGCGACCCAGGGCCTGCAGGACTATGTGCTGGCGTCTCCCGGCAACGAGGGTGCCAAGTGGGACGAGATCGAGCCGGCAGTGGCGCAAGGCTTCCGCTGCATGGTCGGGCGGCTGGGCAAGCCGGCGGACATCGCTTCGCTCGTCGCCTATCTCGCGCGGCCGTCCTCCAGTTGGATCACCGGTTCCAACTTCCGCATCGACGGCGGCACCGCCGACTGGATGAACTGAGGAAAGAGAGGTTCCCATGGCGACGACAGTCGAAGACCTGATCGCATTCCACGAGATCGGCCAGGTGAAGTACCGCTACCTGCGCGCGCTCGATACGCATGACTGGGCGCTGATGAAGACCTGCTTCACCGAGAATGCGAGGGCCTGGTACAGCGGCGGCAAGTACGTGTCCGAAGGGCGCGACGGGATCGTGGACCTGCTGGCAGGCATCATCCCCGAGAACAGCTTCGTCGGCAGCCATGTGGTGATGCATCCGGAGATCGAGTTCACCAGCCCGACCGCGGCGAAGGGCGTATGGCGGCTGCAGGATATCGTGCATTTCCTGGATGACCGGACGACCTACGAGAATTTCGAGATCAAGGGCGGCGAGGAGATGGTGGGCGCAGGCTATTACTACGACCGCTATGAGAAGGTCGGCGGCGAGTGGCTGATCTCCAGCACGGGCTATGAGCGGATCTTCGAGTATTGCGAGCCGCGCGACGGGCGGCCGGGCTTCAAGCTGCTGGTGAATCCCACGCTGGGGCGGCACGAGGGCGACCAAGCCTAGCATAGGCGGAAGACCTTTTCCGCTGGAGGAATGCGAAGGCGTCGGACTCTGGTCCGGCGCCTTTCGTTTGCGCGCAAGTTGAGGAAACCCATGTGCGGGTAAGGGTGTGAAAGTGGACGCTTGACCGACTCGCGCCGAGAATATATTTGCCTGAGCAATAATTGCAGAAGCAGGCAAATGTCCGACACATTCTACACGCCGGAAAATTTCCATCCGAAGTTCTCGATCGGCTACCTGCTGCGCCGGGCGAGCAAGCTGGGCCTTGCGCGGGTGGAAGCAGCCTTCGCCGATCGCGAGATCACTTTCACCCAATGGGCCACGCTGGCGCTGCTGCACACCGGCATCGCCGACACTTGCGGTGGCGTGGCGCGCGACCTGGGCCACAATGCCGGCGCGATGACCCGCGTGGTCGACGCGCTGGAGGAACGCGGCCTGCTGAAGCGCTGTGCGCACGCGACCGACCGGCGCATCACCAGGCTGCACGTCACGCCCGAAGGCACCAAGGTGCTGGAGACGCTCGGCGGAAGAGTGATGAGCGTCTGGAACGAGGTTCTGGGGCCGATGGAATCCGAGGATATCCTCCAACTGATCGCGCTGCTCAACAAGCTGCTCCTGCGGCTGGAAGACCTGGACGGCCAGCCTTCGGAGATCGGCCGATGATCCGCCCGAGATTATGGGCCCCCCTGGCCAGCATCGCGATGCTGGCCGCCTGTGCGACGCCTCGTGCCCAACCGGAAGTGACGCCGGTGGCCGGGGCGTCGCTAAATCTCGGTGCAACGCCGGCGCCTGCGATCGATGCGCAATGGTGGACCGGGCTGGGCGATGCGCAGCTCGACCGGATCATGGCGGACGCGCTGGCGGGCTCTCCCCGGCTCGACATGGCGCTCGCCCGGCTGCGCGAGGCGCGGTCCTATGTCGACATCCAGCGCGCCGGCCAGCTGCCCACCATCGCGGTCGACGCGAACGAGCAGCGCACGCGCCTGTCCGACAAATACATCATTCCGCCGCCCTATGGCGGCACCACCCGCTGGATGGGCCAGGCCCAGGCGACGCTTGGATGGAATCTCGATTTCTGGGGCAAGCAGGCCTCCGCCGTGGCCCAGGCCCGCGCTTCCGCGGATGCCGCGGCGCTCGACGTCTATGCCGCACGCCTAGCGCTGACCGGTGCGGTCGCGCAGACCTATGTCGAACTGGCCCGCACCGAACGCCAGATCGCCATCGCCCAGGCCAATATCGGCCAGCGCGACCATGCGCTGAAGCTCACTCAGGTGCGGATCAGGAGCGGGCTCGCCAGCACGCTCGATGCCCGCGCGGCCGAAACGCTCGTCGCCCAGTCGCGCCAGGCTCTGGTCCAGGCCGAAGGCCAGCGCGAAGTGCTGCGCCATGCTCTCGCCATGCTGGCGGGCCGGGGGGCGGATTATTACGCCGGTATCAGCCCCACGAAGATCGCTTTCGACAGCGCTCTGCCGCTGCCCGCCGTGCTACCTGCCGATCTCCTTGCCCGCCGGCCTGACGTGCAGTCCGCGCTCGCCCGGATCGACGCGGCGAAGCAAGGCCGCGAAGTGGCGCGAAAGGCCTTCTATCCCGACATCAACCTTACTGCGCTGATCGGCCCGCAGGCGATCGGGCTCGGTAATCTCTTCACCGGCGGCGCAGTGGCCTATGGCGCGGGCGGGGCGATCCATTTGCCGATCTTCGAAGGCGGTCGCCTGACTGCCGAGCATGAAGGGGCGACTGCCCGGCTCGATGGCGCGATCGCGGATTACAACGAAGCCGTGCTGGGCGCAGTGCGCGAAGCGGCGGACGCGATCGCACTGGTCCAGAATTCGCGAGCGGAACTAGTCCAGCAACGCGCCGCGCTTACTGGCCTGAGCGAACTCACCCGATTGAACCGCGTGCGCCAGTCATCCGGTCTCGATTCCCGGCTCGACCTGATCGGCCCGGATATCGACCTGTTGCAGGCCCAGCAGGCGGAAGCCGACCTGCAGGCCCAGTCCCTCATTTCCGCGATCCGGCTGGTGATCGCGGTGGGCGGCGGCTTCGATCCCGCCGCCCAGCCGCAAACCGCCGCCGCCACTCTTTCAAGGCAAGTGCCATGAGCGATATCGAAGCACGGACCCAGCCGGACTCCGCCGAAGCCGCCCCCGGAACCAACGGTGCACGCCGCAAGGGATTGACGATCCTGCTGGTCGTGGTCGCGGTGTCGGCCGCCATCTTCCTGCTTTACGAATTGCTCCTGCCGCCCAGCGAGGAAACGGATGATGCCTATGTCGCGGGCGATGTGGTTTCGGTCACCGCGCAGGATCCGGGCCTGGTGCAGGGCATCTATGCCGACGACACGCAGATGGTGAAGGCCGGCCAGCCCCTGATCGATCTCGATCCGGCGACGGCCGATGTCGATCTCGCCGCTGCGGAAGCCGCACTTGCCCGTGCGGTGCGCGGCGTGCGTGGCGATTTCCTGCGGGTGAACGAAGGCGGCGCCGAAGTGGCGAACGCTCAGGCGCAGCTGAACAAGGCGCGTAACGACCTGGCCCGCCGCAGCCAGGCGGCGAGCGCGGGCGCGGTTTCGGCCGAGGAGGTGGCGCATGCTTCCGATGCCGTGAAGACCGCACAAGCCGCGCTCGCCCTCGCGCGGGCTCGCCAGTCCCAGGCCAGCGCGCAGGTGGGCGGCACTCAGCTTGCGACCAATCCCGCCGTGCTCGCCGCGATCGCAGACTATCGCCGCGCGGTGATCAAGCGCGGCCACATGCATGTCGTGGCGCCGGTCGCTGGCGTAGTCGCCCAGCGCCGCGTGCAGATCGGCCAGCAGATCGCTGCCGGCACGCCGCTGATGACGGTGGTGCCGCTCAACAAGGTGTGGATCGACGCCAATTTCCGCGAAACCCAGCTGAAGGATCTGCGGATCGGCCAGCCGGTGACGATCAAGGCGGATGTCTATGGCGGCGACGTGGTCTATCACGGCAAGGTCGCGGGACTTTCGGCGGGCAGCGGCAACGCTTTCGCGCTGCTGCCGCCGCAGAACGCCAGCGGCAACTGGATCAAGATCGTCCAGCGCCTGCCCGTGCGGGTGGAACTCGATCCCAAGGAACTGGACAAGAACCCCCTGCGCATCGGCCTGTCGGTGCAGGTGGAGGTGGATACGTCCGATCGTTCCGGTTCGCTGCTGGCCCAGCCCGCGAAACCCGTCTCCGACAAGCAGCCGGCCGATGCTGCCGAGCAGGCCCGCGTGGACGCGAAGATCGCCCAGATCATCGCCGCCAATCGCGGGCGGTGAGGGGCGGGGTGTCCCATAATCCCAATCCGTCATCCCAGCGCAGGCTGGGATCTCTCTCTAAAGGACGCACCCGACCGACCGAGATCCCAGCCTGCGCTGGGATGACGAGATTCAATATGGTCTATCGTCGTTTCGCTCCTCGCAATGACGGCAAGGTGGCGCAATGAACGGCTCCGCCCCTCTCAAGGGCGGTGCGCTCGCGCTCGCAGCCGTCGCTCTGGCGCTGGGCACGTTCATGCAGGTGCTCGACACCACCATCGCCAATGTCTCGCTGCCGACTATCGCCGGCAATCTCGGCGTCAGTTCGGATAGCGGCACCTGGATCGTCACCTCCTTCGCCGTGGCCAATGGTGTCGCCGTTCCGCTGACCGGCTGGCTGATGGGCCGCTTCGGCGTGGTGAAGACCTTCGTGGCCTCGGTGTTCCTCTTCACGCTCGCATCCTTCCTGTGCGGCATCGCCTGGAATCTGCAGTCGCTGATCGCTTTCCGCGTGCTGCAAGGAGCGGTCTCGGGCCCGATGATCCCGGGCAGCCAGGCGCTGCTGCTGGCGATCTTCCCACCCGCCAGGCGCGCGACGGCGCTGGGCGTCTGGTCGATGACCACGCTGGTCGCCCCGATCGCCGGGCCGATCCTCGGCGGCTATATTTCCGACAATTACCACTGGAGCTGGATCTTCCTGATCAACGTGCCGGTGGGGCTGTTCTGCGCTTTCGTGTCCTGGCGCATGCTGGCCAGCCGCGAGACGCCCACCCACAAGCTGCCGATCGACATGGTGGGAGTCGGCATCCTGATCATCTGGGTGGGCGCGCTGCAGGTCTTCCTCGATCTCGGCAAGAATGCCGACTGGTTCAATTCGCCGATGATCGTGGCGATGGCGATCATCGCAGTGGTCGGCTTCTTCGCCTGGCTGATCTGGGAGATGACGGACAAGCATCCGGCGGTGGATTTGAAGCTGTTCAAGAACCGCAATTTCGCGCTGGGCGTGCTGGCCTTCTGCATCGGCTATGCGGTGTTCTTCGCCAATGTGCTGCTGGTACCGTTGTGGCTGCAGACGCAGATGGGCTACACCGCGACCTGGGCGGGCTTCGTGGCGGCGCCCAGCGGGGTGGTGGCGGTGATCCTGACGCCGCTCGTCGCGCGGTTCAGCAACCGCATCGATCCGCGCATCCTGGGCTCGGTGTCCTTCGTGGCCTTCGCGCTCTCCTATTTCATGCGGGCCGGTTATAATACGCAGGCGGATTTCTGGGCGCTGACCATGCCGATGCTGGTGACAGGCGTGGCGATGAGCTGCTTCTTCGTTACCATGCTGACGATCATGCTGGACGGCATTCCGCCCGAAAAGGTCCCGTCCGCCACCGGCATTTCCAACTTCGCGCGTATCACCGCCGGCAGTTTCGCGGCGTCGATCGTCGTCACGATGATGGACCGGCGCGAGGCGCTGCACCAATCGCGGCTGGTCGATGTGGTGAAGGAAGGTGCGCCCGCCTATGACCGGGCGGCCGGCTTGATCGGCCATCTGGGCGGAAGCGAGCAGCAGACCGCCGGGATCATCACCCACCAGGTGGTGCAGCAATCCTACCTGCTGGCGGTGAACGAGCTGTTCTGGATTTCCGGCTGGATCGTGCTGGCGATGGTCGGCCTGATCTGGTTCACCCGGCGCCCGAAGCCGATGACCGGGCCGGTGGCGATGGATTGAGCTAGGATCTGTAAAGAACCTCCGTTCGTCCTGAGCTTGTCGAAGGACCGCCCTTCTTTTCTTCTGTCGCTGGAAGGGAAAAGCTGCCCTTCGACAGGCTCAGGGCGAACGGGTTCTGGTGTACCGTGATCAATCCTCCAGCTTCGCCCCGTCCAGCAGCCGCACGATCTTCGCCGCTTCGGCTTCATCGCTTCGCTTCTCGCCCTTGGTCCGCCCGTGCTTCGCGCGGTTCTGCGCCGCGTTCTCCTGCGCCTTGGCGCGGGCGCGGGTCTTGCGGGCGAGGCGGAGATTGAGGATTTCGGCCATCGGGCCATTCTAACGCAAGTGTCGCGTCTTTCCTATCGTGGGCTGGGCGGTTCTGTGCGATGCACGCGTTCACGAAACGACTCAAAGGAATGGGAGAATTCCGCAATGCTGGATACCGCGATCAGGACCGATGCCTTCTTCACCGACGGCGAATGGATGTCGCCGCTGTCGAACGAAGTGATCGACGTCCGCTCGCCCGCCACGGAAGAGAAGGTGGGGCAGATTCCGCTCGGTTCGGCGGAGGATATCGACCGCGCGGTCAAGGCCGCGCGCAAAGCGTTCGACACCACCGACTGGCCGTGGCTCCCGATGAAGGAACGGGGCGCCTGGATCCGCAAGATCGCCGACGCGATGGAAGCCCGCGCCGACGAACTCGCCGCGATTACCACCGCGGAATCGGGCCAGCCGCTCGAAAAGAACGTGCGCTACCAGGTCGGCCTCGCGATCCAGACCTTCCGCTACTATGCCGATCTCGCCGATACCTACCAGATCGAGGAACGCAAGCAGGGGCTGGCTACGCCCTTCATCGTGCGCAAGGAAGCGGTCGGCGTGGCGGGCATCATCACGCCGTGGAACTCGCCGATCATCACGGCCGCCTTCACTGTGCCGGCCGCGCTCGCGGCGGGCTGCACCGTGGTCTTGAAACCCGCGCCGGAATCGCCGCTGCATGCCCAGTGGCTGGCGGATGTGATCGATTCCGTCGGCTTGCCGGCGGGCGTGTTCAACGTCGTCCCTGCCGATCGCGAAGCGGGCGAGGCGCTGGTGCGCCATCCGGGCGTCAACAAGATCAGCTTCACCGGCAGCACGGCGGCCGGGCGGCGCATCGCCTCGATCTGCGGCGAGCAACTCAAGCGCTTCAGCCTGGAGCTGGGCGGCAAGTCCGCGGCAATCATCCTCGACGATGCGAACCTCGACGAAGTCGTGCCGTGGATCGTCGGCGTCTCCACCATGAACAGCTGCGAAGCCTGCGTCGGCCAGACCCGTATCCTCGTCCCGCGCGTGCGGCATGACGAGTTCGTGGAGAAGTTCAAGGCGGCATTGGGCTCGCTCAAGATGGGCAATCCGCTAGATCCGGAATCCGACATGGGCCCGCTGATCGCCGAACGCCAGCGCGATCGCGTGGAAGGCTATATCAAGATCGGCTTGGACGAAGGCGCTGAACTTGCCATGGGCGGTGGCCGCCTGGCGACCGAACCCAAGGGCTGGTTCATCGAGCCGACCTTCTTCGCCAACGTCTCCAACGACATGCGCATCGCGCAGGAGGAGATTTTCGGGCCCGTGCTTTGCGTGATTCCCTATGATGGCGGCGACGCGGAAGCGGTGAAGATCGCCAATGACAGCGAATACGGCTTGTCGGGCACGGTGTGGACGGCGGACCAGGACCGCGGCATCGAAGTCGCGCGCCGGGTGCGCACCGGCAACTACGGCGTCAACGTGTTCAACATGGATATTGCTGCGCCCTTCGGCGGCTTCAAGCAGTCCGGCGTGGGCCGGGCGCTGGGCGTCAACGGGCTGGAAGCCTATTTCGAAGTCAAGGCGATCCATCTGCCGCCGACGGCCTGATCGGCGCCTGATCCGCCAGGGTCAGGACCGGCGCGCCTTCATCGCCCAGGCGACTGCGAGGACCGGCACGGCGAGCGTCATCCAGGATGCCACGTCGTGCCACCCTTCGCCGGCGAGCGCGACGACGAGGCCGATCACGCTGAGGATACCGATGACGGTCGGCGCGGCGAAGATCGCGCGCTTGGTCTGGCTAGGCCGCTTCATGCTGCTTCCACCGCGGCGCCGGTTTCCACTTCCCGGACATGCGCTTCCACGCCCGCGTGCCGCTTGCCAAGCCAGAGATAGAGCCCGCTGCCCAGCACGATGATCGTGAGCACGTCCAGCACCGCCCAGAGGATCTTGAGCGGCAGCCCGCCATAATCGCCGAAATGGAGCGGCTGGGAGAGGAGCAGCGCCTGCGCATACCAGGGGAGGGGCCGCGAATCCGTGAAGGTACCGGTTTCCGCATCGATCAGCGCCGGGGTCAGCAGCCGCTCGGTCAGCGGCGTGTCGCCTTGGAAGAAGACTGAATAATGGTGTTTGGAGCTGAACCCGCCGCCGGGAAAGGCGACGAAGACGGGAGCGTTGCCAGGCAGCGCCTCGCGCGCTTCGCCCATCGCGCGGTCGAGCGAGACATAGCGCACAGGCGCGAGCGGCGGCTTGTCGGCATAATCGGCCGTCATCTCGGCCACCGCGCCGTTCTGCCACAGCATGATGATCGGCGTCGCCAGCGTGTTGATCACGCCTGTCAGCCCCACCACGCTGGCCCAGGCCAGCGTCACCACGCCCAGCAGATTGTGGTAGTCGAGCCATTTGAGCCGCGTGCTGCGCGTGGTCCGCAGCGTCCCGAAGGCCAGCTTGCGCATGAAGGGGGCATAGAGCACCACGCCCGAGACGATCGCGGCGGTGAACAGCAGGCCCATCGCTCCCAGGAAGAACATGCCCGGCAGGCCCATGAACATGTCGACATGGAGCTGGAGCAGGAAATGCATCACGCCTTCATCGGTCAGTTCGCCCAGGGGCTTGCCGGTTGACCGGTCGAACAGCTGGCTCGTCATCTGCTCGGGCTTGGCATCCGGCGTCGGCCCGGTGGTGATCACGACCATCGGGTTCTCATCATCGAAGGAGAAGAACAGCGGCACTTCGCCCGGGCGCTTGGCCATCGCGCTTGCCAGGACGCTATCGAGCGAATGGAGGCCCGGGGTCTCGCTCGACGAAGCGACGCCGGGCATGCCGTAGATCGGCTCGCCTTCGGTCAGCACGTCGATCTCTTCGTGGAAGATCAGCGGCAGGCCGGTGATGCACAGCATCAGCAGGAAAGCCGTGGAGACGATGCTGGTCCATTTGTGGACCAGATACCAGGCGCGGATGGAGTTGCGAGTCATTGTCAGTAAGCACTAGGGCAGCGGATGGCGGGTTGGCAAGGGCGCGATCAGCGCGATCGGGCGCGGGGCAAACGCCAGCCATCCGATCTGGAAGATATTCCGTCTTGCCCTTGCGGCTCGGCTCCCCCATGGGCCCCGCCATGCAACAGACAGCCCTTCCCGAAGCGACGAGCGAGAAGACGGTGATCGAGGCGATCGCCCGTCTGCGGCTGATCGTCGCACGCTACAATGGCAGCGAGATGCGCCTCGCACCGCACCAGCTGTTCGTCCGCCACGGCGATTTGTTCCTGCGTGCCTTCAATCCGATGAAGAACTGGCGCAGCGAAGAGGAACGGCGGCTTGGCAGCTTCAAGCTCGCCGGGCTTTCGGATATCAGGCTGACCGAAGAAGAATTCGAACCGCTCCCGGATTTCGACACCGCCCCCCCGCGCGAGGACGATCAGCACCTGTTCGCGGTAGCCATGGCCTGAGGGCTGACATCACTGCTCGCGCGTTACAGCCTCAAATCGCCCAGCGTCCGCGCGATCTGCGTGCGTCCTGCTTCATCGGAAAACGGAAACGATGCCAGGAACGCCCCTGCGTCCAGCGCAGGATCGCTGCGCCGGGCCTGCGCGATCCAGTAGGCGCCCCGTTCCTGATTGCCGGCGAGATGGGTGGCGATCGCCGCGATGACCGCGATATGCTTATGCGCGCCGGGCGACCGGGCCGCGCGTTCTGCCAGCACCGCCGCTTCGCGATAATTCCCCTGCAGTACCTGGCTGAGGCCGCAAGTGGCGATCATCGCATAGCGCAGCGGGTCCAGCGGGCTCAGCCGCAGGGCAAGCTGCGCATCGCGCTCCCCTTCTTGCGCCTCGCCCGACAGCGTCCGGGCCCATGCTCTCGAATAGATGCCCTGGGCATAGTTCGGGCTGATCGCGGTCGCCCGGTTCAGCCATTCGATGCTTTCGGCAAGATCGCCGTGCAGCCACAGGGACCGACCCATGTTGAGCTGGCAGAACGGGTCCAGCGGATCGAGATGGAGCGCGCGCTCGGCGCATTCACGGGCTCGTTCCGCCTCTTCCTCGCGATCGGCGGAATAGGACAGGAAAGCATTCTGGAAGCGGGTGAAGGATTGCCCGGCATGGCCGCGCGCGAAATCCGGGTCCTGGTCGGTCGCGGCGTGGAACATCCGCGAAGCGACCAGATTGTCCGCGCGATTGAAGCGGAACATGTGATCCAGCCCGACGTGGAAAGCGGACCAGGCCCCCAGCGCGCCGGAATCCCTCGCGCGTGCCGTCTGGGCTTCGTGCAGCTGTATGCGCAGCTCCAGCGCGGCGACCACATTCGCCGCCATCTCGCGCCGCGTCTCGTGCAGCCGTTCGAGCGCATCCTCGTAGGTTTCGGCCCAGATCACCCCTCCGCTGGCCGTCTCGACCAGCTCGACCGAGATCGTCATGGCTTCCCGGGCGATCGTCAGGCTTCCCGTCAGGCAATAGCCGACGCCGAGTGCGCTTCCCGCCTCACGGCAATCCACCTGCTCGCCCCGGAAGCGGAAGGACGATCCTCGCGCGATCACGAACAGCCAGTGCAGCCGGGCAAGGTCGGCGATGAGTTCATCCGCCAGCGCATCGGCCATGAACGCGTTCGCCCCGATATCTCCTGCCATGCGGAAAGGGAGGACCGCGATGGAAGGCTTGGCGTCCCGGGCGGGATCGACCGGCGGAGTGGGGTGGCGCGCCTGTGCCGGCACGGTGGAGGGAGGGCTGCCTGACGAAGCTGACGTCGCCCACGAAGCGGAAGCCCCTGCCGTGGACGGTGCGCACCAGCCGCTGGCGTGCGCCGTCATCATCCAGCGCCTTGCGCGCCAGCTTGACGCGGGCGGCCAAGGTCGCTTCCGAGACGATCCGGTTGTTCCAGATCCGCTCGATGATCTCGTCCTTGCTGACCAGCCGGTCGGGATTGGACGCAAGCAGTAGGAGGAGAGAGAGGACCTGAGGTTCGATCGGCTGCGACACGCTCGCGCGGCGCAGCTCGAAACGGGCAGGATCGAGCTCGAAATCCTCGAACCGGTAGATCATGGTCTCGTCGCCGGACAAAATCCGATCCCCTCCATGAATTCTCCATGCCGTCTTCAAGCATGGCTCTGCAGCGTCAGCTATCCCGGCGTCATCAGATCATTCCGATCTGACGAATAGCAGAGAGGAGACGGCAATGCCGCTAGTTACGATCGATGTCATCAAGGATGTGTTCTGCGCCGAACAGAAGCGCGCTCTGATCACCAATGTCACCGAAGCCATGATCGCGGTGGAAGGCGAAGCGATGCGCCAGGTCACCTGGGTCCGCATCAACGAGGTCGAGCAGGGCGACTGGGCGATCGGCGGGCAGATGCTCGCTGCAAGCGATGTCCATGCGCTGGCGGGCGGGCAGGCAGCCTGACTCCGGACTGCGATACCCCCCGCATCGCAGCGGGCCGGAAGGGATCATTCCTTCCGGCCCGGTTGTCTTGTAGGGGCGGAGTTTGGGCGCATGGGCGCGCCCAGGGGAGCAAGTAGCCGATGTTCGATGCCCTGGACTCCGTCATCCTTGCATGGTCCGCATGGGCGCTCTGATGCTCCAGGGCACCGGCTCGGATGTGGGCAAGTCCGTGCTCGTGGCGGGGCTGTGCCGCGCCTTCGTCAATCGCGGCCTGTCCGTGCTGCCGTTCAAGCCGCAGAACATGTCGAACAATGCCGCCGTCACCGAGGATGGAGGCGAAATCGGCCGCGCGCAGGCGCTGCAGGCGCTCGCCTGCCGGGCGGAGCCGCATACGGACATGAACCCGGTGCTGCTGAAACCGCAGGCCGATCGCACCTCGCAGCTGATCGTCCAAGGCCGGGTCCGGGGAACGCTCGGCAGCGCGAATTTCCGCGAGGGGCGCCGGCCGCTATTGCCCGAAGTACTCGAAAGCCATGCAAGGCTGCGCGCGCGGTGCGATCTGGTGATCGTGGAAGGTGCGGGCTCGCCGGCGGAGATCAACCTGCGGGCGGGCGACATCGCGAATATGGGCTTCGCCCGCGCGGCCAGCGTGCCGGTGGTGCTGGTGGGCGATATCGATCGCGGCGGCGTGATCGCGTCGGTCGTCGGCACGCATGCGGTGCTCGATCCGGCAGATGCCGCGATGATCCGGGGCTTCCTCATCAACAAGTTCCGCGGCGATCCCGCGCTCTTCGCGGACGGCTATGCCGAGATCGAGCGGCGTTCCGGCTGGCGCGGCTATGGCCTCGTACCCTGGCTCGCAGCCGCCGCCCGCCTGCCGAGCGAGGATGCCGTTGTGCTCGACCGCCCGCGCGAAGCGTCCGGCGGGCGTGTTCGTATCGCGTGTCCGATCCTGCCGCGCATCGCCAATTTCGATGATCTCGACCCGCTGCGTGCCGAAAGCCGGGTGGCTCTGGTGATGGTGCCGCCCGGCCGGCCGATTCCCGCCGATGCCGATCTGATCGTCCTGCCCGGCTCCAAGGCGACGATCGCCGACATGCAGGCGATCCGCGAACAGGGCTGGGATATCGACATTCGGGCGCACCACCGGCGCGGGGGCGCGATCCTGGGGATCTGCGGCGGCTACCAGATGCTCGGCCGGCGGATCGCCGATCCGGACGGGATCGAGGGGCCGGCGGGAGAGATCGCGGGGCTGGGCCTGCTCGATGTCGAGACCGTCCTGCGGCCGGCGAAGACCTTGCGGTGCGTGACGGGCTGGGCATGGGGGACGTCGGGTGCGTCCTTCGCCGGTTACGAGATGCATATGGGCGAGACGGACGGTTCCGATCGCGCACGGCCCTTCGCCATGTTGGAGGGCGGTCGCACCGACGGCGCGGTCAGCGCCGATGGCCGTGTCGTCGGCAGCTATGTCCATGGCGCGCTGGCGAGCACGGCGTTGCGCGCAGCCCTGCTGGAAAGGCTCGGTGGGGCGTCGGACGGGCAGGACCATCGCGCGGCGGTGGACAACGCGCTCGATGCGATCGCAGGCGAGCTGGAACGCCATGTCGACCTCGACGGCTTGCTGGCGCTGGCGCAAGGGGCCGATCGCTGAAGCCGTCACCCGGCTCTGCGGCTGAACCTCACCAGGGATGTTCCTCGCCATTCCACTTCAGGAACTTGCCGCTGTCGGCGATGGTCAGCGCCTTGACCACGCGATGGATGCCTCCACCGCTTTCCTCGGGTGAAATATCGGCTCCAGGACCGGCCATGTCCGTGCGCACGTAGCCGGGATGGATGGGGATCACGGTGAAATTGCGGGGGCGCAACTCGGCGGCCATCAGCTGCGCCATGCGGTTCAGGCCGCCCTTGGCGCTGGCATAGGCGTAAAGATACAGGCCCTTCGAATCATAGGCGGATGAGCCCCACTCGCTCGAGATGAACACGATCTTCGGCGCCCGGCTTCTTTCAAGCTTGGCCATGAACGCCTGGGCAACGCGAAGCGGGCCGATCATCATCGTATCGAGGACCTGGCGCCAGGCGTCATAATCGATGTCGTCGATCCGCTGGCGATCGAAATTGCCGACGATCCCGGCATTGTTGATCAACACATCGATGGCGACGTCGCCGATTTCGGCGGCCGCCCGGTCGATCGAGCTGAAATCGGTCACGTCCATGCCGTGCAGCGTGACCAGCCCGGTTTCGGCAGCGAGTTCGTGGAGTTCGTCAGCCTGCTCGGGCTTGCGGCATAGCGCATAGACCCTGTCCCCCGCCCTCGCGAAAGCTCGCGCCGTTGCCAGGCCGATACCGCGGTTTGCTCCCGTGATCGCCACTGCTTCCATCGGTCGGGTCTATCCTTGCATGGGCTGCGCGGATCGGCAGCGGACAATCAAAGATCGAGAGGGTAGCCGGGCAGGGGAACCTCGCCCAGCGAAAATCTCGGCGGAACCGACCTGGAACGATCCGCCCGAAGGCGAAAATCGATTCCGTTTTCAAGGGATTGGTGCGCGAAGCAGTCCTGAGCGAACGCCGCTCTGGTACCGAGTTCCCTGCCTGCAGGGAATTTTGCAGGGAAATCGGTGGGAATCCTCGCTTCTGACCCGATCCTACAGTCATGAGACGCCCGGAAACCCAGCCGCTCGAGACCATATTCCCTGCAGCAGCGAGCAGGGAATTCGAAATCCGGAGCAGGGAATTTGGCGGCGGCGTGCGCTAGGCAGGATCAATTCCTGCTGCACGCGGGTGGACTATCTGGCTCAAGTAAGCGCTGGTCAATCTTCGGGAGCAGGCAGCTCGGGTGGCCGAAGGTGCTTCAGCACTTGACCCGACAGGATCGGGTCGAGCGCGTCCGCTTCCCGCAACGCCCAACTCGCCCATGCTTCCAGCGTCTCGGTGTCCACATCCACTCGATCCCGCATTGCGTCACGGACTTCCGCCACCAGCGTGCGCAGGTCCCGCGCGGCCCGGAGGAGTTCCCCGCTCGTTCTGAGGTCAGTCACGCGCTGCTCGTTCAGTTCGCGGATCCGCGCGAGACGACGCCTTTCGCGTTCGCGCCGCGCCTCTTCCTCCTTTCGTTCCCGCTCGATGCGTTCCTGTTCCGCGCGCTCCTCGTCTTCGCGAAGACGCTGCCTGAATTTGGCTTCGCCCGCGACGATGAGTGCCACCGCGATCTCGGCGATCCTGCTTTCCAACCTGTGGCCGTCCTCGTCCTGCCAGGTGTCACCGATCTCCCGATCGAACCCCGGTCTTACGCGCAGGACAAGAGGTGTGCCGATGGGGAGGGCTGGGTCCGGTCGGCGGTATCCATGGCTGACAACGGTTCGGTGCTTGCCGGCTATCTCCAACGAAAGGCCGAGCCACGTGGACCCGATTCTTGCTCGTGCGCTGATTTCGGTGTCGGTCGCGCTCGCGTCTCCACCATGGCCACGTTTTGCCAGGGCCAGAAGGATTCCGTTGAACAGTTTGAGCCGGCGCTGGTCGATCGGATTATCGAATCTCGGCGCGTCCCAGTGCCACGAACTACTCGCAGCCTTCTGGCGGCGGCGTTCCTCCTTCCGGACGATATCATCGAGCCCGGGATGATGGCCTTCTAGGGTTCGAGGCACGGTCACCCTGCCCAAAGCCTTCAATTCCCTCTCTCGCAATTCCTCCAGATCCTCGGGAACCTCCGGTGTAGCGAATGGTCCGTCGGCGGAGATGGGGACCGCTTGCGCAATGAATGACGCGGAGCGGGAGTCGATCATCATCCGGCCACTTTCACCAGGACGGCGATGAGGTGCTCGTGGCGGTGCCGGCACCTTCCTGCCAGCATGGACCCGGTTCCAATGCCCCTGAGGCGGCGTAACGACGCCAAATCCCTTGAGCAGCTTTTTTAGGCCGACATCGCTCAGGCCGACCTTTGCGGCGAGATCGCGCATGGGAGCTGACCAAGCGAACGCGATGAGGTCGTCCGGCAGAACCATCATATCGTTTCTGTGGTACCAATAGCTCAACGTCGCCTCCGTCTGCTTTGCGGGACTTCAATCACCCTGGACCCGTTCCGCTGACGGTGCACGCTTGGATAGACTCCACCATACATTCTGGATTTTGCCATTCAAATGCATTACAGGGGGTGGGAAGGAGTCGCTCATGGCCGCCAATGCCCTGATTCAAACCCGCATCGATGCTGACGTTAAAGCGCGGGCCTCGGCCGTGCTTGAGACGATGGGGCTGACGGTTTCGGATGTGGTGCGGATGGTTCTTACCCGCACCGCGCATGAAGGCGCCTTGCCGTTTGAACTGGTGGCGGACCAGCAGGCTTATGATGCCTGGTTTCGCGCCAAGGTCCGGGAAGCACTGGAGGATCCGCGGCCCGACATCGCCCATGACGATGTCGAGGCCGAATTTGCCGCCCGTCGCGCCGCAATCCGGAATCAGGTCCAATAGACCGTGAAACTGGTCTGGACGCAGCGGGCGCTGGAGGACCGGCGCGCGATCTTTGACTATATCGAGGTGGATGATCCGCATGCGGCGGTTTTGGTCGACGAACGCGTCACCGAAGCGGCACGGCGACTGATCGATTTCCCACATAGCGGCCGGCCAGGGCGGGTTGAGGGAACGCGCGAACTGGTCATTGCGCGGACATCCTATGTCGCGCCCTATCTTGTTGACGGTGACATCGTGCGGATTCTGCGCGTTATTCACGGTGCGCGCATCTGGCCCGAGGCAATCCCCGATGAACAGTGATGACAAGATGTCCGTGGAACGCGACGCGATTTTTCCGTTGCTCAGGCTGCTCGCCCTGGGTGAGCAGGATATTTCGTTGGGTCGGACACGGCCCGCACGCGAGGTGATCGCCGAGCTAAGGTCCAGTGCCAAGACTGCCCGCGACTGATGCTCTCCCCCTATTTTCTGATCCTCGGGAGGGTCAGGAAATGGCAAGATCCTATTCACATTCCCGCCACTCGATGCACACTTCACCGCCGAGGAGGGCCGTCGCCCGCGCAATCGGCTTGAGCATCGGCTGACGGCACGATTTCTGGAAAAATTTGTCGGTTTTCGCCTGCCGGTCGAGTTCGACATACGAGAGGCCGCGAGCCTTGGCGCGATGGCGAATGGCGTCCAGCGCCTGAACCTTGAAGATTGCCCGTTGAGCGCGGCGATGGGGTGCCCGGATGTGCCCGGCCTTCGATTTGATCTGGCTTAGCCGAAT
Source organism: uncultured Erythrobacteraceae bacterium (assembly GCA_946482075.1). The sequence goes on from CAMLQG010000026.1 coordinate 29,387, forward strand.
TCCCGGAAAGAGCGCTTCGAGTTCCTTGTCCGGAACATGGTTTTCGAAAGCTTCGCGCAAACGCCTGACCTCGAGATTTGTCCAAATGTGGCGACGGTGCGCGACACCGAGGCGGCGCGCGCGGTGCTTGAGCGCGGCGAGCGAGCGGTTTGGCAAGGCCGCCCGTAACAGGTCGTAACGGGGATAAAGGGCTTGCACTTTCTCGTCCTCTTCGAAGGTCCAGATAGCGGTGGTCCTCCGATGGTCGAGGGCAAGTTGGTTTCCAGCGGGTTTGTTCATGGCTCCCGCCACTGCACGACAGGCGTTCCACCCAGCAGCGTCATCGCGCGCTGGAGCGCGGTCCAATCCATGTGCCGAGGGCTCACAAAGTAGCGCTTTCTCGCCACGAACGAGTCGAGTTCGGTCATGGTGATGCGAAGCTCGAAGGCCCGGGTCCGGATGCTATCGACCAGTGGCATACCGGTAGGCTTTGGCGGGCGCCGTGGGCGACGATATCCCATCGCGCAGGCTTTGCCCCAGATCTGCCTTTTCGACTTGCCCGGGAACATCTGCGTGAGTGTGGCCACAGGCACACCCGCCACGTAGGGGCGCCGGAGTTGCGCGGCGTCGCCGTCGGTCCAAATCCGCAAAGGCGGCACCAGTCCGATTGTCCGAGCCTTATGGGAAATTGCACCCGCTGTGCGGCGCGGCAATGCCACCGTCAGCGCCTGCTTGTCGGGGTAAAGCAGGCGAAGTGCCTCCAACTCACCGGCTGTCCAAACGGGATCGCCAGCAATAGTGCATCCGGTTCGTTCGATGTGTCCGACGAGGGTGTCTCGTCCTTGCAGTCCGCGTAGTTGTGCTCTTGTGAGAAGCATGTCGCCGTTTCTGTCCAGCCAGGCCTTTAGGTTTCTTATGCCTTGAATAGCGCCTGGATTTTACGGAATGGCTGGCCCTGCGACCGACCGCAGCTTTCATGAAGGGGTGATTGACCGGGAGCGACGAAGGATATATAAGTGTAAAAAATCACTCCATAGGTTCTACCCATGCCGGCCTTGTTGCCCGACCTCGATCTCACCCTTGGCCAGATGCTCTGGGCGGTTCGTTATGGGCACGAACCCGACCAGCATTTCCGGGATCAGATCCGCTATCTTCGCCTCCTCGATATCCCGGCGGCGTCGGCAGCGCAGGCCAGCGGCCCCGGCAAGCGTATTCGCTATGGTTTTGCTGACCTGATCGAACTCGGCCTGGCGGTTACTGGCCTGGATCTGGGCTTTCGTCCAAAAGACATCGCGGCGGTTCTGGTTGACCAGCGCGAGGGGATGCACCGCCTTTACGCCGAGACTTGGCTGGAGTTGCCCGATGCCGCGCTTGCTGGCGACTGGGTCAAAAGCCGGGGACGGATTGGCGCCCTGGTGGATGATGAGCGATTTTTGCGTCTCCATGATCGGCGGAGTGGAAAGTGGGGGCAGATCGACCTCGTCGGTCCTGATGAGGCGAATGATGCTTTGCCCATGCTCGAACCCGTGGAACGGTTCGGCAGCGAAGCGCCGCGCCGGCTGATCCCGCTCAAACGGCTCATGTTGCAATGGATCGCCTGGGCGCTCGACGCGCCTGAGATCAAGCCCGGCAGAAAGTAGCGGCGATTGCCCCAGCGGTGGAGGGATTCGAGGTCAATCATAATAGGTGATAATTTACATATAAAGGAGTGACCGCGATGCGGTACGATCAACGTTTCTCGAATATCAGGTTGCGCATCGAATATGTCGCACCCTCCGCCTTGGTGTCGGCCAAGCACAATCCCCGGGTTCATGGCGCGCGCCAGATCAAGGCACTGGCCAAGTCGATCGATGCTTTCGGCTTCGTCGCGCCGGTCATTGCCGACGAGAACAACGTGCTGATCGCCGGCGACGCGCGTGTCGAGGCGGCAAAGCGCGTCGGCCTTGCCGAAGTCCCGGTCGTGCGGGTCGAGCATCTCGACGAGCAACAGAAGCGTGCCCTGATGATCGCCGACAACCGGCTGACGGATATGTCGAGCTGGGATGACGCACTGCTTGCCGAAAACCTCAAGCTCCTGGCCGATGTCGAGCTCGATTTCGACATCGAGGCGACCGGTTTTACTTGTGGAGAGATCGATCTGCGCATCGAGGGTGTCGATGTCGCGCCCGGCGACGATCCCGACGACGCGGAGCTGGACGAAGCGCCGGGCCCGCCCGTGAACCGGATCGGGGATCTTTGGCGGCTCGGCAATCATCGCCTCTTGTGCGGTGATGCGCTTGATGAAGCGAACTGGGCCAAGCTGATGGCCGGCAAGAAGGCCGCGACGACGTGCAGCGATTTTCCCTACAATGTGAAGATCAACGGCCATGTTTCCGGGCTGGGAGAAGTCCGGCACGGGGAATTTCCCATGGCCTCTGGCGAGATGGACAAGACCGGCTTCACGGCGTTTCTGCGGCAAGCCTTCGAAAACATTATCCGCCACAGTCGGTCAGGCTCGCTGCACTACATCTTCATGGATTGGCGCCACCTCGGTGAAATGCAGGCCGCAGGCGACGCGGTGTTCAGCGAGCTCAAGAACGTCTGTGTCTGGGCCAAGGATCGCCCGGCGATGGGCTCGCTTTACCGTTCGCAGCACGAGATGATCTTCGTCTGGAAATCAGGGCGCGAGCGGCACCGCAACAATGTCGAGTTGGGCCGCAACGGGCGCAACCGCAGCAATGTCTGGGAGTACCCGGGTATCGGCGGCTTTCGCCACTCCGATGAGGGTGATCTGCTTCGCCTTCACCCGACCGTGAAGCCGGTGCGGATGATCGCCGACGCCATCCTCGACGTGACCGCGCGCGGTGATATCGTGCTCGATCCCTTCCTCGGTTCGGGCACCACGATCATCGCCGCTGAACGGGTCGGCAGGCGCGCTTACGGCATGGAACTTGACCCCGCGCACGCCGACACCGCCGTGCGGCGGTTCGAGCGCCACAGCGGGCGGGATGCCATCCATGTCGAGACCGGCCTGACCTTCGCCGAACTTGCCGAGAGGCGTGCGGTCGAGGCGGAGGCCAACGATGGATGACGACGAAGATTACGAGGTGGGCTATGGCAAACCGCCGAGGCACACGCGCTTCCGGAAAGGACAGTCGGGCAATCCCGCAGGTAAGAAGCTGCTGCGGGAAGGACCCGGCCAGATATGGCAGCGTTTATTGCAGGAAACCGTGACCGTCACCGAGAATGGTCGCAAGCGGACGATGACGAAGCTGGAACTCGTGTTGAGCCAGCTGATCAACAAGGCGGCGAGCGGCAGCGAGAAGAACTTCAAGCTCTTCATGGAGATGATGACCCGTTTCCCGCCCGAGGCCGTCATCATGCGGCTGGATCGGGATGATCAGGAGTTTCTCAACCAGGTCGTGGCCGCTGCCAAGGCGCTCGACGACGAATATTGACGACAAAGGCGAACCTTGGCGGAACCGGCCCCGCGAACCTTTAGTCCAATAGCTCACCCACCTTAACGTCCAGCGCCACCGCAAGCTTGTCGACCACGGTGATGGTTGGATTGCGGGCGCCGCGCTCGAGGTCGCTGATATAGGTGCGGTGGATGCCGGCCTGGTCGGCGAACGCCTCCTGGCTGAGTCCCGCGTCCTGACGCAGCTTCCGCAAGTTTCGGGCAAGGCGCTGGCGAATGTCGTCCATCGCCAGACTGACACCGCGATGACGCTGATCCGTCTACAGACGATCAGTGACATTTTGCTTGACTTGGCGCTACCGGCGCCGCTTCGTCATGTCACTGATCGACGACATTACGGAGCGCTCTTATGGTTCTGCGGAAACGGGCAAGCTGATGCCGCGCGGCTCGCACCATGTGCTGACCGGTGTTCTGCGGTCCGGCCGGGATTGTCTCGAATTGCATGTCGAGGGCGGCGGCTATTGGTTCATCGATCCGCCGTCCTGGGGCAAAGCGCACGGACTGATCGGCAAGCGCGTGATCGTGCAGGGGACAAGGACAGGCTTCAATCTACTGGATGCAACGAAAATCGTTGATGCGACGGATCCGGACGCGGACTCATCCGGACCGCGAAAAGCAACCTTGCGCTGGGCGCGCCTCGTCAGTCGGTTGATTTCATGGCACCAGTGACGAATGCGCGTCATCTTCAGCCGGAAGGGTTTCGACACGGGATCGGGAGGCGCACCCTCGCCGATCATTGACGGCGGGCCGGTTTCGCTGCCCATCCCGACCAAGCGTCGGTCGACCACCTGCTATGGCGACCTCGGGCTCGGCGAAACGGTTGCCCGGGTTACCAGGGGACGGATCGGCGCGGACCACCTGTGTCACGAGGACCCCATGTTCTTCGACGACCGCTGCCTGTTCGGCCAATGCGGCGCGGCGCAGTCGCACCTGCGTCGCCAGGGCGTAGGCAGGGGCGACGTATTTCTGTTTTTCGGCCTCTTCTCGGCCGACGGTACTCGCGAACGGCATCACCGCATATATGGCTACATGCGCGTGGCGGAGATGATCGAGGGACCCGACCTGCTGCCGCGACATCCTCTCGTCGCGGCGGCTCCTCGGCCCCATCCCCACGCGATCGGCGAGTGGAATGCTAACAATTGCATTTACGCGGGTCCCGGTCGTCTCGCCGTTAATGCCGATCCGCGCTTGCGTCTCACAACCACAGGCGGGCCGCTCCGGCTTTGGGATGTTCCCTGCTGGCTGGTCGAAACCGGGCTCAGCTATCATGGTCGCGCCGACCGCTGGCAGGAGGGAAACCGTCTGGAAGTTGTGTCGCGGGGGCAGGAATTCGTGACGGATGCCGGAGATCGCGAGGAACCGTGCTGCTGGCTGGAGGATATCATCGGGATGATCGAGGGGTGACGCGGATATTCCGCTACATTCTACAAACCGATACCGGGATGGCGCCCTGTATAGACGCGGGTCGTCTCACACTGGCGACGTGCAAGCCCAAAATCCGGTCCAACGCCAAACCGGGTGATTGGGTTCTCGGTTTCTATCCGCGACCCTTTGAGCGTGGCCTTGTGGCATGGGCCGGGCGGATCGCGCGAAAGATTGAGGCCGGTGACTACGAACGCGAATTCCGCGGCCGGTCGGATGCCGTTTACCGTCAGAAGGCCGATGGCACCTTCAAGCGTCTTCGCCCGGACTATCACCCAGGCGCAAACGAGATCCGGAAGGATCTGTCAGCGCCGGCGCTTGTCTTCGACGAAGAGGCGACATGGTATTTCGGAGATGAGCCACGGCAATTGCCAGATGGCCTGATTCATCTCACTGCCGGGGGCCAGGGCCACCGGGTGAATGGCGTCGATGAGGCCGATGGAGCCAGGTTGTTGGCATGGCTGGTCTCGGACTCGCCGCCAGGAATCATCGGTCGCCCGCGGCATGCCGATACTTTTGGTGGACGCGCGGCCGCCGGAAGGTCGACTAGATGTTGATCTATCCGTGTGGCGATCGCAGCAATGTTGCCTTAGGACTGCGCACCAGATGTCCGAGTGATTTTCGATGTTTCTGTAGTGTTTGTCAGTGAGTGATAGTGGGCGGGGCATGAACGTTTTTGATCTCGATACAGATTTGATCACTCGCTACGAGCAGTTCGCCCGGTCTTTCACGACAATCCGGGCGGATGATCTGCGTCAGCAAATTGATGCTGTTTACGACAGTGAGAAGTTCTGGCCGGAGCCGCTTATTGGCTTGAATCCTCAATTCAAGCACGGTCGTTCGCTTGCGGAGCTGTCTACAGCGGGCGTGGTAGACCCTGCGCTTGAGCAGGTTTTTGCGCTTGGCCAGCCGCGGAGGGCCATCTCTCTCCACTGCCATCAAGACGAAGCCCTTATGAAGGCACTTCAGCGCCGCAACTACATCGTCACGACAGGCACCGGATCGGGTAAATCTCTTTGTTTTTTCGTGCCCATCATCGATCGAATATTGAAGGCACGCAGGGCCGGCGGCCCCCGAGGGACGCGGGCCATCGTGATCTATCCGATGAATGCACTGGCCAATTCTCAACGCGAAGAGCTTGAAAAGTTCATCGAAGGCTGCGGACTTCCGGCCGAGCTCCGCCCCACATTTGCTCGCTACACTGGACAAGAGCAGGACAGCGAAAGGAAGCGGGTCGCAGAGACCGCGCCCGATATCATCCTTACTAATTTCATGATGCTCGAGCTCCTGATGACGCGGCAGGATGATCTCGATCGACAAGTCATCGAGAACATGAAAGGGCTAGAGTTCCTGGTTCTGGACGAGCTGCATACCTATCGCGGCCGGCAAGGAGCTGACGTCGCGATGTTGGTGCGACGGGTGCGCGAGCGCTTAGGCTCGGCCAATATGCTATGCATCGGCACATCGGCAACGATGGCATCGGGAGAGCTCGATGCAGGCCGCAAGGCTGTTGCAGCGGTCGGCACGACGCTGTTCGGTAGCGTGGTCACTCCCGAGGACGTAATTACCGAAAGTCTGGTTCGCCGCACCGAGGGCCTCCCGACGGATGCTGCGCTTAAAGCGGCGGTTCTCACTGAAGTGATGCCGGTCGGTGCAGCTGCTTTTACCGATGATCCGCTTGCGTGCTGGATTGAGATGAACATTGGCCTCGATGGCGGTGAAACGTTGAAGCGGCGAACACCTCGTACCCTTACAAATGCGGCGGACGACCTCGCAGCCACCTCCGGTTTAAGCGCAGTGCAGTGCCGTCAGGCTTTGGCAAATCGCCTCGTTGCGATGAGTGAATGCCGGGACGAGCGTGATCAGGCCTTCATGGCTTTCAAACTACATCGCTTTTTGTCGGGCGCCGGGAACGCGCATTCGACGATCGCTCCGGCCGGCAATCGGCGGGTTTCTCTCGCCGCTGAAAAGTTCGACCGCGAGGAGACCGAGTCACGCCTCTATCCTGTGTTTTTCTGCCGCGAGTGTGGGCAGGAAGTTCACAGCGTGTCGGTCGATGCGACCGGTACAGTGGTTGCCCGCTCCATTGACGTCACTCCCCGCGAAGGAGTCAATGAAGACGGGCAGGAGCATGGCTTCGTCGTTCCCGATGCCAAGGGTGATTTGGCCTTTGCCGGTACTATCGACGACTATCCTGACAACTGGTTGGAGGTGACCGCAACTGGACAGCCACGGCTGAAGAGCAGCCATCGCGGCAAACACGAAGGTCGTATGATGCGGCTCGGCTCTAATGGCCGATATGCAGATGACGGATTGTTGTGCTGGTTTTTCCCTGGGGCTTTTCGCTTTTGCCCGCATTGTAAGAACGAACCTCCGTCACAGGCTCGTGACATCAATAAGTTGGCCGGCTTGTCTGCTGAAGGCCGTAGTTCTGCCACCACCTTGATCACGTCTGCAGCGCTGGACTGGATGGAACAGGCCGGTGAGCCAATCGAAGCACATCGGCGCAAGCTGCTGGGGTTCACTGACAATCGGCAGGACGCTGCGCTCCAGTCCGGGCATTTTAATGACTTCATTTTCGTCACCCTCCTTCGCGGCGCCATGTTGCGAGCTGTCCGTACCGCAGGCGAAGATGGGTTGACCCATGAAGAGTTCGGCAACGCTCTGCGCAAAGCCTTAGGCTTTGATCCAGAGCAACGTGATCGGCGTTACGAGTGGATGTTAGACCCTGATCCGGTCAGCTTTTCAGCTCTGGACGAAGCCAAGAAGGCAATTAATCGGGTCTTAGCACACCGGCTTTGGAACGACCTGAGGAGGGGGTGGCGGTTTACCAACCCCAACCTCGATCAGCTTAACCTGATCAAGGTCGAATATCCAGGCATCGGATTGCTGGCTGCTGACCAGGTGGCGTGTTCGGGACAACACCGAGGTCGGATGAGTGACGCGGAACGTCGCGGTTTCGACCTCTTAGCGCAGATTTCTTCGGACCAGCGGCGCGAAATGTTCGTGCTGCTTTTCGATCATATGCGGCAGGGGTTGGCGATCGCTGTCGATGCTTTGGACCAGAACGAGCTTGAGGCAGTCGCGATGAAATCGCGGCAAGTGCTCAAAGATCCCTGGGCTATCGGGCAAGAGGAGCAGAACCACGACCTCAATTATCAAACGACCCTGATCTTGGGTACCCAAGGCAGTAGGGTCGACCGGATTATCAGGATTTCCGGACGGAGCGTGCTTGCACGTCGTATCGCAAGGCAAGCGGGCGACATTGGCTTGCCCGACCGCGAGCCACTAATCGAAGCGATGCTTATAGCGGCTGGCCGCCATCAAATGGTCCGTGAGTTTGCCGCAGGTCCATTGGCGGGATGGCGGTTGGCCCCGGGTGTGAATCGGCCTGCAATATTGACCCCGGTTCTGGGGTAATCGGCGTCCAAAAT
>CAMLQG010000027.1 GCA_946482075.1 uncultured Erythrobacteraceae bacterium
GCAGCGTGCGCCCGTGCTCCAGATCGAGGCGGTGCCGAGCTGGATGCCGAGCGCCGCCAGAACGTTGTCGAGCAGCGGATCCGCCGTCGAGCCCAGTAGCGACCGGATCGGGGCCAGCAGCTGCGATATGATGCTGGCCCGCAGGACGCCGCCGATGTCGAGACCGAGGACGTGGACGTCGAGCGTGCTGATCAGATTGGTTGCCAAGGCTGCGGTGGCAGCCTGGTTCTGGATCGTGGCGGCATTCCCGGATGCATCCGGCGAACCGATCTTCTTCGTTCCCGGCGTGCCGTTCGGGCCGAATGTCGCGTCGCCCGAGCCTGCGAAGACCTCGCCGACCTGCGCGCTGGCCGTGACCGTCGCCACGCCCAGGAGAATGCTGGCCGGCTGCACTCCGGTGATCTCGTTCAGGGGTGTCGACATCGCGCCGGGCGATGGGTTGCCGATATACACATTGGCGAGTCCTGAATGGCCAGAAGCACGGACCGAAGTGTTCAGGGACTGATCGTCCGTGTCGACGCAATCGATGCTTTCGATCGAGGCCTTGGCCGGAGCGATGTCGACGAGCAGCGGGAGCTGCAGCAGGCCCAGAGTGATGTTGGAAACCAGTTCCAGCTGAATGCGCACACGCGATGTCGAGACTTTGGCCGTGCCCGCCGGCCCGAAGGCATAGCTGGGATCACCTCCCGGTCCATTGGCGACCGTCTTGACGCGCAAGACGTTGCTGTTGCCGGCCATGACGAGATTGAGCAGGTCCGAAGCGTCGATCACCCCCGGTCCCGCCTGGGTTGCGAACGCGATCAGCTGGTAGGCGTTGAGCCCGGCGCGCAGGGCGGGTTTGGCGTCCGCCTCGCCGACCGGCATGTTCTGCCATACACCGAGGCCGAACAACCCGGAAAACGGCACGCGGTAGCCATTGCTGGCGCTGGCGGCGAAGACCCGCAAAGCTGCTGCCGTACTCGCGTCGCTGGTGGCTTCCGCCGCGGCTTCTGCCACGTCCTTCAGCCCGTGGGAGTTCGCCACCAGAGTGCCGTAAGTTCCGGTGAAGCCTTCTTTCTGCGCGAGCTTGTCGAAGAACACCCCGGCATTCACATTGCCGCGCATCAGGGCTTCGACATCCGCCTTGCCGAGGTGTAGCGACACCCCGAGCAGCCCGCCGAGCACTCCGTTTACCGTGCTGACCAGGGAGTCGGGTACGGGGCCTCCGCCCAGGACCTGCGTGAGCACATCGGACGTGATGCCGATGCCGGCTTCGTCGATGCGAGCAGCCGTAGCGGTGGAGGTGAGGTCGGGTATGACCGTGTTGCCCAGGATCCCGGTGATGAAGCGGCGGCTCGGCTTGGTCGTAGTGATGCGCACGCTGTTGCGGTAGCTGTTGCCGAACCCGGTGGTGCCGGAGCACGCGCTCGTGTTGAAGCGTGAGGCGGGTGCGCCGGCGCAGTAATAGCCCACCTGGAGAGACTGGATGACGTCGGCGCCATAGCCGCGCTTGGCGAGATAGGTTTGCGCTCTCGTCGTTGCGGTTGCCGGATCTATATCGGACGTCGACCGGCCGGCCTGCGCCGCCGCGAGTGCGGCCGCTTCGGTCGCTGCGCGTAATTCGCGGCTTTCGCTGTAGTACAGCCCGATATCGAGCGCGACGCTTGACGCGGCAAGCAGCGACGCCGCGAGCGCGGCGATCATGGGCGCGATAGCCGCTTCGCGATCGCGGCGCAATGCGCGGAGCGAATGGCGGGCCATGCCTACTCCTCTCCCTTCGCGTTTCCGCCGACAGGTGCGGAGAGGCGTGCGGACTGATCGGCGATCTCCCGGCGCAGCTGCGCCTGAGCGAGCGGATCCTTGATCGAACGGAGCCGCGCTTCCGCAGCCTCGATGCGGCCCGCCATGGTGAGCGCGAGCAGGAGGTTGTTGCGGATGACCTCGTTCCTCGGAGACAGATCGGCCGCGCTGGCGAGCGAACCCAGCGCCGCTTCGGTCGCGCCGGCCTGCAACTGGGCGAAGCCGAGCGCGTTCAGCGTCAGCGGGTCGGCCGGGCTGGCCCGAAGCGCTGCTTCATACTGCTCGATCGCAGCCGCCCAGTTCTGCTGCGCCACGTAGACATGGCCGCGTACGGTGCTGGACTTGCCGGTCCGGTCGTTGGCGGGAAGGCGGGCCAGCTGCGCGGCGGCGAGGTCGGCCTGGCCGAGATCGAGCAGGCAGTTCACGCGCAGGATCTGGGCGTCGAGCTCGCCGGGATACTGACGTTCGAAATCATCGAGATAGGCGAGGGCTGCGCGCGGGCGGCCGTCCGAACGGGCTTGCTGGATCAGCAGCATGTAGAGACTCTTGGTACCTCCGCCCGGCTGCATCTCATCCATCGGCGCGGCCGAGGCGGAGGGGGAAAGCGCGATGATGCTCAAGCCGAGAGCGGCCGGGATCGCGAGCCATTGGCGCAGCGTCATCAGGCTCCTCCCCGCAGAGTATCGAAGATCGCGGTGATCGGCGGTGCGGCGAGCACGATGAACAGCGCCGGCATGAAGAAGACGAGCATCAGGATCACCATGCGTACGGTGATCGTGCCGATCGCTTCGCGCGCCCGCATCACGCGACGCTGGGTGAATTCGATGATGAATTCCCGCATTGCGGGCACGAGTTCCATGCCCTGGAACAGCGACTGGCGGAACAGCGAGGCCAGTTCGCGCGCACCGCTTACGCCCACCCGCGTCGCCCAGCGATCGAACGCCGCCTGGTAATCCTGCCCGCGGTCGAGATCGTCCACCAGCATCGCGACCAGCTTCGCATGGCGCGGCACGGCGACTTTCTCGTCGCGGGCGATCGCGCGGAAACACTGGTCGAGCGAGACGCCGCTTTCGAGCATCATCAGCATCAGGTCGAGCAGGAAGGGGAATTCGATCGTCAACCTGCGTTCGCGTTCCGCCGCGCGCATCAGCAGCGCATATTTCATACCGATATAGGCGAGGCCGCCGGGCGCGAAGATCAGCAGCCAGTGATAGAACGGCGTGCCGAAGACGATCGTCGAGAACAGCATCGCGAGGAGGACTGCGGCGATCGTGGCGCCGAGGCGCAGCCACAGGAAGATATCGATCGCATTGGCTTCGAAATAGCCCGCGCTTTTCAGCTTGCGTTCGATTTCGGCGCGGTCCTTTCCGCGCGCCCTGAACAGGCCCGGCAGGCGGACATGGATCGGGTCGAAGAACTTTGTTTCCCCGGTGCGCGGCCCTGCATTGCCGGAGATGCGCTGACTCAGCCGCCAATCGGCGACGAGCAGGCGGACCCCGAAGGCCACGGCGGCGAGGCCTGCGAGGGCGAGCGCGAAGAGCAGGAGGGAGAAGGCCGTCTGCATCAGAATTCGAGCCTCATCATGCGCCGGATCACATAGATTCCGGCTCCCTGCAGGACGATGGCGACCACGCTGAAATGCCGGCCGCGCTCGTCATGGATGAAGAAGTCGATATAGGTGGGGTTCAGGATCACCAGCAGGATCATCGAGATGATCGGCATGGCGATCAGCACGCGCGAGCTGACCTTGGCTTCGGATGTCGCCGCTTTCAGTTCGCGTTTGATCCGCAGCCGCTCGCGCAGGATATTCGACAGGTTGCGCAGCACGGTGCCCAGCGAGCCGCCATAGCGCTGATTGGTCTTGATCGCTGCGGCCAGCATCGAGATTTCGGGAACTTGCAGCCGGTCTGCGAAAAGCTGCATCGTTTCGCCCACGGGCGCGCCCAGTTCCAGGCGGCGCGCGGCCGGGGCGAAGAAACTCTGGACGATCGGCGGCGCATCGGCCAACGCCCGGTCCAGCGCCTGGGACAGCGAATTGCCCACCGCCTGAAGCTGGCGGACATTATCGATATAGTGGGGCATCGCTTCGATCAGCTGTTCGATCCGGCTGCGGGCGCGATGGCGGACATAGGCCAGGACCAGCAGCGGCAGGCCGACAAGCATCACCAGCGTGGCTGCCGGCCCGAATGCGACGAGCGTCAGCACCGCGAGGCCGAGCCCGATTGCGACCGCGATGCGCAGCATCTTCGCCGTCACTTCGATCTGCGCCTGGGCGAAGACCGGGACATAGCGCGCGGGAACGGGGACGACCGTGGCGCTGCGCTGGGGGGGCGCGCTGCCCACGGTCGTCAGCGAAGCCAGACGCCGGTCGATATCGGCCAGCGTCCGGGATCGCGCAAACAGGAGATAGGCGGCCATCGCGCCGATGACGAGCAGCGCCAGGACAAGATAGGCCGCACCTTTCACCATGGCTTTTCGCCCGATGTCGCGGCGCCGGCGGGTGTCGGGAAATCCTGCAGCCTTTCGGCATGGTATGGCCGCGGGGACAGGGTGCGGAACTCGCCCAGGCCCGACATCGGCGGCTGTTCGTCGAAGCGGTAGAGTTCGTTGAGCGTGTAGGCTTCGCCTTCCACTCCGGTCACCTCGGTGACGGAAGTCACGCGGCGGCTGCCATTGGCGAGGCGCTGGATGTTGACGATCACATGGACGCTGTTGGCCACGAAGCGGCGGATCGCACGCATGTCGTGGTGCTGCCCCGCGAAACCGAGCAGCATTTCCAGGCGCGCCAGCGCATCGCGTGGCGAATTGCCGTGGAGCGTCGCCATGGAACCGTCATGACCGGTGGACATGGCCTGGAGCATCTCGACCGCCTCGACGCCGCGCACTTCGCCCAGGATGATGCGGTCGGGCCGCATCCGCAGTGCGTTGCGCACGAGATCGCGGGAACTGACTTCGCGCGTCCCGTCGACATTGGGCGGGCGTGTTTCCAGCCGCACGACATGGTCCTGGCGCAGCTGCAGCTCGGCAGCGTCCTCGATCGTGACGAGGCGCTCGCGATTGCTGATGAAGCCCGACAGCATGTTGAGCAGCGTGGACTTGCCCGCGCCGGTGCCGCCGCAGATCAGGATGTTGAGGCGCGAACGTACGGCCGCGCTGAGGTAATTCGCCATCTCGCGGCTCATCACCTGGCCGGTGATGCAATCCTCCACGCTGAGAGCGTGCAGGCGGAACTTGCGGATGGAGACCAACGGGCCGTCCAGCGCGATCGGCGGGATCACGATGTTCACGCGCGAACCATCGGGCAGGCGGGCATCGACGAACGGTGTGGCTTCATCCACCCGGCGGCCGATCGGGCCGACGATCCGCTGGATGATGTTCATCAGATGCGTATCGTCGCGGAAGCGGGTGTCGACCTGCTCCAGAAGGCCGGCACGTTCGGCATAGATCGTGTTCGCACCGTTGACGATGATGTCGTCGATCGTGGAATCCCGCAGCAGCGGGGCGAGCGGGCCGAAGCCGACCACCTCGTCCTCGACATCCTCGATCAGCAGCAGGCGTTCGGCGCTGTTGAGCGCGAGCTGGCCGCGCCGGCTGCGGCTGTTGATGACCAGCTCGATCTCCTGGCGCAGCGTCTTGCGGTCGAGCGCGTCGACAGTGGTGCCCTGTGCTTCGAGCTGTTCGATGACCTGCTGGCAGGTGAGGGATTTGACCGCCTGATAGCTGTCGCTCATCCGCTGCGCGGAGGGCTGCGCGACGGCGGGCCTCGGTTTCTCCTGAGGTTCGCTTTCGTAGACGCCGTCGGAGGTCAACAGGCTCATGCGGCTTTGTCCGTCGAGCGGAGCAGGGCGCGCCGCAGCTTGTCGAGCGTGGGACGCATGCCCGCTTCGGGCTCGGCGATGCCGATCGCGCGGCGGACGGCCTGCATGTAGCTGCTGGCCGTGCGCTGCAGCGCGAGGGGACGGCCTGCGTTGAGCGCATTGCGCGTTTCGACCCGGTCGGTCGGCACGGTCATGACGGATTCGATCCCCAGCACATCGGCCATCCGTCGTCCGTCGAGCAGGATTTCCGGATCGTGGTCCCACACCAGCAGGCGCATCCGCGCGGCGCTGGCGGTATCGGGCGCGATCCGTTCGAGCAGGCGACGGCAGGCGTCGAGCTCGCGGATCGACTGGCTGCAGACCACCTCCACATGCTGGGCCTGAGACGCGAGTTCGCGCAGCAGCCCGCCATTGCGCAACGAGCCCGTGGACAGCACGACATGACCGTAGCAGACGCGCAGCAATTGGATCAGGCGGACGATATCGTTCGGCGAAAGCCCGACCGGCTCGCTGCCCGTCCCGCCATCCAGCGTCAGCAGCGACAGGCCGCTCGGCTCGTGCCGAGTAAGCGCATCGGCCAGCAGGCTGGTGTCCAGGCGTTCCAGGTCCGCCACCGCGGAAGCGATGCCGTAATCGGTCTTGAGGTCGAGATAGGCTTCGGCCGTGCTGGTGGGCAGCGTGCAATCGACCAGCAGAGTCGGCGCCTGACCCAGGCTGAGACTCAGCGCCATGTCGGTCGCCAGGATCGCGGTCACCTCGCGGTCCGCCCCCAGCACCAGCGTCAGCCGGCCGGGCAGGCCCTGCGTGACGATGGCGTTGTTCAGCAGGCGGGAGAAGATCGCCGCGATCTCGCCATCCGGGGCCTTGCGGGAAATGACGTCCGTGGCACCGGCGCGGATCGCGACCAGCACCTGGGAGGCATTTATCTCGTCAGTCGCGATCACGATCGCGCGGCCCTGGGCACCATCGGCGACGCTGGCGATGGCCGAAGGCAGCGAACGGTCCGCCGGGATCGCCGCGTGATCGATCACGATGATGCCGGGGCTGGAGAGATCCGCCGCTTCGAGCGACTGGACCATCTCGACCGTCACGCGTTCGCCCATGGCTTCGCCCAGCCGGTCGGCCAGCGCACTGTCGATGGAAAGAAGATGAATTGTCGGCATGTTCTTAGCGTCTCACCACACCAAAGGGAGCCTGATCGGGCTTGTCTTTGCCGACGACCATTTGTCCGAATGTCGGAACGATGTCCTTGCCGGCGCCGGGAAGCGGAGGGACGTCCTCCGGTCGCAGCGGATCGACCAGCCGCGGGGTCGCCACGATGATCAGTTCCTGGCGTTCCTTGGAATTCTGCTGGCGCTTGAAGAAGGCGCCGAGGATCGGGATGTCGCCGAGCAGCGGCAGCTTGTCCTTGGAGACCGAGCTGTTGCTGTAGTTGAGGCCGGCGATCACGAAGCTCTGGCCACTGCCGAGTTCCACTGTGGTTTCGGCCGAACGGCGCCGGATGCCCGGGACGACATAGCCCTGGAGCTGAACCCCGTTGGCATAGTCGAGCTCGCTTACTTCGGGCGAGAGCTGAAGCACGATATTGTCCTTCGACAGCACGAAGGCGGAGACAGTCAGCTTTACGCCGAACTCCTTGTAATCGATGGAGATCGTGTTGCCCGAACCACTAGTGGATTGCGGCACCGGCACCGGGAATTCGCCGCCCGCCAGAAAGCTCGCCTTCTCGCCCGAACGGACGAGGAGAGTGGGCTGGGCGAGGAGCTGCGACAAACCGTTGGTGGACAGCGCGCTCAGCACCGCGCCGAAGCCGCGATTGGGAGCGGACAGGAACAGGTTGAAGGCGCTCTGGATCGGCACGGTCGTGTCGAGCGTAAGGCCGCTTGGGCCGAAGCTCGCGCTGTTGAGCGAGCTGGGAGAGACGACCGCGCCCTGGAGATCGCCCGACAGCTTGGAGAAGCTGAAGCCGAGCGCCTTGAGCGTCGAGGAGGAGACCGCCGCGAACTGAACATCGACCGCGACCACCTTCTCGCCCGGCATCGGCGTACCTGCGCCCTGGAAGCGCGCACCGCTTCCTCCGGCCACGCTGACGAGCGTCTGCTCCATCAGGTCGCCGTCGCTGGAATAGACGCTGAGCGTGGTCTGCCCGCCGCCCACACCGGTAATCCGGAGCGATCGCGAGGTGGGCGCGCTGACCACAATGACATCTTCCCGTTCCACTTCGACGCGGCCGATTTGACGGGGGAAAGCAAGCGTCTGCTTTTCATCGATTTCCAGCGTCTGCCGTGCGGGCTCGGCCGCCGCTTGCGCCGGTGCCAGCGCGAGGGCGGACATCGCCAGCAGGCCTGGTGCAAGCCCAAGAGCCAGTCGGGATGCGATCAGGGATTTCATCGTGAACCACTCCCGGAATAGATGATGCCCTGCTTGCCGCCGACCACCAGTTCGATCGCATGCGGCGCCTGCCGTGGCCTGGCTGGAGGCGGGGTTCTTGGGGCCGGTGCGACCGCAGGCGCCGCCGCCAGGATCGGCTGGACGGGCTGCTGCGGTAAAGGTCCGGTCGAAACGGCCCGCGCGGCGGCGATTTCCGCGTCGTCGTCGGGATTGCGCAGCGAAAGATACAGCGAGCCCGTGCTCTTCGCGAGCGACAGGGTGGATACCTGGTCGGGCGAAAGCGCCAGAGTGACGGTTCTTGCCTGCTGGGTCGCCTGCGCCGAATTCTGGCTATCTCCGGCACCGACGGTGCCCGGGGATGGGGAGGACGGCGTGCCCAGGACGGTATCGCCCACGGCCAGAACCTGAACCATCTGCAGCAATGTCACCGCCTGGCTGCGTCCGGTTCCGCGCGCGCCGTTCACCGCGTCGGCTCCCGGATAGACCACCTGGACGTCGACGACGTCCCCCGGCCGGACAAGGCCCGCGACCGCGATTTCGGCGGTCGTGTCGATGCTCATCGCGCGCAGGCCCTTGGGCACGCGGATCGCGAGCTTGGTTTCCAGCCCCAGCGCGGTGCGCGGGACAAGCGAGTTGGACGGGATGTCGCGCGTGGCCACCTTGCCGATCGCTTCGGCCGGAAGGGCTGCATTGGGAAAGCGGGCGGGCGAATTGGTCGCGCTACGGATCATGTCCGCGGTGATCGTCTCGCCGGTCTTGATCGGACGGGTCGTGGCTGCGAGCAGGATCTGCGGTGCGGCCTGCGTCACCTGCGGGCGGGCCTGTGCCGAGGGCACGGGGTCAACGCGATTCAATTCCCTTATGCCCAGATATGCAAAACTGCATGCGGCGGCCAATCCGACGCCGATCGTCAGCTTCGCTTTCGAGCCCAGGCGCATACTACCCCCTTAGTGTATTGCGCTTACGCAAACCCGGATCTGCCCCCCGAATTGGCGTCGCAAACCATCTGTTCAACGACGCCCTTGCTAGAGGAGGTTAGCTTTCGGGCAGGTATAGGGCGGGCCGGAAATAGTGCCGAAGCGACCGCATCGGTGAAAATCCAGCCTGTTCAAATTACGTAAGAAATACGTATTTGGTTGTCTGATCGTATCCGTTCGATGTTCGCAGCTGGCCCGAGATCGTGTTACGAGTCAGTAAGGATGTTATGCCAGCCTGGGTGGAATTAGGGTCAAAACGGTTCTTTTCACTGCAGTCATTGCGCGCTGGATAACCTTGCAAATGCCTTCCCAGGGGCTTTTTGAGCGGCTCAGGGGTCGTTTTGCGTATGGTTCGTTAAGACTTTTCGCGGTTGCAGAGCCATTTTGCCGGCTCTACTCGATAGCGGCATGGCTCATGAAACGTCCTCATTGAAGAGGCCGTCTTTCAAGCGCTTCCTGAGGAAGGGCCGGCGGGCGGTGAATGGCGGGACATTATATCCCCGCGTGATTGCCTTGAGCGCGCTGCTGCTCGGGATTACGTCCGTTGCGGTGTCGGCTACCGCCATTTTCGGCGCGATCGCGGCCGGGGCGCTGTTCATCCTGCGCCGCCGCCGCCTGACCTTGCTGACCGTCTTGGGCATGCTCCCGGTATTGCTGGTCCCCGCGCCATACCAGTCGTTCGGCTACTGGACCCTGCTTCTGATGATGACGGCCGCGGGCCTCGTGACGCTCCATACCATGCCCGCCTTCCTCAGCGTTCCGCGATGGGCCTGGAGCCTGTGCATCCTTGCGGGCACCGCCTCGATCTGCGTGGCCCTGCTTGCCTCGGGACTGGCGGCCGAGTTCGCGGTGATCGTGGGATGCATCTGCGCGGCGTGGATCGGCGCGGGGCTCGCCCGGCACCTGGCGATGGTGGACGGGCGCATCCTCGCCTGGGGCGATGACGGCCTGACCTCGGTGACGCGGGACCTGCTGCTCGGCCGCGTCACCAGCGGCATGCTGCACGATCTTGCGCAGCCGCTGAACGTGATCGCGATGGCGAATGGGAATATGGGCTACATCATCGAGCATCTCGAGATCGAAGAGGGGAACAAGGTCCAGCTGCTGGAGCGGATCGCGCGCGTTTCTACGCATACCGAGGGCGCGGCCGCCGTGTTGCGGCTGTTTCGCTGGTTCGGGCGCGACGGCAACCAGGAAGAAGCGCAGCTCCATGTGCGCAGCGCGCTGGAACGCGCGGTGGCGGCGACGCGATCCAATATCCGCCATCCGGGTATCGCGGTGGAAATGCGGGGCAATGCGCTCGATCACCTCGTCCCCGATCATCACGGGCGGCTGGAGATGATAGCGGTCGCAGCGCTGCTCAGCGCGTTCGGCGCCTATATCGGCGAGGATGGGGAAAAGCGCAGAGGCACCGTCGTGCTCGATGCCGCGCTGAGTTCATCCCATGTCGTGGTCAAGGTGCTCTGCATCGACGAGACGGGCGGCGAGGTCGCGGGACAGGGTCTCGATCATGCGACATTGTGGCTGGTGGAACAGCTCGCCCATGATGTGGGCGGGGATTTCCGCTGTCAGCCGCACGGCGGCCGTCCTTCGCAATTCCGGATCAGGCTCGCGCGCAGCGATATCTGATCGGGGCTTGCCCTATCGGGCATCGCGCCGCGGCAGGAGGATCTCCACCATCGCGCCTTCCCTTTCGCCCGGCAGCAGGCGGATGGAGCCGCCCGCGATCGTGACGAGCTGTTCGCATACGTAAAGCCCCAGGCCGGTTCCCTGGTCCGACTTGGTCGTGAAGAAAGGACGGAACTTCCTTTCCGGCACGTCGGGCGCGAGACCTGCGCCATTATCGCTCACCAGGCAGCGCCAATAGTCGCCGTCCGTCTGGAGCGTGGCGACGATGGATCCTTCGCCGGACCATTCCTCTTGCCGGCGGGCCTGGATGCTGTCCACCGCATTGCGCAGCACGTTGACGAAGACCTGTTCCTGCTGGACGCCGCTCAGCGCAGCGGTGCCCGACATGCGGGTATCGATCTCGATCCGGATATCGGCGGTCTCGAACAACGGCGCCAGGAAATCGCACGCACGGCGCAGCGCTTGTCCGACATCGGAATGCTCCGATGACGCATCGCTCCCGGTCGCATAGCCCAGCGTCAGCGCGATGATCGTCTGCGCGCGCTGCACCTGGGTGTCGATCCGATCGATGGCCTGAAACAGTAGCGACTGCAGCTGTTTGGGTGCGCCCAGCATCAGCCGCAGATTCTCGTTCGCCATCGCGATGGTGAACAGCGGCTGGCGCAATTCATGGCCCAGCACCGAAGCTTTCTCGCCCAGATCCTCCAGGCGCGATTTCGCCGCGATCGTGTCGAGCAGGTCCTTCGGCCCCTCGATATGGGTGAGCGTGCCGGAGCGCCAGGCGGCATCGCCGGCATTCTGTTCGAGGATCAGCACGAAGCTCGCGAAGGAATCGCGCACCGGCCGCAGGGATACGGATACTTCGCTGCGTCCGGCCAAGCGCAGGAACTGCACCTGATCGTCGGGATGGAGCTTCATCGTGATGGGGCGCTGCGCCTGGTCGCTGTCCCGCCGGTGGAATGTCAGGAAACCGCTCGCGCGATCGAAGCCGATATCGCGAATAAGAACGACACCGCCGCTATCCTTAAGATCATGCTCGATCTTCAGCAATTCGCGCTGGTCATCCGCTTGCGGATGGCCTGTCCGAACAGATGCATGGATATTGTCTGGTATCATCCCTTTTCACTGCCTTTTATATTATGAAAGTGGCAGAATATTTGAAATTTACGTAAAATACGTAATACATATTGACCTAAAGGATCGTGAATTTATCTGCCCTGATACTATCAATCTACTTTTTAAGAACAATAGCATAAATGGGAAACGATTTCGTCTAGGTAAAAATACGTTCAGGCCTTGCGGCCGAGAAGCTCGCGAAACAGTGCGATCAGCGCGTTGGGCTGGATCGGCTTCGTCAGGACGGACGATCCAGGAAGCGATGCGATCCTGTCGATCGTCATCGGATCACCGGTTACGAACACGTACTGCAGGTCGCGTTCGTTCAGGCGCGGATTGTTGCGGACCTGTTCGATGATGTCCGGGCCGGATTCCCGGCCCAGCCGAACGTCGCAGGCGACAATACGAAGGGTGGGCTCCCGCTCCAGCAACGCCACGGCTTCCTGCAGGCCATGTGCGCCGATCGCGGGAATGGCCTGCAGCGAGAGCAGGGTGACGAGTTCCTCGACGATCGCGACGACATCGTCGACCACGAGCACGAGGGGCGTTGTATCGTCCATCTGCTTCGCGTCGCTCCCGTGCCGGTTCCCGTGCAACGGGTTTACCCGCATCGCACGGGATTGGAACGCCCGGATTGCTGGCCCGCGTCGATCGAGCGGTGTGATCCGGAGGGCTTGGCGGATAGGGGCGGGGGCATATCCGGGCCATCACTCCAGCTTCCATCTGCGGGGGACTTTGCGAATGATGATCTTCCGGCAATGCTCGCATTGGCAGCGATACTCGCTTCCGTCCGAATTGATCAGGAAGCGGGTGGGCTTGTGCAGGTTGAGAGCACAGGCGAGGCGGCGCCCCGGATGCATCGTGTTCTCCCGCCGTCAGCTCAGCATGCGGCGCTCCTCAGGATGACCGCGCTCTGTGCGTTGCGATGGGCCACCAGGTCGTGCACCACCCCGTTCTCGCGGATATCGCAGTCACCCGAGGCGCTGTCGTCCGGCATGGACCAGTCGAGGCTGTCCTCCCGCTCGGTCTTCGCCGGCGCGGAGATCTCGACGCCGTCAAGAACGACCCGATCGGCCAGTGCATGGGCCAACACGATCAAGTGCTCCATCACGGCCGGATTGCCGCCCGGCATATCGCCGGCGGTCAACGCGTCACTGTCGAGCTTCACGATATCCGGCCGCAGCTCGATCAATTGGCGGATCGAGGTCGGGCCCGATCCGAAGCCGGCGATCGCGATCGACACGCCCAGCGCCCGCAGCTTGCGAACGAAGGCGGCCGCGCCGGCCATGCAGGCGATCGGCGTGGTGTCCTGCACTTCGATGATCAGGCGGCGGGCAAGGTCGTGATTGCACCGCAGCCGGGTGAGCAGTTCGGTCCAGGCGGCGGATTCGCCCTGCAGGTCCAAGGACAGGCTGCGGGTCGAAATCCCCACGGAAAGCCTGAGAAACGGATCGTCCATCAATTCGTCGAGCGCCTGGGAAACGATCAGCTTGTCCAGCAGATAGGACATGCCGAGCCGCTCGAACGCACGGATCGCCTCGTCGCAAGCGAAGGTTCCGCCCTGTCCGTCATGCAGGCGCAGCTGCACTTCGGAATGCGATACTTCGGCCGAATCCCGCAGCTGGTAAACCGGCTTGCGGGCAAAGGAGCCTTTCCCACGCATGATATGGTCGAGCACCATCGCCGCGAGCGCCATGTCGTTGCGATAGCGCTTCTGGTCCTTGACCGAATGCGGTCCCGGCAGGTCCGCCGGCGTGATCGCTCCCGCCAGACGGCGGCGCGCTTCCTGCCGATGATTGCCCCAGTTCTCCGCTTGCGGGATGGCATAGCCGGCGGAAACGGCCAGGACGATCTGTTCGCCGCCATAGTGGAACGTCTCCAGACTCAGCTCGGTCGAGAGTTCGTCCACCAAGGCTTCGAGCAGTGCAGGATCGGTCGAGGTCGACGTGACGAGGAGCTCGATCTCGTCGCAGCCCATCCGGCGCATGTCGGCCACGTTCAGATGCCGGTCCAGGCAAAGCTGAAGATGGTCTATCGCGAATTTCACCACATGCTCACCATAGGCTTCGGTGATCGCCGAGCCGTTGTCGAGGCGAACGAGCAGGAGATAGTGGCTGTTCTGCATCGCTGTCTGATTCATGATCCTGTCTGCTCCGATAATTCCGTGTGAAAAGGATGGGAGGCGGCCCGCTGGTTGGGCCGCCTCCTCGACCCGTCTCTGAGGAAGGCGGGCCGAAGCCTGACGGATGCGGCAGTGGGGCTGTCCTGCATCCGTCACGCCCTATCGCTCAGTTGCCGCTGCCAAGGAGGCCGCCGACTATGCCGGTGACGGGAGCGAGCGGGCCGCTTCCGGCATCTCCGCCGGTAAGACCGCCCGCCACGCTGTCGACCACGCCGGTGACGGGAGCGAGAGCGCCGCCCGTCGCGGGAGCGCCGCCCCCGACACCACCGAGGACGCCATCGACGGCCCCGGTGACGGGAGCAAGAACGCCGCCTGCATCCGGGGTGCCGCCCGTAAGACCACCGCCGAGCAGCGTGTCGACGGTGCCGGTGACGGGAGCGAGGATGGAGCCGGCATCGCCGCCGCCGATACCGCCGAGGCCACCGCCGACCTCGCCGCCGAGGCTGCCATTGGCGGTCTCGAGGAGCGGGGCGGTGAGGCTGTCGGCCGTGCTGGTGACGGGAGTCAGGATCGGGACGAGAGTGCCGGTCGGTTGATCGATCGCACTGCCCGCCTGTTCGCCCAGTACCGCGCCGACCAGATTGCCGACCGGGGCGAGGCCGGCGGTCAAGCCTTCCTCGGTGGTCGGGAAGGAGAGGTCGAGCAGCTTGTCGTCGGACAGGATGGTTGCGGTCAGCAGTTGGCCTTCGGCGGTGTTGGCATCCGCCAGGAGGTTGAGCCCGGCCAGCGTGTCGTCGCTGCTGGAGCCGGTCGGCGAGTCGCCGACGGTGGCGAGGCCGACCAGCGGACCATCGAAGGTGCGTGCCGGAGCCGAGCCGTCGGTGGGCAGGTTGCCGGTGAGGCCATCGACAAGTCCACCGAGCTGCCCGGTGATCGGAGCCAGCAGGCCGTCCTCGCCGGTGACGGGACCGATGATCGGAGCGAGCGCGCCGTTGGCCGTGTCGAGCAAGGGGCTGACCACGGGATCGGCGGCCGAAGTGACCGTGGCGACGACGGGGGCGAGGCCATCGGTCAGATCGGTCGTCGCGGCACCTGCCGGATCGCCGAGAACGGCGCCTACGAGATTACCGACGGGCGCGAGCGTGGCCTGGGCCTGCTGCTCGGTCTTGGGCAGCTGGGCCTGGACGACGGTGCCGTCGCCGGCGAGGACGTCGACCACGAGCTGGCCGGAACCGTTGGGGCTCTTGGTGTCGGGCGCCACATTGACGTCGATCAGGGTGCCGGAACCGGGCTGACCAACCAGCGGATCACCGCCAAGGCTCCCCGCCGCCACCGGACCCGTGAAGCTCGACGTGCTGGGGCTGGTGGGACCAGACGGACCGCTCGGCCCAGACGGACCGCTCGGGCCAGACGGGCCCGTGGGGCCGGAAGGACCAGTGGGTCCCGAAGGGCCGCTTGGTCCGGAAGGGCCGGTGGGGCCGGAAGGACCGCCGGGACCCGAGGGGCCGCTCGGGCCGCTAGGTCCGCCAGGGCTCGTCGGGCCGGTGGGGCCGCTGGGGCCGGAGGGGCCGCTGGGACCGGACGGCACGCCGCCGGCGCCGAGCTTGAAGCCGACGCCATCCGAGCAGGCGCCCAGCAGCAGCAGGGGGACGGCGGACGCGCTCAGCAGACAATGGCGTAAGGAACGAGACGACTGACGGTTTTCACGATGTTGCATTTCACTACTCCTCAGATTGATGATCCGAGGATACGGTCCGAAACGCGTATCAGTGCGGCGAGAAGCAGCCGTGTCGAAGGCATAGGGCCACACGCCAAGACCGGCATCGCCGCCCATGTCGGGATAGCGCGCACAGGATACGCAATCGGCACCTGCAAATCCGGAAAGGCATGGAAATGCGGGCTTCGAGCTGTACAAGGGCCTGGAAAAGCCCTGCCTTCCGCACGCAAAAACCGCAGTTGCGCTTTAGCGCCGGAGCGAGTGCGATTGTTGGGCTGTGGCCAGGGTGCTTTCCCCGAGAACCCGCTCGAAACAGCAGCCGATCGCCCTGAGCTTGTCGGAAGCGAGGCTGTGCGAAGCACAAGGGCCGCTTTTCACTTCCGGTGCTGAAGAAGAAAAGCAGTGCTTCGACAGGTTCAGCACGATCGGTTTCTGGAAGCTGCTGTGGTAACGCGGCCGCTGCGTCAGTTCGGTTCGGTCTCGCTTGCCTTCGCCAACTGGCCGCGGCTTTCGAGGATCGCGCCGCGCAGCTGGACCAGCAGCGCATCCAGATCCGTGTTCTCCGCGATCGTGAGATCGACGCTGAGGCCATCCCTGCCGGGCTTCACCCGGCCGATCCGATCGGCGCCCATCATGATAGGCAGTTCGCGCACTGCCTTGCCGCCGGATGCGGTGCCGGCGTCCTTGAGGCGCATCAGGACGGTGGCCGTACCGATCAGGCGTTCGTCCGAAGCCGCGAGCCGTTCCTGCTCCGTGGCGATCTGCCTGGCCGTCTCGATCACGCGGGCGCGCTGTTCGGGCCGGCGCAGCAGCGGGGTGAGCACTTCGGAATGGCGCACGCGCAGCTCGTCCCTGGTAGAGAAGGCGCTGACCACCTCGTCCGGCATCTGGGCCAGCGCAAGCAGGCGGCTCAGCTGACTGTTGGACAGATTGAGCGCTTCGGCCATGCGCGACTGGACGCCGGCATAGAAACGGTCGACCGCGTTCTGGTAGCTGCGCGCGCGGTCGAGTTCGGTGATGTCCTGGCGTTCGCGGTTCTCGATATCGGCGAGGCGGAAGGCTTCCTCGTCGCTCAAATCCACAACCATGGCGTTGAGGCGGATTTCGGGCCGGCCGTTGTGATTGAGCCAGTCGATCGCGAAGCGACGGCGGCTGCCGACGAGGAGTTCGTAGGGGCGGTCCGATCCCGGCGGGTTCTGACGGACGAGGACGGGGATGCGGTTGCCGTCTTCCTGCGCGATGGATTCGATAAGCGAGCGGCAGCCTTCATAGCTGAGGCCCGGCACGTCGCGCGGATTGCCATCCCATACGCTGCAATCGCGGGGGCGGATCGTGATGGAAGTGCGCGCGGTTCCCTGGAAGCCGGCAAGCCGTTCGTCGAGCTGAGACAACGCCGCGCTGTTCGCCGCAATCCGGTCGGACGAGCTCGGTTCGTAGGACAGGGTCGCCAGTATATCCCTTACAAAACCCGCCATATCATCATCCCCCACTTCTTAACCATGTCCGCCCAGCATACAGCCAACCTTCCTAACGAAGGCATAAAACTAGGTTCGCATCGGCGGCAATCGGGACGCCATTGCGGGAAAGAAGTGCAACCATTTGCCCGCCATGCCATTGAGGCAGCGTGACTTCGCCCGCTTCCCCCTCTCCCTTCTCCGTGCCCGTCTTCCGCGCGATCTGGCTGGCCAGCATGGCGTCGAATTTCGGCGGACTGATCCAGTCGGTCGGCGCGTCATGGATGATGACGTCGCTCAGCGGATCGCCCCAGATGATCGCGCTGGTGCAGACTTCCACCGCGCTGCCGATCATGCTGCTGTCGCTGTGGGCCGGCGCGATGGCGGACAATCTCGACCGGCGCCGGGTGATGCTGGCCGCGCAGAGCTTCATGCTGGTGGTCTCGCTGGTGCTGGCGATCGGCGCGGTGATGGGCTTCCTGTCGCCCTGGCTGCTGCTGGCGATGACGTTCCTGATCGGCTGCGGCACGGCGATCAACGGCCCCGCCTGGCAGGCCTCCGTCGGTGACATGGTGCCGCGCCCGGTCCTGCCCGCGGCGGTGGCGATGAACAGCATGGGCTTCAACATCGCGCGCAGCGCCGGCCCCGCGATCGGCGGCGCGGTGGTGGCGTTCGGCGGGGCGGCGGCTGCCTTCCTTGTCAACGCGGTGAGCTATCTCGGCCTGATCGGCGTGCTGGCGCGCTGGCGGCCGGAGATCGCGCCGCGCACGCTCCCGCGCGAAAGGCTCGGTGTCGCGATGGGGGCAGGGCTGCGCTACGTCGCCATGTCGCCCAACCTGCTACGCGTGCTGCTGCGCGCCGCCCTGTTCGGCCTGGCGGCGAGCGCTGTGCCGGCGCTGATGCCGCTGGTCGCGCGCGACGTGGTCCAGGGCGGACCAATGACATATGGCCTTCTGCTGGGCAGCTTCGGGGTGGGCGCGGTGGGCGGCGCGCTTTCGAGCAGCTGGCTGCGGCAGCGCTGGTCCAGCGAACGGATCACGCGCGTGGCCACGCTGGGCATGGCGGTGGGCGCGGGCGCTACCGGGGCCAGCAGCTTCGTGGCGATCACGCTCGCGGCGCTGGCGCTGGCGGGCGCGGGCTGGGTGCTCGCGCTGTCCACTTTCAACGTCAGCATCCAGCTCAATTCGCCGCGCTGGGTCGTGGCGCGCGCGATCGCGCTCTACCAGATGGCGGCCTTCGGCGCGATGGCGGTGGGCAGCTGGTTGTTCGGTGCTGTGGCCGACGTTCATGGCCCGGTCGTGGCGCTGCATGTGTCCGCGCTGGTCCAGCTTGCCGGGCTGGGGGTCGCCTGGCTGTTGCCGCTGCAGGGCATCGGCGACGTCAATCTCGATCCGCAGGGCCGCTGGCAGGAACCCGATACCGAGATCGCGATGGAGCCGCGCAGCGGGCCGATCGTGGTCACGATCGAACATCGCGTGGCCGAGCACGACGTGGTCCGCTTTCTCGCTGCGATGAACGAACGGCACCGCATCCGCGTGCGCGACGGCGCGCGGGGCTGGTCGCTGCTGCGCGATCTGTCTGATCCGCAGCTCTGGATCGAACGCTATCACGTGCCGACCTGGCTGGATTACATCCGCCACAACCAGCGCCGGACCCACGCGGATGCCGCGAATAGCGAGACGCTGCGCCAGCTGCGTATCGGGCAGGGAGATCCCGTGGTCCACCGCATGATCGAACGCCAGACGAGCATGCCGTCGCTGTTCCGCGCCGATTCCCGCGCGATAGAAGAACCGATGACCGATCCCACGAGGTCGAGCTAACGGCTCGCGCGCCGATAATAAAGTCAAGCGTGGGCTTGTATTTGCAAGATATTGGCGCATTACTATTAATTATTATGTGGTGCACGTGCGGCGCCAGACCGCAGATTGGGAAGGGTTGCCATGAAGCCTCACAAGCTCGCGCTGGAGCCGCTGAGCTTTGCGGATATTCCTGGGCCTGAGTTGCTGCGTCTCGCCCAACGGACAGGCTATGATTATTCCAGCCTCACTCTGATCGAGACGGCGACCGGCCGGCGCAATGCGCTGGTCACCGATGCCGGATTGCGGCGCGAAACCGCGCAATGGCTCGCGGAAGTCGGACTGGGCATCCAGACGGTCGAAGTGTTCAATCTCGATCGGTCGGCCAATCCCGCGACATTCGGCCCGGTGATCGAAGCGGCAGTGGAACTCGGCGCGCGCGGCGCCACCGCGATCATCTGGGAAAATGACGACGTTAACGACGCAAGGCGGAAATTCATCGCCTTGTGCGACGTGGCTCAGGGCAGCGGGGTCAGGATCAATCTGGAATTCTTCACCAGCTGCAAGAGCATGGGATCGCTGTACGCCGCACTCGTCTTCCTCGACCGTTGCGGACGCGACGATGCCGGGCTGGTGCTGGATTTGCTCCACATCATGCGGTCCGCCGGTTCGCTCGACGTGTTGGAGTTGGTGGATGCGTCGCTGGTCGGCGCGGTGCAGCTGTGCGACGGGCCGGAGCTCTATGAAGGGGACCTGCTTGAGGAAGCCGGGCAGAACCGGGGCGTACCGGGCACGGGCGCATTCCCGTGCCGCGATTTCCTCGCCTGGTTGCCGGAGGATGCCATCTTCGGTCTCGAAGTCCCGCGCAGCCTGAACCAGGACGCGCGGGCGCTGGACGTGCGGGCCGCCGAACTGCGCGAGGCTGCGCTGGCGCTTTATTGATGTCAGGAATCTTTCAGGCCCGTTCGTCCTGAGCCCGTCGAAGGACCGCTTTTCCGTCCAGAACAGGAGAAGAGAAGGGCGGTGCTTCGCCAAGCTCAGCACGAACGGAGAGGAAGAACTACTCTGCTTCGCTCTTCATCAGCCGCCGCCGGCGGAACGGATAGGCGAACTGCGCCCAATAGCCCTGCGGCACGCTTTCGGGCACGCCATAGCCGGTCGGCCATGCGCCGTCCGGCAGGTGATGCGTGCCGAAGATTCGGTCGAGCAGGGGGAAGTGGATCGCGAAATTCTTGTCCACCGCCACATCCTCGATCGCGTGATGCCAGTGATGGAAGCGCGGCGTCGCGAAGAGCTTGCCCAGCAGGTTGAAATCGCCGCGCAGATTGGCGTGGAGCAGAGAGGAGTAGACATAGACGAAGGCGATATAGGCTTGCATCACCGATGGCGCGAAGCCGAAGGTCAGCAGCGGCAGGGAAGTGACGCCGCGCAGCGCGATGATCTCGAAGAAATGCATCCGCGCGCCCGCCAGCCAGTCCATCGACTTCGCGGAATGGTGGACGGCGTGGAACCCCCACAGGAACGGAATCCGATGGAAGGCGCGGTGGAACCAGTACTGCATCAGGTCCGTCAGCAGCAGCACGATGCCGAACTGCAGCAGCCAGGGCAGGCTCGCCACCGAAGCGCGGATGGATGCGAGCTCGGTGGTGGAAGCGTTGATCCAGCTCGACGGGGCCAGCGCGAGGAAGGTGATCAACTGCACCATCATCGAGCTGATGAGATAATAGAACAGGTCCTCGCGCCATTCCTGGCGGAACAGACGCTGTTCGGGCTTGTGCGGCAGGATGCGTTCGATCGGCGCGAACATCAGGCCGGTGGCGATCATGTTCACTGCGAAGAAATCGAGCCCGAAGAAAATGCCCCAGTCGCGCGTCTCGCTCGCCTGCACATTCGCGCCGCCCAGCAGCGTGCCCATCAGCGCCACGACCAGCGCGGTAGCGCCGATCGCCTTGCTGGGGCGCAGCAACAGGCTGAGAAGGGCGAGCGCGTAGCTGGTCAGAAGCACGATGTGAACGGCCGGGCGAAAACCGCTCCAGCTATAGAGTGGAGCCAGTTCCGGCGTGGCGAACCAGTCCGGCCAGCGCAGCGCGGCCACCATGCACAGTCCGGCGATCGCCAGGAGGAGGGCGAAGAAACCCGAGAACCAGCCGCTGCCGAAGCGCCTGACCGCGATCGGCGATTGGAGATCCTGTTCCAGCTGTTCGAACCAGCGTGCCATGCGTCTGCCCCTCTCCTTGAGGGGAGTGTTTACAGTTGAGGAGGGTGATTGCCAATCGGCTCGTCATCCCAGCGAAAGCTGGGATCTCAGTCGACTTGATGGCGCACTCTTCATCGTTATCCCAGCCTGCGCGGGGATGACGATGAGTTGCTAAATTGAGGTTGCCCCGCTCATCCATCCGATCACACCCAGCACCATTGCCACGCCGATCAGCCAGCCCCACGTCCGAACCGGATTGCGCCCATGGAACGCCGCGATCGCAGTCGCCGCGAACACGGCAAAGCTCGCCAGCGTGGTGCCGATCACCGTCTCCGCCGGATCGAACCCCAGGCGGATCAGCGCGCGCGACAGGGCGGCGAGCGCGAGCGAGGTCACGCCATAGGCACCGAGCGTCGCGGCCGCGATGCGCAACACATTGGCCCAGCGGACGGCGCCTCGTCCGACCATGCCGCTCATCGGCCGGCTCCCTTCAGACGATGCCGGATCGCCTCGCGCTTGCAGTTGACGATCACGATCGGCAGCGCGGATGCCGTCAGCAAGCCGAACCAGGCTATCGCGCCGTAGCCCCAGCCGAGGCCCGCTCCGCAGGTGGCGAAGGCAAAGGTGAAGACGGCAAGTGCCGCGATGCGCAGGGCGCGGACACGGGGTGGGGGCAGCTTCCGGCCCAGCCAGTCCTGCTGGTGCCGCTTCATCGCGAGGAACAGCAGCGCGAAGCCGGACAGGTCCAGCAGGAAGGCGAGCGCGTGGATCATGCGGCAGCCTCCGCGGTCGCCCGTTCGCCCGTGCGGCGGGGCGGGGCCTTGCCTTCCTGCGCTACGGCCCGCCGCGCGGCGAGAGCGAACAGCGCCGCAATGGCAAGCATGGCGAGATCGAAACCGAAGAAGACGGTGTCGCCGGCCATGAGGCTGGGGACGAGGCCTCGGCTGGTGGTGATCGCGTTCACCACCGGGACCAGCGAGAAAAGCGCGGCGCAGGCGTTGAGCAGTTCCGGCCAGGCGCGCTGCATCGGCCGGGCGATCGTCCACACGAAACTCGCGCCCCAGGTGATGAAGAGGGTGTTGATCTCCCAATCCGCTCGCGCTGCCATGCCCGTGGGCAGCAGGCGGTTTGCCAGGAAATAGGCGGCGATGCCGGCCGGCGCACCCGCGAGGACGCCGGCATTGAGCCGTTCGACGATGCGGAAACCCAGATGGGGCCGGCCAGGATCGGGCAGCTTGGTGCGGCGCTTGGCGGTCCACAGCATCAGCCCGGTGCCGACCATCGCGATCCCGCCCATGCCGGACAGGAAATAGAGCCAGCGCAGCGCGATCCCGGCGAACGCGCCGCGATGGAGGTCGATCATCACGCCGACGGTCGCCTTGGCCGGACCGTCCATCCGCGGGTTGTCCAGCAGCCGGCCGATGGAGGGATCGAGATGGAGCGGTCCCGCTGCGCCCGCCAGCGTGTCCGTTTGCGGGTAGAGCTCAGCGACGGCGTTCGCATCGCCCGGATTGGCGATGCTGACATATATAGGCTTTTCGCCCTTCCATCGCCGGCTCGCGATATCCAGCAGGGCGGACAGAGGCATGATGGGAGCGGGGCGGCCGCTCGCTTCCAACCGCGGGCCTTGCGGATAGGCTGTCTTGTAGAACGCTTCCTGGCTCGGGAAATTGGCGCTGATCGCCCAGGGCATCAGCATGAACAGCAGCGTGACGAGCCCGGTATAGGTGATCATCAGGTGGAATGGCATGGCGAGCACGCCGGCGATATTATGCGCGTCGAGCCAGCTTCTCTGCCCTTTGCCGAAGCGCAGCAGGAAGAAGTCCCCGAAGATCTTCTTGTGCGTGACGATGCCGGATATCAGCGCAACGAACATGGCGAGGGCGGCGAGCGAGACGATGTAGCGCCCAGCCCACCACGGCATGTAGTGCAGCTCGAAATGGAAGCGATAGAGGAACTCGCCGCCTCTCGTCTCGCGGATGGCGAGAGGCTTGCCGCTCGCCGGGTCGAGCACCGCTTCGCCTGCTTCGAGCTTGCTGCCTTCGCGCGGTTCCCACGATGCAGTGATGCCTTCGCCGCCGCGTCTGGAGGGCAGCAGCACGGTCCAGCGCGCGGCATCGGGCGCATGGTCCTGCAGGTAGGCGCCGGTCGCGTCGAGCGCTGCGGGTGTCGTCCGGGCGGAGTGCAGCTCGGGGCGCATCCAGGCCGAGATCTCGTACATGAAGAAGGCGGAGGTGCCGAACAGGAAGATCAGGAACAGAATCCAGCCGGGCAATAGGCCGGCCCAGGTGTGGAAAATGGCCATGGACTGGCGGAAGCTGGGATGGGTCTTCGGCATCGATGCGATCTGGATCTGCGGCCATGCCGGGACTGGCGCCCCTGAATGGACGGTTTCGTGGGCGTTTCGGGCGCCGCGTTCCGTTCCATGCTCCAGTGCAGGAACCCTGGCGCGGACATGGCGCGAGGGAACCTTGCCATTATTCGCTAATGATTATCAAATGCTTTTATTGCAAGCTTAGGCTGAGCATGTGTTTCGTCGACTTGCTCCCGTCCCAAGCGAAACCCTTTGTTACAAACACGCGCGAGAGCAGCAAAGGAAGGCTGATACCCCCACGGACACCCGACCCGTCAGGGGTCGTCATGCCGGGAGTGTCTGCTATGAAACTGAAATACGTCCTTGCCGGCCTGGGCCTTGTCGCGGCTCCGGCCAGTGCCGAAATCCTTCACGAGACGAGCGTGGTGCATAAGGATCAGAACATCTCGCTCCGCTATGAAAAGCGGGCGGAAACCTCGTTCCGCCAGACGGGTGCCGGCCCCCGCGCCATGCCGATGTGCTTCTGGAAGACCGCGCTTACGGTCCAGCGTACCGCGCTCGGGGCAGATGGCCAGGCGATCCCCGCGCTGAGCGGCAGGATCGAGGAAGTCCAGATCAGGCGCGGCGCGATCGGCGGCATGTGCAATGCCGTCAAGGCGAGCCAGACACGCGGCTTCGGCGAAAATGATCCGGCGCTGCGCACTGTGCTGTCCCAAGCGGCCAGCAGCGATGCGCTGGC
This sequence comes from uncultured Erythrobacteraceae bacterium, assembly GCA_946482075.1. The sequence continues at coordinate 24,050 of CAMLQG010000027.1, forward strand.
GCTCCGTGATTCGCTCGCCAAGCTCGCTCTTGCGGGTTCGGGTCCGGGCCAGCAGTGAGGCGGCGCGCGGCGATCTTCGGCTGCGCCGTCATGCTGGGGGCGGGTTTGCCGCTCCCGGCCCTGGCCCGGCAAGGGCCCGGCGTGGAAGCGTCGATCGTCAGCGACTATCGGGAACGCGGCTTGAGCTGGAGCGGCGGGCGGGCCGTCGCCCAGCTTTACCTCGACGCTCCGCTCGGTTCCGGCATCGGCGCTTCGGTCCGGGCGACGACGGCGAGAGGTGCGGCTCGCCACGGCGCCGCGGATGGCGCATTCGCTCTGCGGCTGGATTATCGCGGCGATGCCGGCCTCGTCTATTGGCGGGGCGGTGTGACCGGACATCTCTTCGCCGGAGCGGCCGGGCGGCAGGATTATGTCGCAGGCGATCTTGCCGCTGGCGTGATGTTCGGCCTGCTCGATATCTCGGTGAAAGCCAGCTACGCGCCGTCGCAAGGCGCGATCGGTGGCAGCAATCTCTATCTGCGCAGCGGCGCGAGCTTCGGCCTGCCCGGCACGCCCGTCATGCTCAGCGGCCATATCGGCCGCTCCTCCGGCCATGTCGATGATCCGCTCCGCGCGGCCCGGCTGCGTCCCGGCGGGGCCTATCGGGACTGGGGCGTAGGGCTGGACTACAATAAGGGCCGGCTGCGCCTCAGCCTCGACTATACCGACACCGACATCGCTCACGATCGGATCGCGTTCCCCAAGATTTCCGCCCATCACGGCACCGCGCTCGTGGCGGGCGCGCATGTCAGCTTCTGAGAAAGGCTGCAGCAACACTTCCTAACAGGCGTGAGAGGATTGGGAAATGTCCTACCCGCTACCACGCCGCATGCGCGAGCAAATCCACGGCTGCTACCCGGTTTCGTTTCGTTCGGCGCATCATTGAACTCCCCGGCGGTGCTCCCTATCTCCGGCCCAGAAAAAGCAAGCAAACTCTTATGACTGCTCCCTCGATTGTCCTCGTGGAGGATGACGCGCCCTTGCGGACCCTCACCACGCGCGCCCTGCAGCAGCATGGCTATGCCGTGCGCGCCGTTGCGACCGGCGCGGAAATGTGGGTGGTGATGGAGCATGAACCCGCCGACCTCGTGGTGCTGGACGTGATGCTTCCGGGAACGAGCGGGATCGAACTGTTGCGTCGCCTGCGCAAGACGTCCGACGTGCCGGTGATCTTCGTCAGCGCGCGCGGTAAAGAAGAGGATCGCATCGTCGGCCTCGAACTCGGCGCCGATGACTATCTGCCCAAGCCTTTCGCCACGCGCGAATTGATCGCGCGCATCGGTGCCGTCCTGCGCCGCCGGACCTTGCAGCCCAATGGCGATCTCCAGGCTTCGGGCACCGACATCTCCTTCCAGGGCTGGGAGCTCTCGACCGCGCGGCGCGAATTGCGCTCGCCCAGCGGTGCGATCGTCGACCTGACGGGGGCCGAATTCGACCTGCTGACCGCCTTTCTCGGACAGCCGCAGCGCGTGATCGGTCGTGAGCGGCTGATCGAACTGTCCCGAACGCGGCTGGCCGACAGCTCGGATCGCAGCGTCGACGTGCTGGTCAGCCGCCTGCGGCGCAAGCTTTCCACCGGGGGGCGCAGTGCGCCGATCAAGACGGTGCGCGGCATCGGCTACATGTTCGCCGCGGAAGTCAGCCGCGCTTGAAGCTGATCGGCCGCATCGGCCTCGGCGGGCGGCTGCTGGCGATCGTTCTGATCGTCGTCGTCATCGATTTCCTGGTCAACACCGTCTTCTTCGAGCGCGCGAGCGACTTCGCGCTGCGGGAAGACGACGCGGAACGCGTGGCGGAACATCTCGTCATCGCGCGCCGCGTGATGGACCGCACGGACCCCGGCGATCGCAGGGCGGTCGCGCACCAGCTCAGCACCGAACGTTTTGCGGTCGGCTGGTCGCCCGCGCCGATACGCGTATCGAGCAAGATCGAGCTCACGACGCTGCGGCGGCAGATCCTGTCCTTCGCGCCCGATCTGGCCTATTCCTCGCTTGCGCTGCATCTGATGCCCGTGTCCACCGGCGGCGATATCGGCGGATCGCTTCTTCTCGACGATCATTCGGTGATGAGCTTCCGGGCCGACAGCCGCGACGCGCTTTCGCTCAGCCTCGGACGCCTGCTGGGGCTCGCGCTGCCGTCGATCATGCTGGTCCTGCTGGCCTGGCTGCTGCTGCGCGCGACGCTCAAGCCTCTGCGCAGTCTCGTTCATGCGGCTTCCAAGGTGGGCGCCTCCGATCCGCGACCTCTGGCAGAGACGGGACAGGCCGAAGTGCGCCTGCTGATCCGCGCTTTCAACCGGATGCAGGAACGTATCCATCAACTGCTCGCCAGCGGTTCGGAAACCCTGCTCGCGATCGGGCACGATCTGCGCACTCCGCTTGCCCGCCTGCAATTGCGGATCGACGATGCCGATCTCGATCCCGCGCTGCGCGAAGAGCTGACCTGCGACATCAACGAGATGCGCGATCTGCTCCAATCCCTGCAGACTTTCGTGGAATCGGGCGACGAGAACGTCGCGCCGAGCCGGATCGATATCGCAGCGACTGCCCAGACCCTGGTCGACAATGCCCAGGATCGCGGCGCGCGCGCGAGCTATCGCGGCCCCGACACGCTGGAGATCCTGGCCCGGCCCGTGGCGATCCGTCGAGCGCTGTCCAATCTGATCGAGAACGCGATCGCCTATGCCGGGAATGCGCGGGTTTCGTTGCGCTGCGATGGTGGGCTGGTGGAACTTGCCGTGGAGGATGACGGGCCGGGCATACCGGAAGACCGGATGGTCGAAGTGCTCCGTCCGTTCATTCGTCTCAACAGTGCCCGGACGCGCGATACTGCGGGAATGGGCCTCGGCCTGCCCATCGTGGATCGTGCCGTCAGGTCCGAAGGCGGGCAGCTCACGCTCGAGAATATCCCCACCGGGGGGCTGCGCGCGACCATTCGATTGCCCGATGCGCTGAGCTGAATTGCTGCACTGCACCAGAAACAATTTCTTACAGTCCCGCCGGATTCAGGAAAAGCTGGCCCGGTAGCTTTTCTCGCATCGCCAGCCTTCTGCCGGCGTCCATCTCCTTCGACGGAAAGGCGAGAATAGTGAACGAGCTGATCGGCCGGGTCTTCGGCTTCGAAACCACGATCTTCCCCAATAGCGGCGAACTCTTCGCCAAGCTGTGCAGCCAGGGCCAGGCGCCCAAGGCGCTGATGATCTCCTGCGCGGATTCGCGCGTCGTTCCGGAACAGATCCTGCAGGCGCAGCCGGGCGAACTGTTCGTGTGCCGCAATGCCGGGAATATCGTCCCGCCCTTCGCCACCATGAATGGCGGCGTGTCCTCGACTGTCGAATATGCAGTGGCGGCGCTGGGCGTGCGGGACATCATCGTCTGCGGCCATTCGGATTGCGGCGCGATGAAGGCGCTCAACGATCCGTCGATGACCGAAGGCATGCCCAATGTCGCGGCATGGCTGCGGCACGGCGCGGCGGCGGCGCATGTGGTGAGCAGCTGCTGTCCCGACCTCGCCGGAACCGACCGGGTTCGCGCGCTCAGCCTGGAGAACGTCATCGCGCAGCTCGCCCATCTCCGCACCCATCCTTCGGTCGCGGCGTCGATCGCGCAGGGCGATATGGCGCTGCATGGCTGGTTCGTGGACATCAAGGCAGGCCAGGTCCTCGGGCTCGACGGCGAATCCGGCCAGTTCGTGCCTCTGCGCGAGGATCGCCCGCTGCCGATCGCTCTGCCCGCGCGCCGCCGCTTCGCGTCGCGCGATCCGCTGGCGGAGGCGGCCGAATGAGCCTTGCCGAGGCCCGGCGCGGCCCCTTCGCGCATTTCGCCCAGGATTTCACGGCCTCGATCGTCGTGTTCCTGGTGGCGATGCCCTTGTGCATGGGGATTGCGATCGCTTCCGGCGTGCCGCCCGAAATGGGCCTGGTGACGGGGATCATCGGCGGGATCGTGGTCGGCCTGATGGCCGGTTCGCCCCTCCAGGTCAGCGGTCCGGCGGCCGGCCTTGCCGTGATCGTGTTCGAATTCGTGCGGGAGCACGGACTCGTCGCGCTGGGTCCGGTGCTGGTTCTGGCCGGCGCCCTGCAACTCGCGGCAGGCACGATGCGCATGGGCGGGCTGTTCCGCTCGATCTCCCCCGCCGTCGTCCACGGCATGCTCGCCGGGATCGGCGCGCTGATCGTCGTCGGGCAGTTCCACACCCTGTTCGACGCGGCGCCGCTTTCCAGCGGGCTGGAGAATCTCGCCGCGATGCCGGCGCGAGTCCTGGGCCTTTCCCCGTTCGATCTGCGCGCGACGGAACTCGCCCTGGCGCTGGGCATCATCACTATCGTCGTGATGCTGGGGTGGGAGAAGGTTCGGCCGCAGTCGATGAAGCTTCTTCCCGGCGCCCTGCTCGGCGTTGTGGCGGCCACGCTCTTCGCGTATCTGCTGGGCCTCGACGTGGCGCGGGTCATCGTGCCGGAATCGATCGGTGCTGCCTTCGCCATGCCGGGCGATGGCTTCCTCTCGCCTCTGGCCAAGCCGGCCGTGCTGCTTGCAGCCGTCGCGATCGCCTTTATCGCCAGCGCGGAAACGCTGCTGTCGGCCGCCGCGGTCGACAAGATGCATGACGGCGTGCGGACCGACTACAACAAGGAATTGCGCGCCCAGGGTGTCGGCAATCTCCTGTGCGGGGCCGCGGGTGGGCTGCCCATGACCGGCGTGATCGTGCGCAGTTCCGCTAATGTGCAGGCGGGGGCGAAAACGCGGCTGTCGACGGTATTCCACGGCATCTGGATCCTGGGTTTCGTCGCCCTGCTGCCCTGGCTGCTGCGCGAGATCCCGATGGCGGCACTGGGCGGCGTGCTGGTCGTCACCGGCTGGCGTCTGGTGAGTCTTTCCCATGTGCGCCACCTGCTGCATGTCCATGGACGCCTGCCGGCGGTGATCTGGCTCGTAACCTTCGTGTTGGTGGTCGCGACCGATCTCTTGACCGGCGTGCTCGTGGGCCTTGCGCTCTCGCTGCTCGAGCTTGCGCCTCATTGGCGCAATCTGAAGCTTGGCGTGGCGGAGCGGACGCAGGACGACGTGATTCATGTGAAGCTCGAAGGCAGCGCCACTTTCCTCAGCCTCGCGCGGCTCACCTCGGTGCTGGAAGCGGTGCCCGCCGGGCGTTCTGTCAGGCTCGATCTCGATGGGCTGAAGGGCATGGACCACACCACGGCCGAGACGATCGGCGACTGGCTGGCGCGCCGCAAGCGCAGCGGTTGCGCGGTCGAACTGTCCGGGCCGGACGAGTTGAAGCGGCCGATCGTGGCTATCGCATAATCGGGAGCTGCCGCCTTACCGTCACCGGCGGCAGGTCTTCGCGCCCGTCTCCGCCTTCCCCCGAGGCTGGAGGCGGGCGTTTCATCAGTTACGCGTTGGGCAGGGCCTTGCCAGCAGGGCCTGGCTTTCCGGCTGGAACTCGACAAGGGCGAGGTTCGCAGCGAGCGCGCATTCGCCGGCTTCGACCGCTTCGCCGGCCACCCGCACTTCGCCCCGGCGCGGAATGACGAGCAGGGGTGTATCGCCGTAATCGGCGGCCAGCGCAGGGCTGAGGGCGCCTTCCGCCCGGTCGAGCACGAAGAGCGGCCCGTCGACCAGCCGCGTCTCGCCTTCGCTCGGCACATGGCGGCGCAGGGAGGATGCGTGCTGCTGCCCCTTTGCCACGGCCACGCCGTCGTCCAGATGGAGTTCGCGCGGGCGGCCGTAATCATAAAGGCGGTAGGTGATGTCGCTGTTCTGCTGGATTTCCACCAGGCTGACCCCCGCGCCGATCGCATGGACGGTCCCGGCGGGAATATAGAAGAAGTCGCCCGCCTGCACCCGGTGCCAGGTCAGCTTGTCCACGATGCTGCCCGAAAGCGCCGAGTTGCGGATCTCGTCCGCCGTGACCGGGTCGTTGAAGCCCACGCCGAGCCGGGCATCGGGCTCTGCATCGATCACCAGCCAGCATTCCTCCTTGCCTTGGCGGCCGAGCCCGTCGGCCAGCGTCTGGGCGTCAGAAGGGTGTACCTGGACCGAGAGGCGCTCGCTGGTGAAGATGTATTTCACCAGCAGCTGATCTAGCTCGGGCGGCGGCTCGAACCAGATCTCTCCGACCTTTTCGCCATCGGGCGCCACGAACGGGGCAGGGAGTTCGTCACGTCCCCAGGGCTTTTCCACCATCCGTGTCGAAAGTTTCACTGGTTCGCCGCTCCTTTCAGCTTGCCCACCTTCTGCGCGCCGGCAGCCGTGGTCACCAGCACTTCGCCGCCATCGATGACGATGACGACATTCTCCAGCCCGATGACCGACACGCGCGGCCCGTCGCTATCCACCATGACGTTTTGGCAATCGACCAGTTCCACGTCGCCGGTGACGCAATTGCCGAGCTCGTCGCGCGGCCGCGCTTCGTGAAGCGCCTGCCAGTTGCCGATATCGGACCAGCCCATCGATACGGGCACCATGGCGGCGCTATCCGTATTCTCCATCACGGCATAATCGACGGATTCGTCCTGGATCGCGGCGAAGGCCGCATGATCGGGATGGAAGCGGTTGCCTTCTTCGTGGCCCAGAGTCACGGCGCGACTCACTGCATTGGCAAGTTCGGGCCGGTGGGCCTGCAACTCGCGCAGGAAGAAACCCGCTCCGAAAGCGAACAGCCCGCCATTCCAGCAATAGCCGCCTTCCGCGAGCATGGCCTGTGCCGTGGGCAGATCGGGCTTCTCGACGAAGCGTTCGACCTTGTAGCCCTGCTGCACAGGCGCGCCCCGCTTGATATAGCCGAAGCCTGTCTCGGGTCCCGTCGGCTCGATCCCGAACGTTACCAGCCAGCCATTGCGCGCAAGCGCAGCAGCCTTTTCGACCGCTTCCAGGAAGGCCTCGCAATCGGCGATGTGATGATCGCTCGGACAAACCAGCATGACCGCATCCTGCGGCAGGCAGAGTGCAGCCGAAGCGATCGCTGCGGCCGTGTTCTTGCCCATCGGCTCCACGATGACCCGCCCGTTTTCGACAAAGACCGATTGCGCTTCGATGAGTTCGCAATGCGCTTCGCCGGCGACCACTATCGGCGGATCGAACAGCGTATCGTCCATGCAGCGCGAAAGGGTCGCTTCGAACAGGGTGCCTTCGCCCAGCAGGGACAGGAAGGGTTTGGGCTTGGCAAGGCGGCTGCGCGGCCACAGGCGCGTTCCGCCTCCGCCGCAGAGAACCACTGGAGTGATCTTGGTCATGCTTGGGACGTATCTCTTGGATGCAAGGGTGAATCAAGAACTGGACGACAAAATTGCTGCAATGCAGCGTTATGCGTCGTCCCATGACGGGAATTTACGACAAGACCAATACCAGAAGTTCTTCGTTTTGCGGTTCCAAAACGAATGCAAGGCGGATTTTGCACCTCTTCCGACACCTCGTGGCATTCCATCCGTCTCAAATCCAAATGCGCTTGTCGAAGCAAGGTGCCCGACAGCGTGCGACCCTCTTTTGTTGCGTGGCGATCCTGCGCAGAAGGCTTGCCGAAGCGCTCAGCCCGTCATTGTGCGGTTGCAGCATAATCTTATTGACGGGGCCTGTTGCAATGCAGAATAAGTGATCTGCGCTCGGCTCTCGAAGCGTCGATCCGTCCGCTGGGCGTGGAGATTTGGTTAGCGTATGCTGCGTTCCTCATTCGGTTTGAAACTGTCTAGGACAAGTCGTTCCGGATTGAAGAATCTGGTTCTCGGGTTGGATGATGTATCTGTGGGTTTTCAAAGGAGCGAGCATTGAGCAGCAAGAAGGTGGCTCTCATAACCGGTGTGACGGGGCAAGATGGGTCCTATCTCGCCGAATTCTTGCTTGAGAAGGGATATGAGGTCCACGGCATCAAGCGCCGCGCCTCCCTGTTCAACACGCAGCGCATCGATCACATCTATCAGGATCCGCACGCGCCTTCGGCCGATCTGCGGCTGCATTACGGCGACTTGTCCGATACGTCGAACCTGACGCGCATCATCCAGGAAATCCAGCCGGACGAGGTCTACAATCTCGGCGCCCAGAGCCATGTTGCGGTGAGCTTCGAAGCGCCCGAATATACAGCGGACGTGGATGCGATCGGTACGCTGCGTCTGCTGGAAGCGATCCGCTTCCTGGGGTTGGAAAAGAAGACGCGCTTCTACCAGGCGTCCACTTCGGAACTTTACGGGTTGGTGCAGGAAATTCCCCAGCGCGAGACCACGCCGTTCTATCCCCGCAGCCCTTATGCCGTGGCCAAGCTCTATGCCTACTGGATCACGGTCAACTACCGCGAAGCCTATGGCATGTATGCCTGCAACGGCGTGCTGTTCAATCACGAGAGCCCCCGTCGGGGCGAAACCTTCGTTACCCGCAAGATCACCCGGGGTCTCTCCAACATCGCCCAGGGGCTCGAACCTTGCCTGTATATGGGAAACATCGATTCCCTGCGCGACTGGGGCCATGCCAAGGATTATGTCCGCATGCAGTGGATGATGCTGCAGCAGGACGAACCCGATGATTTCGTCATCGCCACCGGCGTGCAATATTCGGTGCGCGAGTTCATCACCTGGTCGGCCGCGCATCTCGGGATCACCCTGCGTTTCGAGGGGGACGGCGTCGAGGAAGTGGGCATAGTCGATGCGGTGAGCGGCGGCGATGCTCCGGCAGTCGCGCCGGGCGACGTGATCGTGCGCATCGATCCGCGCTATTTCCGCCCGGCGGAAGTCGAAACCCTGCTTGGCGATCCGGCCAAGGCCAAGCAGAAGATGGGCTGGGTGCCGGAAATCACCGTTCAGGAGATGTGCGAGGAAATGGTCACCGAAGATCTCAAGGTCGCCAAGCGCCACGCGCTTCTCAAGGCACACGGATACAACGTGCCCGTGTCGCTGGAATCGTAGGAAAAGGAACGGCGGCGATGCGTGTTTTCGTGGCAGGTCACCGGGGCATGGTGGGGGGCGCGATCAGCCGCAAGCTGGCCGAGCGTGGTACCGAGGTGGTGACGCGCACTCACGCCGAGCTCGATCTGACGGATCAGGCTGCGGTTCGCGATTTCTTCTCCGGCACGCAACTGGACGCGGTTGTCCTCGCGGCAGCCAAGGTTGGCGGCATCCACGCGAACAACACCTATCCCGCGGAGTTCATCTACGAAAACCTGATGATCGAATGCAATGTGATCCACAGCGCATTCACCGCCGGGGTTCGCAAGCTGCTGTTCCTCGGTTCCTCGTGCATCTATCCGCGCGCCGTCGCCCAGCCGATGCGGGAAGATGCGCTGCTGACCGATGTACTCGAACCCACGAACGAGCCCTATGCCGTGGCCAAGATCGCGGGCATCAAATTGTGCGAAAGCTACAACCGACAATACGGCACCGATTATCGCAGCGTCATGCCGACCAATCTCTACGGCCCGGGCGACAATTTCCATCCCGAGAACTCGCATGTGCTGCCCGCACTGATCCGCCGTTTCCACGAGGCGGTGCGCGATGGGGTGAAGGAAGTCACCATTTGGGGTACCGGCACGCCGCGTCGCGAATTCCTGCATGTCGATGACATGGCGGAAGCCTCGCTGTTCGTGTTCGGTCTGCCGATAGAGGATTACCAGGCGAACACGCAGCCCATGCTCAGCCACGTCAATGTCGGCTATGGCGAGGATGTGACCATTCGTGAACTCGCCGAACTCGTGGCGAAGACCACTGGCTTCGTCGGCAAGATCGTGTTTGATCCCAGCAAGCCAGACGGCACCATACGCAAGCTCATGGATTCGAGCCGCCTGACTGCGATGGGGTGGAAGCCCGCCATCAACCTGACCGAGGGCGTCGGCGAGACCTATGAATGGTTTCTCGCCAATGAGGCCTCGCGCCGCGCAGCCTGACCCAGCAGATCAGTCCGGAATCCGCTGTAAGGGCAGCAGTTTCGCCAATGCCGCCCGACGTTGGGCCAGGATCGTGCGGTTTCCGGCCCTTTTGAGCTCGGCTGCAAGGGCGCCGGGGCGAACATCGTCCAGGCGGATGGCGTGCGAGTCTTCGACCTTCAGCAAAGGCATGGTCGATGGATCGGCGTAGACAAATTTCTTGCCCTGCATCCAATTGCCTCTGATCACATTGTTGTCCGGCGTGGCGCGGTCGACGATCCGCTCCCTTGCGAGGTTCGGATAGCGCTTGCGCCAGGCTGCGCTCGTGGTCGGCATCGCATTGAACTTTTCCGCGAGCTTGCGATTGAACGCTCCGGCATGGCCTGTCACGCCGCGGCTGTCGGCATAGATCGCGCCGCGCGTGAAAGCGGTGAGAAGATTGTCCGAGACCAGATTGTCCTTCCCTCCGCCGATGACGATGCCGAAATCCCCGCCGATCACGACATTGCCTGAGGCAATCGTGCCGCTTGCCTGATCGTCGAGATAGATTCCGGACAGGAATACGGTCTTCTTTCCGGGCGTCCCCAGATCATGGATGTAATTGCCCGAGATCGTGTTTCCGCGCTCGCTCCAGTCGGCGCCCATATAGATCGCGCCCGCATCCTCCGTATCGCGCAGCACATCGGATATCTCGTTGCCGGACACCAGATTGTCGTTGCCGCCGATCTGTACCGCGAGATGATCTCCCCCGGTGATCAAGGAGCCGGTCACGCTGTTGCCGACGCCGGCGAGTTGAACGCCGCCCCGATAGCTGGGCGAATCCTGCCCGAAATCCGAGATGACGCCGTTGATGAAGCTGTGTCCGCCGGGTGAGAGCTTTGCCCGGTCGCCGCCGATCAGGACGACGCCTCGTTCCCCTGTTTGGGAGATTACAGAGTCTCGGATCGCGACGTTTCGGCCTCCCGTCACCACTATGCCATGGCCCCCCGTCTGGCGTACGGCGATACCGGACAGTTCCACGTCGCTTGAATTCTCGGCGCGCACGGCCGCCCCCAGGGCGCGGTCGAATGCGATGCCGGTAATCGTGACGTTGTGCGCCCCGGAAAGGACCAGAAGCTCACGGGTCACCGCGATTTCCACCTTGGGCCCTGCCGAGGAGGGCGTCGGCAGGAAGAGCGCCAGCCGGCGTTCCGGCAGGACGACGAACGTTCCAGGCCGCAATCCGTTGATCGTGTTTTCGACATAGAGCCGGACATTGGGGCGCGCTGCCAAAGGCGATCGAAGGGGGGAAAGGCGGATTTCGCCCGTCGGGCCGATGCTGGATATGGGCGTGAGTTCGAAGTTCCAGTCCGAACTCCAATATCCGCCTGCCCAGAGATTCCGGTTATCCGGTTCGGGCTTGGCCGGCAGGCTCGTCTTCAGCAGGAGACCCTGCGTGGCATCCGTGCCGGATGGCGGAGACAGGAGCGTTCCGGCAGCGAAACCCTGGCTCGGCCAGCGCGCCGGGCGCAGCCGTGCGCTGCCCTGGAACAGCATGAAGCCCGCATGGGGGACGGACAGAAACGCGCCACGGCGCACCAGTCCGATCGAACCATCGCCGGGGGGAAGATCGATCGCCAGCGTGCCGGCGGGCAGGTCGGGCGCGTCGCTCCGTGTCGCCGGTCGGGAGGAGATCGACGCGGAACCGATGATGCGCGTGCTCTTCGCGCCGGCTCCGGCGATGATGAGGGGGTTATCGGGCGTTCCGCCATGCTGGGCGTCGATTCTGATCGACTGCGTGATGGCATGGACCCCCGGCGGTATGCTGATCGTGATCGGCTCGCCCTTCGGCAGTCGCGCGCGTATGTCTGGCACTGCCGCGATCGCGTCCTCGATCTCGGGATAGGCTCGCGAGCCTACCTTGAGCTCGGCCGCGACGCCGGGCGTGGAGAGCAGAAGGAGAACCACGCCTGACAGGATGTTCGATAGCTTCATATCTCTGTCCTACCATCCGGCTGGCCCGATGTTCCGGGATTGCGCCGAACCGGGCAATCAACCCGGTTCCTTGCTTGCATGAGGTAGCGGCGGCGTCTCCACGGTAGGCGGCGGTCGGTGCAGGCTGCGCCGGAGACTGTCGGTCAGCGGCAGTTCGACAAGCAGATGGAGCACTACGGCGACCAGCGTGGTCAGCAGCAGGCCTGTCGCGGCAGCGATCCAGGGCTCTGCCGCGCCGAGGGATGGCCCCATCCGCACAGCGAGCTTATCGACTGCCGAAAGCACCAGCGGGTGGATGAGATAAAGCACATAACTCGCGCCACCCAGCAACTGGATCCATCGTTGACGGAGGCTATATCCCATCTCGTCGAGCGATATGGCGGCAGCCACGATGCCCATGGCGGGGATGCCGCTCCACAGGGCGCGCTCGCCTTTGAAGACGAGGCCGTGTCCGACGAGGATCGCGAAACCGATGATCAGTACTGCCAGTGCGAGGGCGCGCGGCATGCGCCAACCGCGGCCGTGCGCGTAGCCGATCAGCATTCCGAAGGCGAATTCCAGGATGATCGGATTGGCGTAGAAGCGGCCGATCGCTTCCTGCGGATTGAGGAGGATGCCGAGACCGACGAGCGCCGCAAGCAGCGTCGTCACCGCCGCGACGCGCGGA
>CAMLQG010000028.1 GCA_946482075.1 uncultured Erythrobacteraceae bacterium
GAAACGGGCGCCGGCCAGCACGGCGTCGCCACCGCCACCGTCTGCGCCCGTTTCGGCCTGCCCTGCGTGGTCTACATGGGCGCGACCGATGTCGAACGGCAACAGCCCAACGTCTTCCGCATGAAGCTGCTGGGCGCGGAAGTCATCCCGGTGGAAAGCGGTGCGAAGACGCTGAAGGATGCGATGAACGAAGCGTTGCGCGATTGGGTCGCCAACGTGCATGACACCTTCTACATCATCGGCACCGCCGCCGGTCCCCACCCCTATCCGGAGCTGGTGCGCGATTTCCAGAGCGTGATCGGCCGCGAAGCGCGCGAGCAGATCCTGTCTCGCACCGGCAAGCTGCCCGACCTGCTGGTGGCGGCCGTGGGCGGCGGGTCCAACGCGATCGGCCTGTTCCACCCCTTCCTCGACGATGCGGGCGTGGCGATGATCGGGGTCGAAGCCGCGGGCCACGGGATCGAGACCGGCCAGCATGCCGCCAGCCTGACCGGGGGCGTGCCCGGCGTGCTCCACGGCAACAAGACCTATCTGCTGCAGGACGAGGACGGCCAGATCACCGAAGCCCATTCGATCAGCGCGGGACTCGACTATCCCGGCATCGGGCCGGAGCACAGCTGGCTGCATGAAAGCGGCCGGGTGAAGTATCTGCCGATCACCGACAATGAGGCACTGGAGGCCTTCCAGACCTGCTGCCGCCTGGAAGGCATCATCCCGGCCCTGGAAAGCGCCCATGCGCTGGCCGCCCTGCCCAAGATCGCCAAGGACTATGGCAAGGACCAGATGGTTCTCGTCAACGTATCCGGCCGGGGAGACAAGGACATCTTCACCGTGGCGAAGCATCTGGGAGCCGAGCTGTGACCGCGCGCCTTTCTGCCGCTTTCGGCAAGGGCCGCGCGGCTCTCGTCACTTTCATCACCGCCGGCGATCCCTCGCCTGCCGCCACGCCAGCGCTGCTCGACGCGCTGGTGGAAGGCGGGGCGGATGTGATCGAACTCGGCATGCCCTTCACCGATCCGATGGCCGATGGCCCGGCGATCCAGGCGGCCAATCTCCGCTCGCTGGGCGTCGGCACGAAGACGGCAGACGTGCTCGCCATCGCGCGCGGTTTCCGCGAGCGGCATCCCAGTGTGCCGCTGGTGCTGATGGGCTATGCGAACCCCATGATCGTGCGCGGGCCGGAATGGTTCGCAGCCGAAGCCGCCAAGGCCGGCGTGGACGGCGTGATCTGCGTCGACATCCCGCCGGAGGAGGACGCGGCGCTCGGCCCGGCGCTCCGCGCGGCCGGCATCTCGCTGATCCGGCTGGCGACGCCCACTACCGATGCGGCGCGGCTTCCCGCCGTGCTCCATGGCTCCTCGGGCTTCCTCTATTACGTCTCGGTGGCTGGCATCACCGGCAAGCAGCAGGCCGCGATCGCCTCGATCGACGAGGCCGTCGCACGGCTGAAGGCAGCTACCGACATCCCCGTCGCGGTGGGCTTCGGCGTACGCACGCCCGAGCAGGCGGAAGCCATCGCCCGGGTCGCTGACGGCGTCGTGGTCGGTTCCGCGCTGGTCGATCTTATCGGCGAGCACGGCGCACAGGCCGCCGGACCTGTGCGTGAACTCACATCGGCTCTTGCCGCAGCGGTGCAGCATGCGCGAAAGGAAGCCGCATGAGCTGGATCAACCGCATTCGCAAATCGCTGCCCTTCGCCAAGGACAAGCGCGAGACGACGTCGGACAATCTGTGGGTCAAATGCCCCAATTGCCGCGAGATGCTGTTCGCCAAGGAGTATGAGGAGAACCTCTCGGTCTGTCCGCGTTGCGAACATCATGGCCGCATCGGCGCGGACGAGCGGCTGCGCCAGGTGCTGGACGAAGGCTTCGAAGTGCTGCCTTCGATCAAGGTCAAGGAGGACCCGCTCCGCTTCCGCGACAGCAAGAAATACGCCGACCGGCTGAAGAGCGCCCGCGCCGCCAATCCGCACGGCGATGCCTTCACCGCTGCCCAAGGCTCGATCATGGGCCACAAGGCGGTGGTCGGCGTGCAGGACTTCTCCTTCATGGGCGGCTCGATGGGCATGGCGGTGGGTGCGGCCTTCGTGGCGGGGGCAAAGCGCGCGCTCGAACGGAACTGCGCCTATATCGTCTTTACCGCGGCCGGCGGGGCGCGGATGCAGGAAGGCATATTGAGCCTGATGCAGATGCCCAAGGCGACCGTGCTGACTCGCCGCCTGAAGGAAGCGGGCCTGCCCTATATCGTCGTCCTGACTGACCCGACGACCGGCGGCGTCACTGCGAGCTATGCGATGCTGGGCGATGTCCATATCGCGGAGCCGGGCAGCCTGATCGGCTTTGCCGGCCAGCGCGTGATCCAGGATACGATCCGCGAGAAGCTGCCCGAAGGCTTCCAGCGCGCGGAATATCTCTACAAGCACGGCATGGTGGACATGGTGATCGACCGCAAGGAGCTGCGCAGCACGCTCGCCCGCCTGCTCGACTACCTCCAGCCCGCCGAAGCGGCCTGAGGGCCGCTCAATGTCGTGAAGGATTTCGCGACGTCCGACAACCCGGCGGTCCAGGCCCAGCTTGACCGCCTTGCCGCGCTCAGCCTGCCGCAGGGGCGCTTCGGGCTGGAGACGATCCGCACGATCCTGGCCCGGCTGGGCGATCCGCAAAAGCGTATCCCGCCCGCCTTTCACGTCGCCGGCACCAACGGCAAGGGTTCGACCAGCACCTTCCTGCGCGCGATCCTGGAAGCACAGGGGCTAGCGGTCCATTGCGCGACCAAGCCGCATCTCGTCCGCTATAATGAGCGCATCCGCCTCGCCGGCAGGCTGATCGAGGACGATCTACTGGCAGAGCTGCTGGCCGAAGTGCTGGATGTATCCGAGGATCTCGGCCCCAGCTTCTTCGAAGTGACGACAGCGGCCACGTTCCTCGCCTTTTCCCGCATTCCGGCGGACGTCTGCATCATCGAGGTCGGGCTGGGTGGACGGTTTGATGCTACCAACGTTCTGGAACGGCCCGTGGCCTGCGGCATCGCTTCTCTCGGTATCGATCACGAAGCCTTCCTGCTGCGTCCGGAAGAAGGCGTACCCGCGCATCCGCTGGCCCGCATCGCGTTCGAGAAGGCCAGCATCGCGCGGCCGGGCAGCCCGCTCGTGACCCAAGCCTATCCTCCGCAAGCGACCGCCGAGATCCTGCGCGTGGCCAGGCAGATCGGAACCAAGGTCGCCATGCGGGGGCAGGAATGGTCCGCCGATATCGGGAAGGACATTGCCTATCGCGATTCAGCGGTGAAGCTCTCCCTCCCGCTGCCCACCATGGCCGGGGCCCATCAGGCCGACAATGCCGCGCTTGCCATCGCCATGCTGCGGCACCAGGAAGTCATTCCCGTCTCCGCCCAGGCGATGGCCCAGGGCATCTACGAGGCGCGCTGGCCAGCCCGGCTCCAGACGCTGGGCGAAGGCCCGCTGACAGCACTTCTCCCCGGCGTCGAGATCATCCTCGATGGCGGACATAATCCCGATGCGGCGCAGGCGATCGCCGCCGCTCTCGCCGATCGGCCGGTGCTGAACGTCGTGATGGGCATGCTCGCCAATCGCAACGTCGCGCGGTTCCTCACCCCGCTCGCCGGGCAGACCGACCGGCTATGGGCGGTCCCAATCCCCGGTTCCGACCATCATGACCCGGCCGACATCTGCCGCACGGCGGAGGACCCGCTGGGCATCTGGCCCGCCAGCACGGCTACCGACGTGGCCGATGCGCTCCGCCAGATCGCGGTGATGATCGAACGCGAGGGCGACAACCGGCCGCAGACGGTACTCATCGCCGGCTCGCTCTACTTGGCCGGGCGGGTCCTGGCGGCCAATGGCGAGGTTCCGGACTGATTTTCCCCGCTCCTTCGAGACGCCGTTTCGACAAGCTCAACGGCTCCTCAGGATGAGCGTATCTCCTCTTCCTGCTCATCCGCGTCTCGAAGGACCCGCGCCTGCCGCACCCATTCGATCGCGCAGAGAACCACCGCGATCATCCCGATCGCCGCGGTGAAGTAGAACACCGGCGCATAGCCGCCCCCATCGATCTTCTCGCCCAGTGCGGCTCGGCCGAGCGAACCGACCAGCACGGTGAGCGAGGAAAGCAGCGCATATTGCACGGCCGCGTGGCTCTTCGCCGTGATCGAGGAAAGATAGGCGACGAAGGCCGCACCCGCGAGGCCGCCCGCCAGATTCTCGCCGGTGATCGCCAGCAGCAGGCGCGAAAGCCGGGCATCCGCGCCGAACAGATCGGTCAGCCAATAGAACCCGCTGGCCTGGCCGAATGCATCCAACCCGGCCCCGCCCTGCGCCAGATCGGCATAGAGCAGGTTGGTCAGCGCGGCGAGCAGCGCGCCCAGCAGCACGGTGGGCATCCGGCCGAGAAGGGTGAAGAGCATCGCACCGAGCGCGATCCCCGCCATGGTCATCCCCACGCCGAAGAACTTGGATGCGAGCGCGACTTCATCGTTCGTGTAGCCCAGTTCCTGGATGTAGAAAGGCAGCGCGAAGGGGCCCCAGATCGAATCCGTCAGGCGATAGGACAACACGATCGCCAGCACGAGGACCGCAGCCCAGCGCAGACGGCCGATCAGTTCCGCCAGCGGCTCGATCAGCGCCTCATAGGCATGGTCGAGGAAATTGCGCCGGCGCTGTTCCTCATCGCTCGCCAGATGCCGGCCCTGCCGCCGCCAGCCATCGAGCACGGCGGCGATGATCGCAGGTACCACCACGGTCGCGATCACAATCAGCGGACCGTAGAATTTGATGAATTCGGTGGCGTCCGGCCGATCGGCAGGCGCGGCGCTGAGCGAATGGATCATGAAGCTGATCACCGCCAACAGCGCCCACCCCCATAGCACGCCCACGATAGCGAGCGCGATGCCCTGAACCCGGTCATTGAGCCCGCGCCGGGCCAGTTCGGCGTCGGTTTCCAGGCTTTCATCCCAGCCGGTGTCGGGCGCGAACCAGCTGATCGCCATCACCGCCAGCATGAAGACGCCGAAGCCCATATAGACGCCGGGCCAGCCAACCCGCGCAGCCACGATCAGCGCCAGCGCGCCGCCCGCCAGCGCCGCCAGGCGATAGCCGAGCTGGTAGATGGAGGAGAGCACTTCGATCGGCGCTTGCTCGTCCGCCACTTCCACCCGCCAAGCGTCGATCACGATATCCTGCGTGGCGCTGGCGAAAGCGGCGATGCCGGCGATCAGCGAGAACATCCCGATCGATGCTGCCGGGTTTATCGCCGACATCGCGATCAGCGAAAGGCCGACCAACGCCTGGATCGGCATCAGCCAGCTACGCCGCCGTCCCATCCGCCAGAGCAGCGGGATGCGTCCGCGATCGACCAGTGGCGACCACAGGAACTTGAAGGCATAGGCAAGGCCGATCAATGAGAAGACGCCCATGGTCTCCAGATCGACCCCGGTCTCCCCCAGCCAGGCATAGAGCGTGCCGAGCAGCAGCGCATAAGGCAAGCCGGCGGCCATTCCGTAGACCAGCATGATCCCCGTCTTGCGATTGGAGAACGCGGTCAGCAACAGACCGAGACCCTTGCGCTGCTTTGTCATCGATCCTCCCGGCCCAACCGAACTCCGACCCTAGCGACATGCGGGAGCCGGACAAGACTTGCAAGCGAACCGCGCCGACCACTCCCCGGCAATGCGGGCAGGTTTTCGCAATTCCGCTTTCTACCGGCTTTGGAACGATGCGGTTTCCTTCCGAACAGTCAGAGAGTAGCAGCGGGATATGCCCGCCCTTCCCCTTTCCGCGCTTCACGCCAGCCATGGTGGCGTCTGGCTGCGTGATGCGAATGGGGCGACTCGTGCCATCGGCAAGGGCGATGCGATCATGGCAGCGGCCGATACGCCGCTCCTGATCCTCAACGCCCCGCTGGTCGCCTCGCGGCTCGGCTATCCCGATCTTTCGGGGCTCGATCTGCTGGAACTGTTCGCCTTCATCCACCCCGCCCGCTTCATGGTGCCGACGCCCAAGGGGCTCACTCACGCGCTCGGGCTGGACGAACCGGCGAGCGACGACGCCGTGCCCGAACTGCTCCAGCGCGCGGCCGGTGCCTTGTTGGAACGCTGCGAAGCGGACGATTGGGCGGAACGCGAAGGCGCATGGTCGGTCCTCCAGTCTTTGGCCAAGCTGCGCTGGCCCTGGGCGCCCGTCCTTGCCCCGCACATCCGCCGGCCGCAGCGGGCCGAACGCTGGCTGTTCTCCCGCCTGTCCGAATGGGAAGAAGCGCCCGAGCGCGCACAGCCCGCGCAAGTGACGCTGGCACAGGAAGAGGTCGCCGCACGCTTGGCCCGGCTGACGGGCGAAGGCGCCGAACAGCGCGAAGGGCAGCGCGCCTATTCGGGCGAAGTGGCCGGTATCTTCGCCCCGCGCCAGCGCGGCCACGCGCCCCATCTGCTGCTGGCTCAGGCGGGAACCGGGATCGGCAAGACGCTAGGCTATCTGGCCCCCACCTCCCTCTGGGCGGAGAAATCGGGCGGCACGGTCTGGGTCTCCACCTACACCAAGAACCTCCAGCGCCAGTTGCGTCGCGAAAGCGCCCGCGCCTGGCCGGAATGGCGGGCGGACGGCAGCCGCCCCGTGGTTGTGCGCAAGGGACGGGAAAACTATCTCTGCCTGCTCAATCTGGAAGACGCACTGCAAGGCGGCTTCGGCGGGCGCGCCGCGGTGCTGGCGCAGCTGGTGGCGCGCTGGGCGGCCTATACCACCGATGGCGACATCGTGGGCGGCGACCTGCCGGGCTGGCTTGGATCGCTTTTCCGCAACCGCGCGATCCGTTCGCTGACCGATCAGCGCGGCGAATGCGTCTATGCCGGCTGCCCGCATTATCGCAAATGCTTCATCGAGCGCGCCGCGCGGGCCAGCGCCAATGCCGATCTGGTGATTGCCAACCACGCGTTGGTGATGGTGAACGCGGCCCGCGGCCGCGATGTCGCTCAGCGCCCGACGCGGATCATCTTCGACGAAGGCCATCACGTGTTCGAAGCGGCGGACAGCACTTTCGCCGCGGCGCTCACCGGGCAGGAAACGATCGAGCTGCGCCGCTGGATCATGGGCCCGGAACGCGGCTCGAAAGGGCGGCGGCGGGGCTTGTCCGCCCGCCTCGCCGATCTCGCCTCCTATGACGAACAGGGCGGCAAGGCGATTGGTGCCGCGCGCGATGCTGCAAGCGAGCTACCCAGCGATGGTTGGCTGCAACGGCTCGCGGAAGGCGCAGCCGACGGCGCGATCGAGCGCCTGTTGGCCGCCGTGCGGGCGACAACCTACGCGCGCGACGAAAGCGGCGGTCAGGAAGCGGGCTATGGCATGGAAACCGAGGCGGCCCAGCTCGACGGCAATTTCGTGGAACTGGCGGGCCAGGCGCAGGCCGCGCTCGCCGCGATCCGTCAGCCGCTTCTGCGCCTGGGCGTGCGGCTGGAAGCGCTGCTCGAAGAGCCGCCCGACTGGCTGGATGGCCCCGGCCGCGCGCGGATCGAGGGAGCGCGCCATTCCCTGTCCTGGAGAGCCGATCTCCTGTCCGCCTGGGAAGCGCTGCTCGAACGGCTCGGTGGCCCCGCAGACCCGGATTTCGTGGACTGGCTGGCGGTTGACCGGTCGGATGCGCGCGAATTCGATGTGGGTATCCATCGCCGCTATCTCGATCCAATGAAGCCCTTCGCGCGCACGGTACTCGAACCGGCGCACGGCGTCATGCTGACATCTGCCACCTTGACCGACCGCGCCGGTCGCGAAGGGCCGGACTGGAACAGTGCGATCGCGCGCAGCGGTGCCGCCTGGATCGGCACCGTGCCGAAGATGACCGAGGCGGAAAGCCCGTTCGACTATGCGAACCAGGCAGAAGTGCTGATCGTCACCGATGTGCCCAAGGGCGATATCGCGGCGCTGGCGGGTGCTTATGGCCGACTGATCGAAGCCAGCGATGGCGGCGTGCTGGGCCTGTTCACCGCGATCCGCCGCCTGCGCGCAGTGCATGGCCGGATCGCCGACCGGCTGGCGCGCGCTGGACTGCCGCTTTACGCGCAGCATGTCGATCCGATCGACACCGGCACGCTGGTGGACATCTTCCGGGACGATCCGCGCGCTTCGCTCCTCGGCACCGACGCTCTGCGCGACGGCGTGGACGTGCCCGGCCACAGCCTGCGCTGCGTGGTGATGGAACAGGTCCCGTGGCCCAAGCCTTCCATCCTCCACCGCGCGCGCCGCGCGGCCAATGGCGGCTCGTCGCATGATGATCGCATCATCCGCGCACGGCTGGCACAGGCGTTCGGGCGGCTGATCCGCTCCAGCGGAGATCGCGGCCATTTCGTGATCCTGTCGCCCGCTTTCCCCAGCCGGCTGCTCAGCGCCTTTCCCCTGCATGCGCCTGTCATGCGTCTGACACTCGACGAGGCTTTACAACGTGTCGCCGCCCATGGTTCACTCGGGCAGTCATCTTCCCACGGGGTTTCCTTGGGGAAAGATGATCCGGCGGGGATTCCCGCGGCACGGGATGAAGGATAGTTTCAGACGCGTGAAACTTCTTGGCCTCTTCCGTCATGCGAAATCGTCATGGGACGATAACGGACTGCGCGATTTCGACCGCCCGCTCAACGGACGCGGCCGCAGGGGCGCGGCGGTGATGGGCAAGCATATCGTGGAACACGGCGTCCGCTGGGAACATATCCTGGCGAGCCCGGCCGCGCGCGTGAAAGAGACGCTTGCCGCCGCGATCAAGGCGGCCGGCCGTGCCCCCGGCATCACCTGGGATGAACGGATCTACATGGCAGGTCCGTCGACACTGCTGGAAGTCGTGCGCGAAACGGCGGCTGAGCATGGCTCGCTCGTGCTTGCCGGCCACAACCCCGGCCTGCAGGAACTGCTGTTCGAACTGGTGGGCGATGCGGACGATCCCTTGCTGGACGAGATCGCCGGCAAATATCCCACCGCCGCTTTCGCGGTGCTCGAACTTGCGATAGACGAATGGAACCAGATCGCACCCGGTTGCGGCAAGCTCGTGCATTTCGCCCGTCCGCGCGATCTCGATCCCCGGCTCGGACCGCAGATGGCGGAGTGAACCCTGCACCGCTCATCCTGAGGAGCCCCTTCTCACCATGAGCCGGCTTCCCCTCTAAACGATCCAGTTCGCGCGATCCTGCTGGTCTGGCATTGTCGCGGCCGGAGCGCTGGGCTGCGCTTCCCGGCTTTGTCCGCCCACGGGCATCGGCCGGCCGAACAGATAGCCCTGCACTTCGCTGCAGCGTTCCCTGCGCAGGAACTCGAGCTGATCCTGCGTCTCCACCCCTTCGGCCAGCACGGGCACTTCCAGGCTGCGCCCGAGCGCCAGGACCGAGCGGATGATCGAGCGTGACTGATGGCTCTTCTCGAGATCGGCAAGGAATGACCCGTCGATCTTGATCTTGTCGAACGGGAAGGAATTCAACGTGTCGAGCGAGGAAAAGCCGGTGCCGAAATCGTCGATCGCGATCGTCACCCCCAGCGCCTTGATCTGCCGAAGATTATGGAGCGCGCGCAGCTTGTCGGTGATCAGCGCGCTTTCGGTGATTTCCAGCTCCAGCCGCTCCGCCGGCAGGCCGGAGACGATCAACGCACGCATCACCATCCTGGCCAGATCGTTCTGCACCAGTTGCACCGGCGAGATGTTGACCGAGACGCGCAACGGCCGCTCCCAGCCCGCCGCATCCTCGCATGCGCGCTGTAGAACCCATTCGCCGATCCGCACGATCTCGCCGTTTTCCTCCGCGATCTCGATGAAGCGCGTGGGCGGAATCTCGCCCAGCTCGGGATGGTTCCAGCGCAGTAGCGCCTCGTAGCCGACGATGGATTCATCCGGGACGGACCATTGTGCCTGATAGACGAGGGAAAGCTGGTTGCGATCCGTCGCTCCACGCAACTCCTTGGCGAGATGCTTGCGGGCGCGCACCTCATCATCCATGCCCGACACGTAGCGGCAGACCCGCTCGGTGGCGGACCGCTTCGCGCGATACATGGCAAGATCGGCAGCACCGCACAGTTCCTCGCCGCTCGCGCCGTCACGCGGCCCTTCCGCGAAACCCAGGCTCCCACTGTATGGCAACTCGTACTCGCCGCAGCGCACCGTGCCTTCCATGCTGCGACCCAGGCGGTGCACGAAATCGTCGGCCTCGGCATCCCTGCGCAGCACCTTGAAGGCCGCGAACTCATCCCCGCCGAGCCGCGCGAGGAACTCGCCTTCCATCAGCGCATCGCTCATGCGCGCTGCAACCTGCTGAAGAAAGGCGTCACCCGCCGCATGGCCGAAGCTGTCGTTCACATCCTTGAAATTGTCGAGATCGACAATGATAAGGCCGATACGGCCGCCATTTTCCCCGATCTGATCCAGCCGCTCCGCCAGCGCGCGGCGGAAGGCCTCGCGATTGGGCAGCCCCGTCAGCGCATCATGCATCGCCATGTGATGGATGCGCTTTTCGACGCGGTGGCGGTCGGTCACATCCTCCACGGTGAGAACCCAGCCTCCACCCGCCATCACCCGATGCGTGACCGTGACCACGCAGCGTTCGGAAAACTCTTCGGTGATCGAGCCGCCGCCGGGACGGTCGAACAGGGCGCGATAATGCTCCACCGCCTCGTCCAGTATATCGTCCTCCAGCGCTTCGCCCCGCCGCGCCTCGATGATCAGGCGCACGCATTCGCGGAAAGTGATGTCCGGTTCCAACGAGCCAGGGGCAAGGCCGAGCACTTCCTCGCACCGCGTATTGGCGAGGACGAGCTTCTCGTTCTCGTCGATCAGCGCAAGGCCCTGGTGCATGTTGGAAAGGGCTGCATCGAGGCTGCGCGCCAGTTCACGCAGCTGTTCATCCTGCGCCTTGCGCTCGCTGATGTCTCGCGTGATCTTGGCAAAGCCCTGCAGCATGCCGCGATCGTCGAAGAACGGCTCGATCAGGACGTCGCTCCAGAAGCGCGTCCCGTTCTTACGACAACGCCAGCCATTGGCCGCGAAGGATCCGGTTTCGCGCGCAATCTGGAGGGCGCGCTGGGGCACGCCCAGTTCGCGATCGACCTCGGTGTAGAACCGGGAAAAGTTCATCCCGATCGCTTCTTCGGCCGTGTAGCCCTTCACTCGGCGGGCGCCCTCGTTCCAGGTCATGATCCTGCCTCCAGGATCGAGCAGGCAGATCGAGGTATCTTTGATCCCCTGCGCCAGTAGGCCGAACTGCTTCTCGCGGTCCTGCATCTCGAGCGCGCCGCGCCGCGCGAAGAAGATCG
Source organism: uncultured Erythrobacteraceae bacterium (assembly GCA_946482075.1). The sequence goes on from CAMLQG010000028.1 coordinate 11,285, forward strand.
CCGTTCCGCAATAGGTTGCAGCCAGGATAGTGACGACGCCCAGACCCAGGCCCATCTCGAGCGTGCCGATCCCGGCATCCGCCGTCAGCACGACCCTGGTGTGGAAATCGGCGATCGCGCTCAACGCGAAATACTGCATGGCGATGAACCCGCCGCTGAACGACAAGCCGCACAGAAGCATGTAGTTTCGCCGCAGCGCCCAGGTTGCCATGGCGGAGAAGATCGTGGCTACCAGCAGCGATATACCGAACTGCGACGCTGACTGGACCAGAGGATCCGGCGCCTGCACGCCTGCCATGCCGGCATAGTGGATGCCGACCATGCCGACCACTGCCGCGATCGTCTCGCGCAGTGCGTGATAGGATATCCGATCGCGCTGGACCGTCTGTGCGAGCGCGCAGCCGAGTGCGATCGAAACGCCGAGCGACAGCAGGATCATGGGCATGGAGAATACCATCGCCCCGCTGTTTTCGTGCGCCAGAGCGCCGATGAAATGGGTGGACCACGCGCCGAAACCGAACAGCGTGCCCGCGATCATCCTCAGCCGCAGCGCCTTGCGCCCATCATGCGTCGGGAAGCGCTGGGGCACATAGACAGCGATCGCCACCGCCACGATGCAGGCGAGAACGGCGAGCGCTATCAGCAGGGGATTGAAATGATTTAAGAGCACCTGCCCTATGCCCATTTGCGCGGAATATCGGGCATGCCATACGGCAGAAGCGTAAATCGGCCCTTAACCGACCGCCGAAAACCGCAGCCGGAAAATAGCCTAACTTACTCCGATCTGGAGAAAATCAGCCGGCAAGCGCGGCGGCGAGCCGGGCGCGGATCGCGCGCAGCTGGGGCAGGATATCGGGCGGAACCGACAGCACCGATAGCGCGCCCGAGGGTGCGGAAGACGGAACCGGAGGTGCCGGACGCGCGGCAGGCTCGCCCGCTTCCAACGCGAGGCGGGCTCCCCGCAAAGTGTAGCCTTCCTGGTTGACCAGCCGGTCGATCGTTTCCACCAGGCTGACATCGGCAGGCCGGTAATAGCGGCGCCCGCCGCTGCGCTTCAACGGCCTGAGCATCGGGAACTGCTGTTCCCAATAGCGCAGCACGTGCTGGCGGATGCCGAGCGCATCGGCGACTTCGCCGATCGTCCGCATCGCGCCGGCATCCTTGCCGTCGTCGAACAGCGGCCCGATCGAAGAATTCATCCTTCGAGTATCCTGTCCTTCAGGATCTGGCTGGCGCGGAAGGTCATCACCCGGCGCGGCGTGATCGGAACTTCGACGCCGGTCTTGGGATTGCGGCCCACCCGTTCGGTCTTGTCGCGCAGCAGGAAAGTCCCGAAACCGGAGATCTTCACGTTCTCGCCATCCGCCAGAGCATCGCTCATATGCTGGAGAATGGCTTCGACGAGTTGGAGCGATTCCGCGCGCGAAAAACCGAGCTTGCGGTTTATCGTCTCGGCCAGATCGGCTCTGGTAAGCGTGCCAACAGAACGCATCATGAGGCAATCCCCTTAATTGCCGCGGCTCCTAATATCCGAATGGCGCGAAGATTACCGGATTATTTCGTTTTATCAATGCGGGGGCAGGGAATTTTCCCCCAAGGTCTCAAATGCTGTCTCAAATTCGGATCAGGCTGGCGCCCCAGGTGAAACCGCCACCCATCGCTTCCAGCATCACGAGATCGCCCGGCTTGATCCGCCCGTCCTGCACCGCGACGTCGAAGGCGAGCGGCACGGATGCTGCCGAGGTATTGGCGTGGCTGGCGACTGTCATCACCACCTTTTCCGGCGGAAGTCCGAGCTTTTTTGCCGTTGCTTCGAGAATCCGGGCATTTGCCTGGTGCGGCACGACCCAGTCGATATCCTGCGGCGCCATGCCGGCGGCGTCCAGCACTTCGCGCAGCACCTCCGCCAAATTGACCACCGCGTGGCGGAAGACTTCGCGGCCCTTCATGCGCAGCTTGCCCACCGTCTGCGTGGTCGAGGGGCCGCCATCGACATAAAGCAGCTGATTGTGCTCGCCATCGGCATGGAGGCGACTCGCGAGGATGCCAGGGCCGTCCTCCTCCACTTCGGCCGCTTCCAGTACCATAGCGCCGGCGCCGTCACCGAACAGCACGCAGGTGGTGCGATCTTCCCAGTCGAGGATGCGGCTGAACGTCTCCGCGCCGATAACCAGCGCGCGCTTCGCCTGACCGGAGCGCAGCATCGCATCGGCCACGGTGAGCGCGTAAAGAAAGCCGGAACACACCGCCGCGACGTCGAACGCGATGCCCCCATTGCAGCCCAGCGCATCCTGGACGCGCGTAGCGGTGGCCGGAAAGGTCTGGTCGGGCGTGGCGGTGGCCAGCACGATCAGATCGATCGATTTCGCATCCATCCCCGCGGCGGCGAGCGCCTTGCGCGATGCTTCGATCGCCAGACTGGACGTAGTCTCGCCTTCACCGGCGATGTGGCGCTGGCGGATTCCGGTACGCTCGACGATCCACTCATCCGTGGGATCGACCTTGGCGGCGAGTTCGTCATTGGTCACCGCCCGGCCCGGCAGCGCCGAGCCACTGCCCCGCACGACAGACCGGATCATGCCGCGGCATCCCCTCGCTGGTGTGAGCCCGAGCGAAGGTTTTCCGCGCCCAAAGTTGCGAGATCGGCGGAGATACGTTCGGTCAGGTTTTCCTCCAGCATCCGCGCGGTAAGTGCCACCGCATTGGCAACGCCCAGCGCCGTGGCGCTGCCATGGCTTTTCACGACCACCCCGTTCAGGCCGAGGAACACGGCGCCATTGTGGTTGTTCGGATCGAGATGATGGCGCAGCAACTCCGTCGCGGGACGCGAGATCAGGAAACCGATCTTCGAACGCAGCGAACTCATGAAGCTGCGGCGCAGCAGATCGCCCACGAAGCGGGCCGAGCCTTCGATCGCCTTCAGCGCGACATTGCCGGAAAAGCCATCGGTCACCACGACATCGACATCGCCGCGATTGATCTTGTCCGCTTCGGTGAAGCCGTCGAAGCTCAGGGCAAGGCCGGTGGCGGCACGCAGCTGGGCCGCCGCAGCCTGCACTTCTCCGGTGCCCTTGGTTTCCTCGGTGCCGATGTTGAGCAAGCGCACGCGCGGATGGTCGCGGGTGGAGATGATCCGCGCATAGGCGGCGCCCATGATCGCGAATTGCACGAGGTTGCGCGCATCGCATTCGGTGTTCGCGCCAAGATCCAGCATGATCACGTCATTGTCGCCCAGCGTGGGCATGCGCGCAGCGAGCGCGGGGCGGTCGATCCCCGGCATTGTGCGCAGCGCGAGCTTGGCCATCGCCATCAGCGCACCGGTATTCCCGCCGCTGACCGCAGCACCGGCATCGCCGTTCTTCACCGCGTTGATCGCAAGGCCCATCGAGGTCGTCTTGGCGCGGCGCAGCGCCTGAGTGGGCTTCTCATCGCCCGAGACGATATCGGCAGCGTGGAGGATCTCCGACGCGCCGCGCATATTGGGATGTGCTTCCAGCGCGGCCTTGATGCGCGCTTCATCGCCTACGAGGAGGAATTTGAACCGGTCGTGACGGCGGCGGGCCAGCGCGGCCCCTTCGACCATCACGCGCACACCCTCGTCTCCGCCCATCGCATCGACAGCGATACGCGGCAGGCTCATGGCAACGGACTCCTACGGAACGGTGGACTTAGAGTCCGACGGCGACAATCTCGCGCCCGTTGTAGTGGCCGCACGCCGTGCAGAGATTGTGCGGGCGCTTGAGCTCGCCACAATTGGAGCATTCGTGGAACGCTTCCACTTTCAGCGAGTCGTGCGCGCGGCGGTTGCCACGGCGGGAGGGCGAGACTTTTCTCTTCGGGACAGCCATTGCGGCACCTGTTCCTGCAAATTCCGAGCGTTGTTCGAAGCCGCCCTAGGGGAACGTCCGGCATTGCACAAGCCCGCTTGCCGGACCCGTGCGCCTGAACCCCAGTTGGCGGCGAAGGCGCGGCCTATACCGAATTTTCCGAAGGTTGCAAGCGTTGCGGGCACGCCTTTTTCCAACGGTCAGCCCGGCCCCTGGTTCTGAATCGCACCGGCCCCTCTTTCGGCCCAGCGCAGCGCATGATCGCCCACGAACGGATTGTTCTGCCGCTCCGCACCAAAGTTGCTGGTCGGGCCGTGTCCGGGCACGAAAGTGATGTCGTTGCCGAACGGCCAGAGCTTCCGGGTGATCGAATCGATCAGTTGCTGGTGATTGCCGAGCGGAAAATCCGTGCGCCCGATCGAGCCCTGGAACAGCACGTCGCCCACAATGGCGAAGCGAGACGGCTGGTGGACGAACACGACATGGCCCGGCGTGTGGCCTGGGCAATGGACGACATCCAGCTCCAGTTCCCCCACAGTTACCGTGTCGCCGTCGTGGAGCCAGCGGTCCGGTTCGAACGGTTCCCCCAGGATGCCGAAGCGCCCGCCATCCTCGTCCAGCCGGGCGATCCAGAACCGGTCATCCTCGTGCGGACCTTCGATCGGCAGGCCGAGATCCTTCGCCAGCACGCCGGTGGCGCCGCAATGGTCGATATGGCCATGGGTAACGAGCAGCTTCTCCAGCGTGACACCGGCCTTGGCGACCATCGCTTTCAGATGATCGAGATCGCCGCCGGCATCGACCAGCGCGCCGCGCATCGTCTTCGTGCACCAAAGCAGGGTGCAGTTCTGCTGGAGCGGCGTGACCGGGATGATCGCCGCGCGCATCGGGGGTTGGGGCGTGTCGGACATGCAAGCGATGTGGCGGCTGGCGCGGCCGAATGCAATGGTTTCCGCCTACAGCCGCCCGGCCTTCCACACCACGCGGCCGATCACGTCCACATCCGCCAGATCGGCGTCGATCGGCGGATATTCGGGATTGAGGCTGATGAGGGTCACTCTGCCGGGCGTGGCGAGCTGCACGCGCTTCACCAGACAGGCATCGCCCAAGCGCAGCACGTGGATACCTTCGCGCAGCGGGCGCGGAGTGCGATCCACCAGGATTTCGTCCCCGTCGCGCAGTAGTGGTTCCATGCTGTCTCCTTCCACCGCGATGGCCGACAGCATCGCGGCTTCCAGCCCCTGTTCGCGCAGCCAACGGGCGGAGAAACGGAAATTGTCGAACGGACGCTCATCGAGGGGAACGGTACCCCGCCCGGCCGAAGCCCCCAGCGCGAGACGCGGAACGTCGACCCAGCCATCGCGCAAGCGGCCTCGCGAATCAGGCTGAATCGAGGAATTTTCCCCCGCTCCGCCAAGCTCGGCTTCGGCCACGCCGAAGAATTCGGCCAGCCGTGCCCGATCGTTCTCTTCCAGCTTCCGCGGGCTGCCCTTGCGGATAAATTGCTGTAAATAGCTGGGGTTACGACCAATCATATCGGACAAGGCGGACAGGCTCACCCGCCGTTCTTCCGCCAGGGTCAACAGCTTCAAGCGCGCGCCGGAAAGGGACTTTTCCTCATGTTCTGTCATTTTTCTATCCTATCATAGGATTTTTCCTAGACAAGTAGGATTTCACCGCCGACACACATGGCCTGACGACTCAAACGGGGAGACGACATGCTGATCCGCAAGATCGAGAAATTCCTGCGCAAGACCAAGATGCCCGCCACCAAGTTCGGCCGACTCGCCGCGCAGGACCCGCGCTTCGTGCTCGATCTGCGCAACGGCAGGGAGCCCCGCGCCGCGATGGAAAAACGGGTAGAACATTTCATGAACAGATATGCGGAGAGCCAGCATGCGCATTGATCCCGACAATCCGATCCGGCTCCGCCGGTCGCGCCAGTCGACGCCCGCGCGGCTACGCGACGCGCTGTGCGATCTCGCCCGCGGCCAGGCGCGCATCGATCGCCACGCCGAACGCGCCTGGGCCAGCATCACCTTTGCGGGCACGCGCCATACGCTCGACCTCGTCTTCGAAGGCGCGGAAGCGATCGAGGCGGGCGAGCTCCTGATCGACGCGCTGCCCGAACATGAATTCGCCCTGCCCGGCCAGCTCGTCGCCGACGCCGCCGTGATCGCGGTGGAACACACGATGCTGCCCGTTCCCCATATGCGGGTCGGCGTGGAACTGCTGCTGCTGGAAGATGCGTAATAGATATCCCCTTTCGTCATTCCCGCGAAAGCGGGAATCCATTGCTACTGCTGAAATGGATTCCCGCTTTCGCGGGAATGACGAAGAGAGGGAGGAAGCGGTGATCAATAGCCTCGAACGGGATCGTAGAGCGGTTCCGGCGCGAGGCCTTTCGCATAGCGATCGAGATTGCCGATCAGCCGCTCGACCGCGAGGCCGAACATCGTCTGCTGCGACCGGCCGGACAGGTGCATGGTGATATGCGCATTGTCGAGCGACCAGAGCGGATCGTCCGCCGGCAGCGGTTCCGGGTCCGTCACGTCGAGCATGGCGGCCGCGATGCGCCTTTCGGCCAGCGCCCGGGTCAGCGCAGCCTGATCGATCAGCGTTCCCCGCGCGACATTCACCAGCACCGCTTCGGGCCTCATCGCCGCGATCTCCGCCTCGCCGACGATATGCCGCGTCTCGTCGGTCGCGGGCGCCGCCAGCACGATCCAATCGAACTCGCCGACGCGCGCCTGCCATTCGTCGGGCTTGAGCGTCCCGCCCGAGCCCGAACGCGTCACGCCCGTCACCTGGACGTCGAACGCCTGCAACCGGCGCTCGAGTTCGCGCCCGATGGAACCATGGCCGATGATCAGCGCCCGGCTGCCGGCGAGCTGCCGCCTGCCCGGTGCTTCGATCGGCCATTCCCGCGCGCCTCGCATCCGCAGCACTTCCGGGTAGTTCTTGGCGATCGCCAGCATGCCCATCACGATATATTCCGCGATCGGCGCGGCGTTGATGCCCGTGCCCTTGGTGATGACCACCCCGCGTTCCATCAGCAGGTCGAGCGGCATGAAGTCCACGCCTGCCCCCAGCGTCACCAGCCAGCGCAGCTTCTCCGCCCGGCGCAGCGCCTGATCGTACCAGGACACGTCCATCATATCGAACCAGCCGATCTCCGCGCGCGGCGCGAGTTCCAGCAGTTCGGCCGGCGAGGCGAAATAGGTGACGTCCAGCCAGTCGGGCAGCCGGCCTTCGAGCAGCGGGCGCGCGGGCGCGGGGAAGACGGCGGTGGTCTTGTTCATGTTCTCTCCAGCGGCGCGATCCCAAATCACCGTTCGTCCTGAGCTTGTCGAAGGACCGCTTTTCGCTTTGCCGCCACTAGAAAAGAAGAACTGTGCTTCGACAAGCTCAGCACGAACGAAAATCGGGATTTCCAGGACAAATCTTAGCCCAGCTTCCATTCCCAGCCCAGCGGATCGCCGTCCATCACCTCGATGCCCTGTGCGGCGAGTTCATCGCGCACCGCGTCGGACGCGGCGAAATCCTTCTCCTCTCGTGCTGCCCTGCGGCGGTCCATCGCGGCTTCGACCTCGGCCTCGGCGATGGTGGCGGATTTGGGCCGGATGCGCAGATCGACGCGATCGAGAGAAAGCAGGTTCAACCCGAGCACACTATCCATCGCGGCAATCACGGCCAATTTCTCGCCCGGATCAACCTTCTTCAGCGCCAGCACTTCGTCGAACACGGTCAGCGCCACCGAGGTATTGAGATCGTCCGAGACAGCCGCATCGAAGCGCTCGATCAATCCGCTCATCCTCTCCGGCACGGGGAGGGGGACCGCCGCAGGCGGTGGAGGGGGCTGTCGGTCAGGCGCTGCATCCGGAGGAGAACCCCCTCCACCATGCTGCGCATGGTCCCCCTCCCCGTGCCGGGGAGGATTGAGCTGCCCCACCGCCATCACCATCCGCTTCAGCCGCGTGAGCGCCGCGCCGAGACCATCCCACGAAAACTCCAGCTCGCTGCGGTAATGCGCCTGAAGGCACATCATGCGGTAGGCGAGCGGGTGGTAGCCCTTGTCTATCAGCAGCTGGAGGCGAAGGAATTCGCCCGAGCTCTTGCTCATCTTGCCCGAGCGTTCGACCAGGAAATTGTTGTGCATCCACAGCTTCGCGCCGCTGTTGCCGGGCACGTCCAGCCCGTTGGTGCAGCAGAAGGCCTGGTTCTGCGCGATCTCGTTGGGATGATGGATCTCGCGATGGTCGATCCCGCCGGTGTGGATGTCGAACGGGAAGCCCAAGAGCTTGCCCGACATCACCGAGCATTCGAGATGCCAGCCCGGCGCGCCGCGGCCCCAGGGGGAATCCCATTCCATCTGTCGCGTCTCGCCTTCGGGCGTCCTGCGCCAGATCGCGAAATCGGCCGGGTGGCGCTTGCCTTCGACTTCATCAATGCGGCCTTCCGCATCTTCGTTTTCGCGAAGACGCGCAAGCCGGCCGTAATCGGCCACGGTCGAGACATCGAAATAGAGGCCGCTCTCCAGCTCGTAGCAATGCTTGTCCGCGATGCTCTTCGCGAATTCGATCATCGCCGGCACGTAATCCGTCGCGACCGACCATTCCATCGGCTGGCGGATGTTGAGCGCCTTGATATCGGCCCAGTATGCCTCGGTATAATGCCGGGCGATATCCCAGATCGACTGTGCGCGTTCGGCCGCCGCCTTCTCCAGCTTGTCCTCGCCCGCATCCGCGTCATCGGTCAGATGGCCGACATCGGTTATGTTGATGACGTGCTTGAGCGCATAGCCTTTCCAGCTCAGCGTGCGGCCGAGGATATCCGCGAAGACATAGGCCCGCATATTGCCGATATGGGGATAGTTGTAGACCGTCGGCCCGCAGGAATAGACGCGCGCCTCGCCCGGATGGACGGGCTCGAACGCTTCGAGCTGGCGGGTCAGGCTGTTGAACAGCGTCAGCGGCGCGGCATAGGTCATGGCGCGCGCTTTGCACGGGCCGGCCGGGATTGGTCAAGCGGAGCGAACGTCCCTTGCCGTCATTGCGAGCGACCGACAGGTCGCGCGGCAATCCAGAGCGGCACAATCCGGCTCTGGATCGCCGCGGGCCTTCGGCCCTCGCGATGACGATAAGCTATTCCACTTCGAACAGGCCGGCCAACTGCTCGATGATCGTGCCGCCCAGCTGCTCCACATCCATGATCGTTACCGCCCGCTTGTAATACCGCGTCACGTCGTGGCCGATGCCGATGGCGACGAGCTGGACCGGGCTCAACCGCTCGATCCAGTCGATCACCTTGCGCAGATGCTGTTCGAGATAGCCGGCGCTGTTCACGCTCAGCGTGGAATCGTCCACCGGCGCGCCGTCGGAGATGACCATCAGGATGCGGCGATCCTCCGAACGGCCGAGCAGCCGCTCATGCGCCCAGAGCAGCGCTTCGCCGTCGATATTCTCCTTGAGCAGCCCTTCGCGCATCATCAGGCCGAGATTCTTGCGCGCGCGGCGCCAGGGTTCGTCCGCCTTCTTGTAGATGATATGCCTGAGGTCGTTGAGGCGGCCGGGCTGGGCGCGCTTGCCTTCCGCCAGCCAGGCCTCGCGACTCTGCCCGCCTTTCCAGGCGCGCGTGGTGAAGCCGAGGATCTCCACCTTCACGCCGCAGCGTTCCAGCGTGCGGGCGAGCACGTCCGCGCTGATCGCCGCGATCGAGATGGGCCGCCCGCGCATCGAGCCGGAATTGTCGATCAGCAAGGTCACCACCGTGTCCTTGAACTCGACATCCTTCTCCATCTTGTAGGACAGCGAATGGCCGGGCGAGACGATCACGCGGGCCAGCCGCGCGGCATCCAGCAGCCCTTCCTCCTGGTCGAAATCCCAGCTGCGGTTCTGCTGCGCCATCAGCCGGCGCTGGAGGCGATTGGCGAGCCGCGTCACCACGCCCTGCAATCCGGTCAGCTGGCTGTCGAGATAAGCGCGCAGGCGGGTGAGTTCCTCTTCGTCGCACAATTCCTCGGCGCCCACGATCTCGTCGAAGCGGGTGGTGAAGACCTTGTAGTCGAAATTGTCCGGAAACTCGGTCCACGGGCGGTTCGGCCGGACGGGGAGCATGCCGTCCTCGCCTTCGTCGCCCATGTCGGCTTCGCCCATCTCGCCATCCTGGTCGGGATCGGTCTCGGCGTCGCTCGTCTCGTCGCCTTCGCTGGGCTGGCCGGCGATCTCGCCGCGCTGGTCCTGCTCCTCGCCATCGTCCCCCTGGTCGTCCTGCTCCTCGCCCTCGTCGATACCTTCCTCTTCGTCGGTATCGTCGCCCTGCTCGCGTTCCAGATCCTCGGCCTCGGTGAGTTCCAGATGGCGCAGCATGTCGAGCGAGAGCGACTGGAAGGCTTCCTGGTCCTCGATCGCATTCTTCAGCGCGTCGATATCGTCGCTGGCCTTATCCTCGATCCAGGCGCGCAGCATCTCGACGCCTTTCTCCGCGACTGCGGGAACCGGCTGCCCGGTCAGCTTCTCGCGCAGCAGCAGGGCGAGCGCGGCCTGTACCGGAACTTCATCGGCATTGCCCGCGCGCGTGATTGGATCGTTGCCCATGCGCACCATCAGGGCTGCGTCGAGGTTCTGGCGGATGCCTGCGTAATCGTTCGAACCCAGCGCTTCGTAGCGTACCGTCTCGATCGCATCGTAGCAGGCGCGCGCGGCAGGCTCGGTCGGCGCATTGCGCGTGTGGAGGGCAGCGTCGTGATGGCGCTGGCGCAGCGCGAAACTGTCGGCGAAACCGCGCGCTTCCACCGCCTGCTCGCGCGGCAGCCCGCGCGGCGGCATCGGCACGCGCACCAGCTTGTTGGTCTGCGAAGGCGTGTCCGTGGTCCAGGCGACATCGAGTTCCGCATCGCGGCCGAGCGCGCGCGACGCGCCGACCAGCGCGCTGCGGAAACGGTCGAGGGGGTTCTCTTCTGCCAAGCCCTTGCGTCGCGCTACTTCAGGATGGAATCACTTGAGGATCGTCTGGCCGGTCTTGGCCCAGTCGGCCAGGAAGCCTTCGATGCCCTTGTCGGTCAGCACATGCTTGAACAGCCCGCGGATGACGGCGGGCGGCATGGTGGCGACGTCCGCGCCGATCTTCGCGCATTGCAGCACATGCACCGGATGGCGGATCGACGCCGCGAGGATCTCGGTCGCATAGGCGTAATTGTCGTAGATCAGGCGGATATCTTCGATAAGCTCGATCCCGTCGAACCCGTTGTCGTCATGCCGGCCGATGAAAGGCGAGATGAACGTCGCGCCCGCCTTGGCGGCCAGCAGCGCCTGGTTGGCGGAAAAGCACAGGGTGACGTTGACCATCGTGCCTTCGCCCGTCAGCGCCTTGCAGGTCTTGAGGCCGTCGATCGTGAGCGGCACCTTGATGCAGACATTGTCCGCGATCTTCCGCAGCACTTCGGCTTCCTTCAGCATGGTCGGATGATCGAGCGCGACCACTTCCGCGCTGACCGGGCCATCCACCAGCGCGCAGATTTCCTTCGTCACTTCGATGAAATCCCGGCCGGACTTGGCGATCAGCGAAGGATTGGTGGTGACCCCGTCGAGCAGGCCGGTGGCGGCGAGATCCTCGATCTCGGAGATTTCGGCAGTATCGACAAAGAATTTCATGATGTGCTCCGAAGGTCTGATTCCCTGCCGCTATATGCGCCCCCGCCGCGACATGCCAGCCGGGCGGCGGCGGCAGGGATCAGCGGGCGTGGAGAACCCCCTTGATCAACGGATCGTTCGTGCTGCGCGGGTCGGAACGGATATTCTCCTCCTCCCGGCCGATCTCCGTCCAGATCACATCATCCACTCTGTCGGCGAACTCGTTCGCGAGGCGCGCGGGGTCCGTGCCGATCAGCCCGGCGAGCGCCTGGGCGACCAGCGGATCGTCCGCCACGCGCAGCGCATCGGTCAGTTCGGGCACCATGACTTCGATCAGCCGGCCGGCCATCTGCTGGCGCAGGAAGGCGGTGGCGGCGGATGGCCCGCCGCGCAGCAGCGCTTCGGCATTGGCGATGCCGATCGTGCGCACCGCATCGGCCACGACCGGCGCGGCGCGATCGGCCCCGCGTTCCGCCATGCGGGAGAAGGCGCGTTCCATCCGCTGCTTCAACAGCGCGGACGTGAGAATGCCGGTCAACGTGTCGCCGCGCCTGCCGAGCAGGTCGCCCAGTCCCAGTTCGGCCATCTTCTGGTCCCAGAACCCGCCGGGCGCCGTCATCCGCATGAAGGCGCGCTCGCTCGACAGGATCAGCAGGCGGCGGATCGTCTCGGTCAGGCTGAAGCTCTGCATGGTGGAACAGGCGGGCAGCGCGAGCACGCCGCCGGCGGCCACGCCCGCGAGAAAGCTGCGGCGTCCGAACTGCACATCCGAAATTGCGGTCATATCTGCGCCCTTATCCTTGTCGCTTCCCACCACTCCAGACCATATCTAGAGCATCCCCATCATGAACCGCGCCCGACTCCTCATCCTCAACGCCGCGCTCGGCCCGCTCGATTATCGAGTCCCGGACGGTATGGATGTCAAGCCGGGATCGGTGGTGGCCGCCCCGCTCGGCCCCCGGCAAGTGATCGGCATCGCCTGGGAGCCGGAGCGGCTGCCCGCCAATTCGGTGCCCGACAGCAAGCTGCGCCCACTGCTGGGCGTGCTGCCAGTGCCACCGCTGAAAGCCGAACTGCGCCGCCTGGTGGAATGGGCGGCGGATTACTACTGCGCCCCGCTCGCTTCGGTGGCGCGCATGGTGCTGTCCAGCGGGGGTGCGCTCAAAGGCTCGGGCACGATCACCGAATATCGCCTGTCGGGCCAGTTGCCGGACCGGATGACTCCCCAGCGCGAGATCGCGCTCGACCTGCTGCAGGGCGAACAGGCGACGATCCGCGAACTGGCGGAAATCGCGGGCGTATCGGACGGCGTGCTGCGCGGGCTGGTTTCGGCCGGCGTGCTGGAGCCGGTCGCGGTCGATTGCGACCGGCCTTTCCCGCGTGCCGATCCCGATTTCGCCGCGCCGGAACTCAGCGTGGAACAGGCCGAAGCTGCCGCCCGCTTCGTGGATGCGGTGGATGGCGGCAAGTTCGCGCCTTTCCTGCTCGACGGCGTGACGGGATCGGGCAAGACCGAGGTTTATTTCGAAGCGGTGGCAGAAGCGTTGCGCAAAGGCCGGCAGGTGCTCGTCCTGCTGCCCGAGATCGCGCTGACCGCAAACTTCCTCCACCGCTTCGAACAGCGCTTCGGCGGCGCGCCCGTGGTCTGGCACAGTTCCCTGAAATCGACCGAGCGGCGCCGCGCCTGGCGCGCGGTGGCGCGAGGCGAGGCGCAGGTCGTGGTCGGCGCGCGCTCCGCGCTGTTCCTGCCCTATGACCGTCTCGGCCTGATCGTGGTGGACGAAGCACACGAAGTCTCGTTCAAGCAGGATGACGGCGTGCGCTACAATGCGCGCGACGTGGCGGTGATGCGCGCGCGGTTCGAAAGCGTGCCCGTCATCCTCGCCAGCGCCACGCCGGCGCTCGAAAGCCTGCAGATGGCGGAAAGCGGCATCTACGAGAAGATTGACTTGCCCGCGCGTTTCGGCGGCGCGCAGATGCCGGCGATCGACATCGTGGACCTGCGCAGCGAACAGCCCGAGCGCGGTCGCTGGCTCGCGCCCCGGCTGGTCGAGGAGTTGAAGGCCCGGCTGGAGCGCGGCGAACAATCGCTGCTGTTCCTCAATCGGCGCGGCTATGCGCCGCTGACGTTGTGCCGCCATTGCGGCTATCGCTTCCAGTGCCCCAACTGCACCGCCTGGCTGGTCGAACACCGCCTGTCGCACCGGCTGGCCTGCCATCATTGCGGACACGAGACTCCGCCGCCCGAAGCCTGCCCCGAATGCGGGACGCCCGATTGCCTTGTCGCTTGCGGGCCGGGAGTGGAACGCATAGCGGACGAAGTGGCGGAACTGCTGCCCGAAGCCCGTGTCGCGGTGGTCACGTCGGATACGCTCAATTCCACGGAACGCGCGGCGGAATTCGTCGCGGCAGCGGAGGAGAAGCTGATCGACGTGATCGTCGGCACGCAGCTCGTCACCAAGGGCTTCCACTTCCCGGAACTGACGCTGGTGGGCGTGGTCGATGCCGATCTCGGCCTGGAAGGCGGCGATCTGCGGGCGGGCGAGCGCACCTATCAGCAGATCGCCCAGGTCGCCGGCCGCGCCGGGCGCGGCACCAAGCCGGGCGAAGTGCTGATCCAGACCCGTCACCCCGACGCGCCGGTGATCGCGGCGCTCGCTTCGGGCAATCGCGACGAGTTCTATGCGGCGGAAACCGACGCGCGCCGTCAGGCCGGCGCCCCGCCTTTCGGCCGCTGGGCCGCGATCATCGTGTCCTCGGAGGACGAGGCCGAAGCGCGCGAGGCAGCCCGTGCCATCGGCGGCACGCGGCCCAATGCACCCGACACGATGATCCTGGGCCCCGCCCCTGCGCCCCTGTCCCTGCTGCGCGGGCGCTACCGCTATCGCCTGCTGGTGAATGCGCGGCGATTTGTCGAAATACAGCAATTGCTGCGCGAATGGTTGTCTGGCGTCGCCCTACCCCCCGGTGTGCGCGTGACAATCGACATCGACCCGTACAGTTTCGTCTGAACTGTTCGGGAAGAGGGAATCGAAATGCTGACCATCCACCACCTGCGCGTCTCGCAATCCGATCGTGTCGTCTGGCTGTGCGAGGAACTGGGCCTCGATTACGAGGTGAAGCTCTATCTGCGGCGCGAAGACAACATGCTGGCGCCTGACGACTACAAGGCGCTGCATCCGATGGGCATCGCGCCGGTGATGACGGATGGCGACGTCGTGCTTGGCGAAACCGGTGCGATCACCGATTACATCGTCGCGAAATACGGCGACGGCCGGCTGGTCCCGCCGGTCGACAGCGCGGACTTTCCGCACCATCTTTATTGGTATCATTTCGCCAATGCGACGCTGATGCCCAACATGATGGGCAAGATGATCCTCGCCATGGCGGGCGTCTCCGATGCCGGAGCAGCCTTCCTGGACGACCGCAAGCACCGTGCCTGGGCGATGATAGAACAGCGGCTGAGCGAGGCGGAATTCTTCGGCGGAGCAGAGCTGACCACGGCCGACATCATGATGATGTTCCCGCTGACCACGATGCGCAATTTCACCGGCGACACGCTGGCGGACCTGCCGAATACGGAAGACTACCTCGCGCGGATCGCCGAACGCCCGGCCTATCAGCGCGCCAGGGCGAAGGCGGAGCCGGATTGAAAAGGGGGGCTGAAGCCCCCCTCGCTTTGACGATTGTATCGATTGTAAACACGGACGATCTGCGTTTCGATGTCGCGTACCTGCTCTCCCCTCCCCTTCACGGGAGGGGAGAGTGCCGCCCCCTCGAACCCAAGGGCGATCAGTTCAGGGTAGAACGGGGTCCGGCTCGGCGAAGAAGTCGACGCCCGTGTCGGCTTCATCACAGATGATCATCACGGTCTTGCTGTCGTCGAGGAACTTGCGCTCGTCCGCCTTGAGGATGGGCTGGATCTCCGGATCGTTGAATATCCGCCCGATCTCTTCCACGGCGGCCATGTCCTTCACCCGCATCTCGGTGATCGCGTCATAACCGATATCGTAAAAGGCCGGCTCGCTTCCTTCCGGAACGTTGCTCGGGTCCAGCGCGGCGAAGGTCGGATAGTTCCTCACATACCCCGTGAGAAGATGCCCGATATATTTCTGAGCAAAGCGGGAATGACTCTGCTCATAGTGCTCTCGGAATTCCGCAGGCGTAATTCCCGGCTTGCGCTTCAAAAAGAATATCAACTTGGCCATGTCAGTCTCCCAGCGGCTTGGTGATCTCAATCGATGTCGATGCGACGGAATTCCCGCTGCAGGAATCGATACTTCTTTTGCGGTATAATGAAGGGGTTATCGCAAATTCGGCTTTGAATAGACGGCTGAAATGGGCCGATGTCTTGAAGCCCGACGATTTCGCGATCTGTTCGATGGAAACGTCGGGACACGAATTCCGCAGCCGATCGCGAGCGCGCTGAAGACGTCCCTTCCAGAGGATCTTGGAGAAGGTCGTGTCATTCGCCTGCAGGACGTAGCCGAGATAGCGGGCGGATACTCCGAGATGCGCGACGGTGCTTTCGAGCGACAGAGACGGGTCTTCGAGATTCCCTTCGATGTAGCTCTGGAATTCCGCGAAACGTTCGGCCCCGCGGCGATCATTCCGGGCGACGAGTGCGTTCTGCTGTTCGAGCAGATCCGCAATGGATGCCAGCAGCCCTTCCGAAAGCGAGGACGCAACCTGCTGCGACATGCGCTCTCCCGTCCGTCCGAGCAGGCTGACGATCTCCCGTATTGTCGAAGCTTCGGGTCCGGACAGATCGAGCGGTCGAGCCAGCCGATCTGCTTCCTGGAGGAAGGGGAAAAACAGATAACCCGGGACCATCAGTTGGAAGGACTCGTACTCGCCATGCTCGTCGCAGCGCGTTTTCGCATAAAAGGGAGTGTTTGAATCGATAAAGGTCGCCTGGCCAGCCTCGACAATGTTGTTCCCGAACGAGCGAGTCACCTGCAAGGAACCCTTCTGGACGAACCAGATCACCCGAAAGCCGACTTGATTCCGCCGTATATGAGCCCACCCCCGGCGATAACCCAAGCGGCAGTAGGATGCGGATAGTCGCGTCAACGCAACCGGATATTGAAGTGCCTTGTAGAAGCCGAAATTTCCGGTGGATCTCGCCTCGACTTCCAGATCGCCTTCAAAGAATTCGCGCGAGGATATTTTTGCCAAGGAATTGCGCGCGGCAGGCGAAATCTTCCCGTTTGTGGAAACCAAGCTGCGCATCGGGGCCTCTCCGCCGTGACCATTTGATCTTGTCACACCGCTATTTGATAGGCGCGAAGCCGGCAGAGGCCCATAAAGGCAGCTTGATTTGCGCTCAGAAGAAAGATTTATTCACCTCGCCTCTGCGAAGCCTTGCAAAAGAAGGATATAAGGCGAAGGATCGAGCCCTTCTTGCGCGTGACCGAAAATATCGCGGTGGTCGACTGGAGAGATATCATGCGAAAGCCGATATTGTCGTTCGTCGGCCCGTTCGATCGGGCGAAGGCTCAACGCTATGTCGAACGAAGCCGGCGAGAACACAATTTCGGCCATCCCGAACCCGTGGAAGATGGCCAGCTTTTTCGCGTAAGCTTCGAGAAAGGCGCGAAAGGCCCTTTCCAGGTCTACTCGCATACTTCTTACGATCGATATGTCCTGCGCAGGACGGCGGCCGATGCCCGCCGGACGCCGGGTGACGAATTCGCCGTCTCGTTCGTCGAAAGCGGGGCAATGATCGTGACCCAGGCCGGGAACACGATCCCGGTCGAGGCGGGCCAGATGACTCTGCTGTCGATGAACCTGCCATACACGGTGGAACACCTGCCGAGCGAGGAAGCGCCGTTCAAAGTGATCTACACGCATATCCCGGGCCATGCGATCGACCCCAATCGACGTCTCAACAAGGGGCCGATGGTCGTTCGCTCGAACGAGTACGACACGATCAAGCGCGTGTTGCTGCTGCTGTTGGAATGCGGCGACGAACTGGGAATCAAGACGTCCAAGAGCCTGTTCACCCTGATGGTGAACAGGCTTCGCCATGCGTTGAATCTGTCCGGGCGACCGCAGGACAGCATGAGCAGCGACGACAAGTTCGATGCCGTCGTGCAGCATATCAGGCATAATTTTTCGAACAGTCTGATCGATCTGCGTTCGACGGCCGACAGCGTCGGCATCGCGGCGCGCACGATCAACTACCTCACGCTTCGCAGGGGAACGTCTTTTTCCGAGATACTATGGGATACCCGCATCGGCGCGGTCCGATCCTGGCTGCTCAACCCGGAAATGGCCGCGATCTCCCTTCAGCAGATCGCGCTTGCCGCCGGCTTCAAATCGGCCGCGCATATGAGCACCAAATTCAAGACCAAGCTCAACATGTCGCCGCTCGCATTCCGGAAGGCGGCCAATTCCGGTTTTGAGGCGCAGAGTCTATCCTGATTGGATAGCAACATCCTTGGTCCTTATCCCTTTTGCATCCGTAGGTTGGTCCATTCGTCATTGCGAGGAGCGAAGCAACGAAGCAATCCAGAGCGGAACGAGAGTCGCTCTGGATTGCTTCGCTCCGCTCGCAATGACAAGGTTACGGATGAGAACGGGATAAGGACCAACATCCTTCCAGGTCTCAGCCCCGCCCTTCCCTCCGCAGCAGTTCCGCCTTGATCGCGGGACCATAGGCATAGCCGCCGAGATCGCCGCCTGTGCGCACCACGCGATGGCAGGGGACCAGCACCGCCACCGGGTTCGCGCCGTTCGCGCTGCCCACCGCGCGCACGGCTTTCGGATTTCCGGCAGCGGCGGCGAGTTCGGCATAGCTGCGGGTCTCGCCCGCCGGGATGCGGCGCAATTCGCGCCAGACGGCTTCCTGGAAGGCGGTGCCGCAGACATCCAGCGGAATGTCGGGATCGCTGCCGGGATGCTCGACCGCCTGCACGATCCGGTTGACCAGCTCGCCGAAATTCCTGTCGCCCGGCTCCAGCCGCGCCTTGGGGAAGCGCTGCTCCAGCGCCTCGCGGCCTTCGTTGAAGGAGAGGCGGCATACGCCCTTCTCCGTCGCGGCGACCAGCATGTCGCCGAGCGAGGTCTGCACCACGGCCCAGCGGATCGTCACCCCCGCTCCGCCGCGCGCCCAGGCGGACGGGCTCATGCCCAGCCGTCCTTCCATCGCGGCATAGAAGCGCGAGGGGGCAGAGAAGCCCGCGCCGTGGATCGCCTCGGTCACCGGCGCGCCGGCTTCGAGCAGAGCTTCCGCGCGTTCGGCCTTCAGCGCGCGGGCATAGGCGGCTGGCGACAGGCCGACGCGGCGCTTGAACACGCGCTGGAAATGCGTGGCGGAATAGCCAGTGAGCGCGGCCAGTTCGGCGAGGCCCGGCGCGTCCTCCGCCTCTTCGATCGCAGCGCGCGCGCGCGCCACCGCTTCCTCGTCGCGCGAGACATCATCGGGCAGACAGCGCTTGCAGGCGCGATAACCGGCCGCGACGGCCGCTTCGGCCTGGGCGAAGAATTCGACATTTTCCGGCAGCGGGCGGCGCGCGGGGCAGCTCGGACGGCAATAGATGCCGGTGCTTTTCACCGCCGCGACAAAGCGGCCGTCTGCTGCCCGATCGCGCGCGTCGAAGGCCCGCCGCATCTCCGCGAGCGCGTGGGGATCGCTGATATTCATGCCTTTCCTATATAGGGATGCGCGGGCGCATGCGTCCCGTTTCTTGCGGTCAAAGCCGGAGAAGCGCATATATCGGCAGAAAACGGGGTGTATCCGCCCTGGTGCGAGAGGTGACGTGAGCAAGCCCATCATCGGCGGCGGGACGAAGAAGATCCTCTACGCGCTGTCGACGGCGCGGCGCATGGGGCTGAAGAACAGCGCCAAGGCGCTGACCTCGCACAATACCTGCAAGGCCTGCGCGCTGGGCATGGGCGGCCAGGCGGGCGGCATGGTGAACGAGCTGGGCGAGTTCCCGGCCGTCTGCAACAAGTCGATCCAGGCGCAGTCGACCGATATCCAGCAGCCGATCCCGCTCGATGTCCTCGCCCATCCCCTTGCGGATTTTGCGGAGCTGGACGGGCACGAACTCGAGCATCTCGGCCGGCTTGCCACTCCGCTCCATAAATATGCCGGAGACGATCGCTATCGCCCGGTAGAGTGGGACTGGGCGCTGGCCCGCGCGGCCCATGTGCTGGGCGATACAGCGCCGGATCGCGGACTGTTCTACAGTTCGGGCCGCTCATCCAACGAAGCGGGCTTCCTGTTCCAGCTTCTCGCGCGCGCCTGGGGCACCAACAACGTCAACAACTGCTCCTATTACTGCCACCAGGCGACCGGCGTCGGGCTGAAAAGCACGATCGGCACCGGCACCGCCACGGTGGAGCTGGCCGATCTCGAACATGCGGACCTGTTCCTGGTGATCGGCGCGAACCCGTCTTCCAACCATCCGCGCTTCATCCACAAGCTCAAGGCCTGCCGCGACCGGGGCGGTGAAGTCATCATGGTCAACCCGGCGAAGGAAGCGGGCCTCGTCCGCTTCGCGCTGCCCAAGAGCCCGCGTTCGCTGCTCAAAGGCGGCGACTGGATCGCCAGCGACTATCTCCAGCCGCGCATCAATGGCGATGCCGCGCTGCTGAAAGGGCTGGCCAAGGCGATCCTGGAAGAGGGTCTCGAAGCGCGCGATTTCATCGCCGCGCACACGCTGGGCTTCGACGCCTACAAGGCGGACATCCTCGCCACCGGCTGGGACGAGATCACGCGCGGCTGCGCGCTGGCGCAGGAGGATATCCGCAAGGTCGCCCACAAGATCGCCAGGGCCGGGAACGCCGTCTTCGCCTGGGGCATGGGGATCACCCACCACACCAATGGCAGCGATACGGTGGAAGCTATCGCCTGCCTCGCGCTGCTGACGGGCCATATCGGCCGGCCCGGCGCGGGTATGCTGCCGCTGCGCGGCCATTCCAACGTCCAGGGCATCGGCACGATCGGGGTGAAGCCGGTGCTCGCCCGGGACGTGATGGACGCGATCGAACGCGGCTTCGGCATCACTCTGCCGACCACCAAGGGCTATGACACGATGGCCGCGCTGGAAGCGGCGCGCGACGGCCATATAGATGCCGCGGTGATCATGGGCGGCAATCTGCTGGAAGCCACGCCCAACCGTGCCTTCGCGCAAGCCGCGATGGACGGGATCGGCTTCAAGCTGTTCCTCACCACCACGATCAATCGCGGCCATGTCGAAGCGGTCGACGGCGAGACGATCATCCTGCCCGTCACCGCGCGGGACGAGGAGTGGGAGCCGACCACCCAGGAATCGATGTTCAACTTCGTGCGCCTGTCCGATGGCGGAATCGACCGGCTGGACAATGTCCGGCCCGAAGTCGCGATCCTGGCGGACCTCGCTCAGCGCCTGCTGCCCGGCAGCAAGATCGATTTCGCCGCCTTCCGCCACCACCGCCATATCAGGGAAGCTATCGCCCGGATCGTGCCGGGAATGGAGGAACTGGCCGATATCGACGTGGCGAAGCGCGAATTCCATATCGCCAACCGCCTGCTCCACACGCCGGAATTCAAGATGCCGGGCGGCAAGGCGCAATTCGTTGCCCGCCCCCTCCCCGCCTTGCCCGAAAGCGGACTGATGCTCACCACGGTGCGTTCGGAAGGGCAGTTCAACTCGATCATCTACGAACGGACCGACAGCTATCGCGGCGGAGCGAGCCGGATGACCGTGATGATGAACGAGGAAGACATTGCCGAAGCCGGGCTCGCCGAAGGGGACAGGGCCACGCTCGTCTCCGACCACGGGCGGATGGAAGGTGTGACGATCAAGGCGCACGACGTCGCGCGCGGCGCGGTGCTGGCCTATTATCCCGAAGCCAATGTGCTCACCGGCACTGCGGTGGATCCCCGTTCCCGTACGCCCGCCTTCAAGGCCACGCCGGTCAAAGTGGAACGCTTTGTCGATCCGGTTGCGCGCAGCCGCGCGCCGCGTCACATAGGCGCCGATGCGCGCTGAGATTCTGGCCCACAGACTGATCCTGAAGACTCTCGCCTGCCTGCTCCTGCTGGCGGCAGGCTTCGCGCTGCCCACACCCACGCGCGCGGACCCGTCCGACATCACGGCCGCCGCGCGCGGCGTGGTGCGCGTGGTCATCGTGGGACAGGATGGGAGCGAGTTGTTCCCCGTGTCCCACGGCACCGGCTTCGCGGTCACTTCCACCAAGATCCTCACCAACGCCCATGTCGTGGCCGATCTCGCCTCGGTCGCCGGTCTCTCCATCGCGATCGTCCCGCCTGAAGGCAGCGAAGCGGTGCCGGGCAAACTGCTCGCCTACTCACCCCGCAACGATCTGGCCCTGATCGAGACGGAGAAGCCGCTGCGCCTGCCGCCGCTCGCCATCGCGTCGGTCCCACCAGGCGATGGTACGGCGGTGGTCTCCGTGGGCTATCCGATGAATGTCGATCGCGCGCAGGGTCTGACCATCGCGGACGTGTTCCGCTCGCAGCCGCCGGTGAAGAGCAGCGGCTTCGTATCGGGCGAGCGGCCGTCGCGCAGCTTCGACACCGTGCTCCACACCGCGCCCATCGCGCGCGGCAATAGCGGCGGCCCGTTGCTCGACAGTTGCGGACGCGTGGTGGGTGTGAACAGCTTCGGCGCGGAAACGCAGGATGCGGACGCGGAATTCTACTTCGCCGTCTCCGCGCGCGAGATCCTGCCCTTCCTGCGCGAGAACCAGATCGCCCCCGTCGTTGCCGCCATGCCCTGCCGCAGCCTGGCCGAACTGGATGCGGCAGAACGCGAGCGCACCGAAGCCGACGCGCGCCGCTCGATGGAGATTGCCGCCCGCCAGGAAGCCGAGCGCGAGCATCTGCGCGAGGAAGCGCGCGGCAAGGCCACGCTCGAGGTGATCGCCGAGCGCGAGAACGGCATGGCTCTGGCCGGGCTGATGCTGGCCGCGGCTATCCTGGCAGGCGTCGCCGCGATGCAGGCGCAGGGGCGTGGCGATCGCCGCCGGATGAAGATCGCGAGCGGGCTTGCGGCTCTCGCGCTCCTCGCCATTCTCACCGCCTGGTTCACGCGGCCGAGCATGGACGCCATCGAGGAGCGTGCAGTCGCCGCTCTCAAACATGCGCCGCGCACCGCAGCCAGGCCGATCGCGCCGAAGAAGAGCGACACGGCGATGGTCTGCACCTTCGATAGCGCGCGGAGCCGCGTCACCAGCACCGAAGTCACCGACGTGCCGCTCAAATGGCAGCAGGACGGCTGCGTCAACGACCGCACCCAGTATGGGCTGGCGGACGGACGGTGGAGCCGCGTGCTCGTGCCCAACGACGAGGATTCGGTGATCGTCGCGCGCTATGATCCCGACAGGTCCGAATATCGCACCGAACGCTATCTCCTCGGCCGCACCGCGATGGACGCCGTGCGGGCCGAGCGCGCGAAGGTGGAAGCGCCGGCCTGCGGCGGGGGAGCGGCGGCGGCGCAAAGCCTGGGCGAACGGCAGGCGGCGCTTCTCGCCATGCTGCCGCAGCAGCCGAATGAGCGGCTGATCTATAGCTGCAAGGCGCCGGGGGAGTAGGGCCGCCTGCTTGCCCGTCATTGCGAGGAGTAGAGCGACGAAGCAATCCAGAGCCCGGCGCGCAAACGCTCTGGATTGCTTCGCTCCGCTCGCAATGACGAAGAGGGTGGAGTGTCGCCCGCTCACAAGTTTTCGCCGCTTTGCAGCATGAACGGCAATATAAGACCCCGACTCGGGTTGCGTTGTCGGAACCTCGATGCTAGGCGCGCGCAATCTTTGCCGGAGGGGCCGTTTTCGGCCTTTCATGGCAAGGGAAGACATCCGTTTCTTCCGGACCCGAAAAGGACCCCTTCGCGTGGAGATTTCCGCCGGTATTCAGGCTAGCCTCGCAGGCCGTTACGCTTCGGCTCTGTTCGATCTCGCTTCGGAGGCAGGCGCTGTCAGCGCGGTCGAATCCGATCTCGAAAAGCTCGATGCGGCGCTCGCCGAATCGCAGGATCTGTCCGCCCTCATCCGCAACCCCGAAATCGGCCGCGCCGATGCCGGCAAGGCGATGGATGCCGTTTCCAGCGTCCTCGGCCTCGCGGAGCTGACCCGCAAGTTCCTCGGCGTGCTCGCGCAGAACCGTCGCTTGTCGGCCCTGCCGGGCATGATCAAGGCGTTCCACACCATCGCCGCTGCTCAGCGCGGTGAAGTGACGGCCGAGGTGGCCAGCGCTCATCCGCTGTCCGACGATCAGGTCTCCACCCTTCAGGAAAGGCTGAAGGCGCGCGAAGGCCGCACCGTGAAGATCAAGACCCGCGTCGATCCCGAACTGCTTGGCGGCCTCGTCGTCACCATCGGTTCCAAGCGGATCGACAGCTCCATCCGTACTCGTCTCAATTCTCTCGCCCAAGCGATGAAAGGCTGAAAGGCTGAACATGGAAATCCGCGCCGCAGAAATCTCGAAGGTCATCAAGGACCAGATCGCCAGCTTCGGTTCCGAAGCGCAGGTGAGCGAAGTGGGCTCCGTGCTCTCGGTGGGTGACGGTATCGCCCGCATCCACGGCCTCGACAAGGTCCAGGCCGGCGAGATGGTCGAATTCGCCAATGGCGTGCAGGGCATGGCTCTCAACCTCGAAGCCGACAATGTCGGCGTCGTGATCTTCGGCTCTGACGCCGAGATCAAGGAAGGCGACAGCGTCAAGCGCACCGGCACCATCGTGGACGTTCCGGTCGGCAAGGGCCTGCTCGGCCGCGTGGTCGACGGCCTCGGCAACCCGATCGACGGCAAGGGCCCGATCGTCGCCGAGAAGCGCA
>CAMLQG010000029.1 GCA_946482075.1 uncultured Erythrobacteraceae bacterium
GCAGCACCTTGTGGTCGAGCAGCGCCTTGCGCACCGCCTGGACCTGCGCATCGTCCAGCGGCTTGCTGATATCGACGCCGCTGACTTCCGCGCCCAGCGCCCAGTTTATCCGCCGGACGCCTATCTGCGTCTCGGCCGATCTCTCGCGGGTTGCTGTCTCGGGCATTTTGCAAATTCCTTTGTGCTGCGATGGGTTGTTCGATGGTCAGAAGCGCGCCGTCGCCTGCACGGCCACGGTTCGCGGATCGGATATGGAGGATCGGACATCGGTGTGGACCGCATTGTTCGATCCCGCGCCGGAACCGGTATAGGTCAGATCCTGCGCGGTGGTCATGATGAAGCGATTGGTCAGGTTCTTGCCGATCAGCGCCAGTTCCCAGCGCTCGTCTTCTGCGCCCAGGCGGATGCTGGCGTCGATCGCGGCATAGGCGGACTGGAAGAAGCGATCGGCATTGTCCGGCGCGAAGGCGTAGGTCTTGTAGCGGCTGGAGTAGCGGCCGCTGAAGGACAGTCCCAGCTTCAGCCCCGCGCCGACCGGGGTCGAATAATCGACGCCGGCCGTGGCGGTGATCCTGGGCGCCTGCGGCATGATCTGTCCGGACAGGTCCTGGCGAGTGCCGTTGCCCAGCCCGTTGAGCGCGAAGGAGCAGCCTTCCGCCCGGCTCTGCCCGCCGATGCAGGGCGCCATCGGGAAGCTGAGATAGCGCGCCTTGGTATAGCTGGCGGACGCGCGCAGATTGAGGCCCGGAACCGATCGCGGCGCGAATTCCATCTCGATTTCCGCTCCCTTCGTGCGCGCCGACGCGGCATTCAGCGTGAGGTACTGGATCGTCAGCGGATTGAAGAAGTCCACCTGCAGTCCGGTATATTTATAGCTGAAGATGTCGAAATTGACGCGCAATTGATTGTTGAGCAGGGTCGATTTGATACCGCCTTCGAAGCCTTTCACTTTTTCCGGGCCGAAATCGGCGTCGGCGACGGTGCTGTTGGGCGCGATGATCCCGCTGATCGAATAGCCGCCGGACTTATAGCCGGTGCGATAGCTGCCATAGACAGTGACGTTGGGTGCCGGCTTCCAGCTGATCGTCGCTTCGGGTGACGTGTTGGTGAACTTCTGCGGCACCACGAATGTGGTCTGCGCGAAGGATCCCAGCGATGTGGGGATCACATAGGGCTGGCCCTGGATCGAATGCTTCTTTTCCTCGGTGTAGCGGATGCCGCCGGTGACGGTCAGCGTGGGTGTGAGATCTACGATGGCCTGCCCGAAGATGGCATAGGTCTTCCCCTTGGTCTGACCGCGCTTCAGGAGCGACTGGTATCGCCATGACGGATCGGTCGCCGCGCTGTTCTCCGGACCGCCGGGGAAGATGATCTCCTGGACGAAAGCCAGAGTGCTATTCTGGTAATAGGCGCCGACCATGGCGTTGAACATGCCGTCGAACTTCGTGCGCGCCCGGGCTTCGACCGAGAAGGCCTTCAGCCCTTCGAAGCTGGCGGCGAAATTGCCGCCGGTGCCGAGCGCCGGATCACGCGTGAGATAAGCGTCGGTGAAGTCGGCGTCCGAACCCCAATAGGTTTTGCTGTGGGAATAGGCCGGGGTCACCGAAAGCGTGAGCGGCCCGGCGTCATATTCGAAATTGCCGGTGATGTTGTAGGCTTCGTAGCTCAGATAGGGGTTGCCGCCCTCGCGCCCGATCAGCGGCAGGGTGGCCGCAATATCGCTCGGCACCGAACTCTGCACGTGACGGAAGGTCTTGCCGCAGGGTGCCTTCGGGTCGGTCTGGACGAAGCCCTTCTCGCATACGCCGACTACGGTGGAGGAATGCGCCGCGTTCGACGCATATTTGTCGTAGGTCCCTTTCAGCGTGGCAGTGAAGCTGTCATTCGGTTCGAACTTCGCTGTGAAGCGGGTGGTGAAGTCCCGCTCGCCCGTGCCATCGCCTTCGCGGACCTGGCGCGCATGCGCGGTCGACACGCCGGTGGCGACATCACGCGTATAGGAGGTGCCGGGTTCGGAGACGTTCTCGATCAGCGGGCGGAACTGCTTGGTGTAGCGTGCCGCGAGGCGAAGCGAGAGCGTGTCGCTGACCGGGCCGGAGACGTAGCCTTCGACGGATGGATTGCGTCCCTTGAACTCGTAGCCCGCGCGTACCATCCCCTCGAAATGGTCGGTCGGATTGGCGGTCGTGAAGGAGATTGCGCCCGCCGTGGTGTTCTTGCCGTAGAACAGCGATTGGGGGCCTTTGAGCACTTCCACCTGCGCCATGTCGAACATGCCGAGATTAAGCGCGCGACCGCCGCTGTAATAAACGCCATCGATCACTAGCGCGACCGACTGTTCCAGGCTGATGGAGCTCGCATTGACGCTGATGCCGCGCAGGCCGATCGACGCGCCATTGCCCGTGCCGCTGCGTCCGACGATTAGCTGGGGCGCCATGGTCGAAAGCTTCTCGACCGAATTGATGCCAAAGTTCTGGAGCCGCTCGGCCGAAACCACCGTCGCGGCGACGGGGATGTTCTGGAGATTTTCCTGCTGCCGGCGTGCGGTCACGATGATCTCCTCAAGCCCGCCGCCCTGCTCCGCGGGCGGCGCATCCTGCGCCAGGGCGGGCGTGATGCCGATCAAGGCGCCTGAACACATCAACCCCAGCCGTGTCGTGCTCTTCCAATCTGCAAAACCCATCTTGAAGCCCCTCCCGATTTCGGATTCTTGCGCTGTCTTTCGCCAGATGAGGCGGAATCGCGCTCTTGACGCGCATTATTATTCTACATAGATAATATATTTGTCTATAGAAAAATACATGCGGCCCGGATCGCGCAGAAGAGAGGATGGAAGGTGGCCAACAATTCGATGATTTCCGGCGAGGTCGCGCCGGAGAAGGTCCAGGAGCGGCCGAGTGGGGAACAGCGCGGCCTTGGCAGCCTGCTCCTCACATTCCGGCCCGCGCTGATCCTGACAGTGATCTACTGCTTCGCCTTCATGGACCGGCAAATCTTCAATCTGCTGGCGGAACCGATCAAACATGACATCGGGTTGGACGATCTCGAGATCGGCTATCTTCTCGGGGTCGCGTTCATCGTCACCTATGTCGGCTTCGGCCTGCCGGCCGGCTGGTGCGTCGACCGCTTCAATCGCCCGCGGCTGATCGCGATCGCGGGCGTGGCGTGGAGCTTCGGCACGATCGCGGCGGGTTTTGCGGAAAGCTACGCCGGCCTGTTCCTGTCACGCCTGTTCGTCGGCGCGTCCGAGGCATTCATCTATCCAGCGGGCATGTCGCTCCTGGCCGATGTCTATGAACGCAGACGCCTGCCGGTGGCGACCAGCATGTTCCTGATCGCACCCGCGCTGGGCGGCGGGCTGGCGCTGGTCGGCGGCGGGGCCCTGCTGGATGCCGCGCATCACCTGCAAGCGGCGCAGATTCCGTTCCTCGAAGAACGTTCGGACTGGCAGTTCGCGCTGCTGATCGTTGGTGCTGCCGGGCTGTTGCCGCTGCCGCTGCTGATGACAGTGCGCGAGACGCGCGACGATCGGGACGGGAGAGGCGAGGGTGCGGACGAACGCTACGGCCTGGTCGAAGGGACCGGCTATATCCTGCGGCGATGGCGGTTCTACCTCACGCTGTTCTTCGGCATGGCCTCCACGATCCTGGTGACCGGCGTGATCTCGGCCTGGGCGCCGACCTATCTGGCGCGGACCTTCGCTCTCGATCCGTCCGCGATCGGGCTGCGCTACGGGTCGCTGGTGCTGCTGGCAGGGCTGGTAGCGGGGCTCGCCAGCCCGCTGGTCAACCAATTCCTCTCGCGCCGGCACCGCCATTCGACGATGCTGACCGCGCTGATCGCTCCCTATATGGTCGTCCTCTTCGCGCTGGCCTTCACTCTATCGGGCACTCAGTGGCTGGCGCTCACCAGTCTGGCGCTGCTGACCTTCTCCTTCAATTTCCCGATGAGCATGGCCAGTACCTCGCTGCAACTCGCCTGCCCTTCGCGGCTGCGCGGCGTCGCTTCGGCCTATTATCTCGTGGTGGTGAATCTCGTGGGCCACGGGCTGGGGCCGGTGGCGGTGCCCGTCGTCGCCAAACTGCTGCTGCCCGATCCGTCCGCGATCGGACCGGCGATGGCGGGGCTCGCGATCTGCTTCGGGCTCGTCTCGATCGCGCTGCTGACGGTGGCGTTCCGCAATTTCGCGCGGGAGATGGACGTCAATAATTCTTCTAACAGAATATAATTCTACATTGAGAATATAAGTTGCATAGACATCTAGGGTCCGCTAGGCGGGCCCTCGGAACATCCAAGATGTCGAAAGGGAGAGGACATGCAGAGAATTCTTGTCGGGCGCGTCACGCGCGCCGTGCTTCTGGCATCCGTCGCCGCGGCGATCCCGCTCGCGCAACCCGCCATCGCCCAGACTTCCGACGCGGAGGCCGCTTCCGGCGAGATCGTGGTCACGGCCCGCCGCACGGAGGAGCGCCTGCAGGACGTGCCGCTGGCGGTCAGCGCGCTGGCGGGCAATGCGCTCAAGGATACGGGCGTTACCAATCTCGAAGGGTTGAACTCACGCGTGCCCAACCTGAATGTGAAGGCCGGCAATACCGATCCCGGCGCGGCGGTGTTCAGCATTCGCGGGCAGTCGGTGCCCAACCAGCTGCTCACGGTCGACAACGCGGTGGGTGTCTACCAGGACAATGTGAACAACCCGCGCGCCTATGGCCTGCTGGGAGCGGGCCTGCTCGACGTGCAGCGGGTCGAAGTGCTGCGCGGGCCGCAGGGCACGCTTTACGGCCGCAACACCACGGGCGGCGCGGTAAGCATTTACACCCAGGATCCCAAGCCGGAGCTCGGCGCCAGTGTCCAGCTGACGGGCGGGAATTTCGACCATCTGGAAGCGGTCGGCATTCTCAACCTGCCACTTTCGGAAAATGCCGGCCTGCGTTTCGTGGCCCAGCACGGCTCGCACGATCCCTATCATCACAGCCGTGGCCCGCGCGCAGGGACGGACCGGCCCGCGCGCGAGAAGAGCTCCTATTTCCGCGGCAAGTTCGTCGGCGAATTCGGCGACTTGCGGGTCGGCTTCACCGGCGACTATTTCCACTACAATGCCGGCGGCGCGGCGTTCCGGCTGTCCGGACTGTATGATCCGACGCTCTATGATGCCGACCCCGACAATAACGGCACCAATCTGGGCGCCAATGCCGCGCGCCAGGTCGCGCTGGAGATGGGGCTGGATCCGAACAACCCCGCGCAACTCGCGGCGGCGCGCAGCGTGCTTCTGGGCTATGTCGGCAAGGGCGGCTTCTACGATACTTTCAACAACTCGCCGCTGCGCTCCGTCAACAAGGGCGGCAGCCTGGCGCTCAATCTCGACTGGAACGTGTCGCCGGACATAACGCTGCGCTCCATCACCGGCTATCGCTGGCTTTCGCGCGATACGCAGAACGATCTCGACGGCACGCCCTACACGATCTTCGCCAACGATTTCGGAACCAGGGACAAGTTCTTCAGCCAGGAAGTGCAGCTTCTCGGCGCGATGGGTGATTTCTCGTGGGTGGCCGGCCTCTATTACAGCAACGAATGGGGCCGGGAATTCTCGGACCAGGTCAACACCGTTCTGATCACGCCGACCCGCACTTTCAACAACGGCAAGGTCGTGTCCAAGAGCTACGCGGCTTTCGCGCAGGTCAACTGGAGCATTACCGACCGGCTGCGACTGACCGGCGGCATCCGCTACACGCGCGAGCAGAAGAACCTGCGCAACGAAAACGCCGCCAGCACCGGCTGTTCGGTCGCACCGATCCTGCTCGACGAACCGGGCGTCTGCGCGGCCACGTTCAAGAACCGCTTCTCCGATCCCTCATGGCTCGTGTCGGCGGACTACAAGATATCCGGCGATGTCCTGGTCTATGCCAAGGCGACGCGCGGCTTTCGTGGCGGTGGCCAGAATCTGCGCGCGCGGGGGACCAATCTCGCACTCTATACGCCGTTCGGCCCCGAGACGGTGACGGAATACGAAGCCGGCCTGAAGAGCGAACTGTTCGACAAGCGCCTGCTGTTCAACGTCGCCGCTTTTTCGGATGATTATTCCGGTGCCCAGCGATCGGTCACGCTGCTGATCAACGGGACCAACTCCACGATCGTCACCAACGCGGCCAAGGCGCGGCTTCAGGGTATCGAGGTGGAAAGCACGCTGCGCATCGTGGACGGGTTCTCGATCAACGGCTCACTCGGCTATCTGCATACGAAATATCTCAAGTTCGAGGATATTTCGGGTGACCGCACCAACGAGCCCTTCCCGGTGCCGAAGTGGAACTACACGATCGGCGCCAACTTCTCGCAGCAGATCGGTGCCGCGCGGGTGCTCGCCAATGTGAACTACGCCTGGCAGAGCCGCCAGGATCTTCAGCCCCAGTCGCGCGAGACGGACCAGACGTCGCTTCCCGCCTATGGACTGCTCAATGGCCGGATCGGGGTGGAGTTCGAGGATCTCGGTCTGGAAGTGTCCGTCTTCGGGCGCAATTTGACGAAGAAGCGCTACGACGCCGCGTT
Organism: uncultured Erythrobacteraceae bacterium; assembly: GCA_946482075.1. The sequence continues at coordinate 6,544 of CAMLQG010000029.1, forward strand.
CATCACGCTGGAATCGCTGGGCTTCAACACCGCCCAGCCCGGTACGCCGCGCGTGGTGGGTGTCCAGATCATCAAATCCTTCGGCAGCGAGAAGCGCTGAATTTCTGGAATAGAAAACTTATCTCTATGGAATAATTCGATTGCGCAGCAATTGGGGCGCTGCTAGGTCGGAATGGTCCTTGTGATGGGGACCGGAGAGGGCATCGTGCGACCCGGATTGCCCTCTCCACTTCCCGCTCTCCTGCCGATTCCGGAGAAGAAGGAAAACTTGCGCCGTCCCAAAAACCTGTTGCGCGCATATTCTCAAGTTAATCGGTAGATATTCGTCAGCACCATCGGCCAGCCTCCTCCTCTCCTTAGGCTGGCCGATGGTGTTCGCGGCTTTTGATGGATGTCAGCTTGCTCCGCGTGATCAACGGCTAAAGCGCACGAACCCACGCGACAACGCAGGCTCGTGATCCGAACAGGAGCGCACGATGACTCGTGAACAAATCCGTGGCTGGCCCAGGCAAGGGCAGACCAATCCTTTTCCCGTCCCGCATCCGTCCTGGCGTGCCGAATCCGCGCGCGGGGAGAACGCAGAGAAGCTGTCGGCTCGTGAGTTCTGGGCGCGCCTGGGGCTATAGAGCCGACGTCGCGTCCTGAATATCGGGCGGGCGGATCGCGGACGCGCCGGTTGCCGCACGCCGCGCAAGAGGGGCGCCGACTGATCCGCCATAGGCTAGGGCGGCGTTTCGCTCCGAGCGAAAGTGGCCATCCAGGCGGTCAGTTCGGGATCAGGCACAGTCGCCGCGATCTCGCCGAAGGTTTCGCGGTTCTCGTCCTGGCCCAGCTTGTAATGCGGCCTCGATGCGCGGACATAGGCGCGGAAGCCGATGATGCGGGAGAACAGGTCTGCACGGCGCGAGCAGCGGCAATACGCTGGCATTGAACCCGCGCGAACACCCAGGCGAGCGGATGACGCGCGATCAGCACAGCCGCCGCGGCGTTTTCCTGGTCAGCCGGCATGTCCGCCTGATCGTCGAGCGCTTGTGAACCGAGGCTTGAGATCGAGACCGCTTCGAGGAAGCGGCTCATGCCTGTTCTCTGAGGCGCGCAGCTTCGATCTGGGGGGTGATCTCCTGGGTCAGGCGGCGCGTCTGCTCCATCAGGTCGGCCGCGTCGCTCGCGATGGGAAGGACCACGAATTTTGCCGCGCCGTGATTGATATAGCGGCGCATGATGGAGACGATATGGTCGGCCGTGCCCACCGCGAAGCCTTCGGTCGTGCCTTCGCGCTCCGCCCCTTTCAGCCGCTTGGACAGGCGATCGCGGGCGGCTGCGACGGCGGGATCGCCTTCTGCGCCGATGCGGAAGGGTATGGTCGCGCCGTAGTGATCGGCATCGATAGTGCGACCGTTCTCGGCCAGTTTCGCCTTGATGGAAGCGATCGTCTCGCCCATGCGCTCGGGTGTGCTGAGCCCGCCGATCCAGCCGTCGCCCAGCATGGCCGTGCGGCGGATGGCGGCGTCGGACTCGCCCCCGATCCAGCAGGGCAGCGGCACTGGCGGGCGCGGCTGGATGCCCGCGCCGTAATAGCGATAGAATTCCCCGTCGAAGACGATCTCATCCTGGGTGAGCAGTTCGCAGACCAGCGCGATGGCTTCATTCGCACGCTTGCCGCGCGTGGCGGCATCCGTACCGGTCGCGGCCCATAGCGGATCCACGCCTGTGCCGATGCCGTATGCTGGCAGCAGCCGCCCTTCGCTAAGCGCGTGGATGGTGGAAAGCTGGCGGGCGAGCAGGACCGGCTCGCGCATCGAGACGACGAGGACGTTGGTGCCCAGTCGCAATCTCTTCGTGCGCGATGCGAGCGCGGCCAGCATCGTTAGCGGTTCCGGCGCCTGGCCGGAAGGCTGGTCCGACACCCACAGGCTGTCGATACCCCAAGCGTCGCAGGCTTCCGCCCACTGCCAGATCTCCGCCGGTGCGAGGCCGGGGACGAGACTGTTTCCTATCCCGATGCGAATGCTCATGGCGCAACGATAGAATGGCGCGCCCGGCGCGGGCAAGCGCGGTTTCACGCCATGCGGGCGACGATCAGGTCGATCTCCGCTTGGATGGCATGCGCCAGACTCATTTCGACACTGAAATCTTCCGCGGCCCTATGAGAAATGGGCCGCACGGATGGCGGAACGCTGGCCGCATGTCCGGGCGAAGGTGGCAGGCTGACGGCGTGCGCCGCCGGTCCTCACGCCGGCCAGAGCTGTCTGCCTTCCGGCTCGCGCACTTCGCGTTCCATGTCGCAGCTGTGGATCATCAGCTTGGGTCGATCGATGAACTTCTCCTCGTCGGCGGCGAAGAGCTCGCCGATGCCCGGCGACATGCCGATGCGGAAGAACTCGTCCCGCTTATCCGCGCTGTCGAAAGTCAGCACGGTGATCGCGTCATAAGTGCGTTCGGCCGTGGTGATGCCTTGCGCCGCCTCGTCGATCGTGGGCAGGCGGCATTCGGGGTAGTGGCGATGATAGTCGCGCACCAGATGGCCCATATGCCTCATCGCGAGCGGGGCATGCGAATTCTCGTAATGTTCGCGGAACTGCTCATGCGTCAGGCCCGGCTTGCGCGTGAGGAACAGGATCACCTGGACTGCCATCGTCTCTCTCCCGATCTGGTTTTGTGCGGAGCCTAGGCTTGTGGACCGTCATGGCAACCGGGCGGAGCGATCATTTCCGATTCCGGCAAAAACCGCCTTCCAAAGCTGCATCGTCCGTCACAGGTTGCGGGTAGGGCATTGGCGGATTAAACGCGCGATTACATGAAGCGCACTCATCTCCCCCTCAACGCGCTGCGCGTTTTCGATGCCGCCGCGCGCCATCTCTCCTTCACGCGTGCGGCCGACGAACTCGCCGTCACGCCGGCCGCCGTCGGCCAGCAGATCCGTGCGCTGGAAGACGTGCTCGGCGTGGTGCTGTTCCGCCGTACCAGCAAGGGGCTGGAACTGACGGAAGAGGCGGCCGCCGGCCTCGATCCGCTGCGCGAAGGCTTCCTCCATCTGGAAGACGCGGTGCAGGCGATGCAGGCAGGCCAGGCCAGCCATCACTACACGATCGCGGCACCGCGCGATTTCTTCGGCGCGTGGCTGGGCGCGCGCCTCGCCAGCTTCCGTGCCGCCAATCCCGAAGTGCGCTATGCCTTGCTCGACAGCGAGGAAGCGGATTTCACGGAAGCCAATCTCGATCTCGCCGTCCGGCTGGCGGAAGGTCCGGGCGATCTCGAAGGCGTGATGCTGGGCGAGGCGCTGCGCGTCTCGGTCGGCGCGGCGCAAGGTACGGTCGCGGATGCGGGGCTCGTGCGCTGGTCGGGCGACGGGCTGGGCGACGGCGAGGACACCGCGCTCACCGTTTCGGATGCGGGGCAGGCGCTGGCCGCTGCCGCTGCCGGGCTGGGTATCGCGCGCGTGCCGGCGCTTCTCGCGCAGGGCTGGATCGCCGACGGGCGCGTACAGGCGCTGAGCGAGCCGGAGCCGAGCCGCCGCGCCTATTGGCTGGTCGCCCCGATGCCGCAATGGCGGCAGAAGAAAGTGAAGGCGCTCGTCGCCCATCTTTCGGAGACCTGAGGGCTGGTCATCGGACCGTCGCCGCAGTCTTCACACGGTTCGTCGGCAGAAAAGCGGCCCTTCCGAGCTATCAGTCATTTGCGGTTCAGACTCGAAGCTTAGCGTAGGGCTCCTAACGGTCAGAGGAGTTCCCCATGCGCAGATCGCGCCTCGCGCTCGCAGCCGGACTTGTGGGACTGGCAGTTGCCGGAACCGCTATGGCGGCGACCGCTGAAATGCACACCATGAATGTCGAGCTGCCGAACGGCGGCGTGGCCCATATCAGCTATGTCGGCGACACTGCACCGCAGGTCTCCGTCGCGCCGATCAGCATGCAGGAAGCGGCCTTGGCCGATGACGAGATGTTCGCGCCCTTCGCCGAGATGGAGCGCATTTCCGCGATGATGGAACGCCAGCACCAGATGATGATGCAACGCGTCGCCCTGATGCAGCAGGCGGCGCAGCAGAACATGCAGAACGCCCTGGCATCCGGCCAGGCGCAGCAGGGCATGGTCATGACGGGCAGCCTGCCCGCCGGCAGCTCGGTCCATTACAGCTTCACGTCCTACAGTTCCGGCAATGGCGGCTGCACCCAGAGCGTGCAGTGGAGCTCCGACGGATCGGACAAGCAGCCCCAGGTGATCCGCACCAGCAGCGGCGCCTGCGATGCCGCGCCGGCTGCGGGACAATCCTCGGTCATCGCGACATCTGCGAAGCCCGAGCAGAAATCCGAGCCGGCAGGCAAGAAGGTCTGACCTCCGGCGGCGAGGGGAGGATGGGCGTCGCTCCCTCTAGCGTCCATCCTCCTTGCGCCGGCCGGCTCCAACCCCTCCTTACTTCCAGCGCTCCCCTCCCCCGGGGGGCGCTTTTTTGCGGGCCGGTTGACACTGAACAGGGGTGAAAGTCACCTTTGTGCTTCCCGCTTCGTTAAATTATAAACATTTGTATAAAAACGATTTTCTTTGAAAATCAGAACGCGGAACAGTGTGACTTTCCGCGTAGCTTCGCTTTCTCGGGAGGGGAGGGAGAGGCGCTGTTCCATCGCGCAGGGTAGATCAGATTGGCGCCGTGTAGGACAGCGGAAAGTGGGCGTGCGAAGCCATGCTGCCCCCAAGGAAGTTGGGATATATCCCCTTGGACCAAGTAGGCTCGCTGCCCCCTTTCCTATAAGGCCGGCTCTTTTCCGTCATGCCAGCGAAGGCTGGCATCTCGTGCCGCAGGCGATGCCCAATGCCGATGGAGACCCCAGCCTACGCTGGGGTGACGGAGAAAAGGCGAAGCATACTTGTCCAAAGGGGACAAGCCCCAACCAAGTTCAGGGTGACGACAATAAAGGCGTGACAATTCAGTCAGACGGCCTGAGCCACCGCTCCGGCACGCTGCCGAACGACACATCCTCTCCGCTCACGCGCGAATCCACCGCCAGCGCGTGGCCGGTGAGCGGATCGAGATAGGTCACGATCTCGATTTCGACCCCGGCCTTGGTGGACCGCCTTTCCACCAGTGTCGGGCAGCCATCCGTCCAGCTGCCGGGCGATCGGGCAAGGATCGCGCCACTGCGCTCGCTGATGGCGAGAGCGCCGCGCTGGACCACGCCGGGATAGAGCGGCAGTGCATCGCCTCTGTCGGGTGCCTCGATCTGCGAAGCCGGCTTGCCTGGCGGTTCGGCGCGTTGCAGCCGGTCGACGAGCAAGCTTCGTCTGCAATCCAGCGTCGCCATTTCCTCCACGGCGCGGCCCTGCATCACCACGCCGTAGACTGCCGCAGCTTCAGCGGCATCTAGCCGGTCGCACAGCATGTCGTCGAGCACTGCCGCGGGATCGCGGTCCAGCGGATCGCCAAAGCCGCCGGCGGACGACATGCGGAAGAAGAATTCCTCGCCTTGCGCGATCTCCACATGGCTTGCCTGGGCGGATACGGGCGCCACGTTGCCGGAAGGCTTGCGGATCTCGATCTCGGTCAGCGCGCCGGGAAAACCGCCGGCCATGCCCTGCGTGGGCAGGTGCTCACGAGTGGCGATCATCAGGCCGGTGAGCTTGTCCACCCCATGCGGGCGGAAGCCCATCTGCATCCCCGCGCCGGAACGATATCGGCCCGCACCGGCGGCGCCCGGGCGGAAACGCTTCTCCGTCACAAGCATGGGATACCATTCCTCGTAGATCTCGGCCGCGATCAGTTCCAGCGGAGCGTGCTTGCCATAGACGTAGAAGGTGAGGTCCGTGCCGTCATGCCCGACGGTGCCGGGCCCGCCCGATCCGCTGCCGTCGATGACCAGAAACCCGTCCGGCCGCCCGCGCCGGTCGATGAAGGACCAGGTCTGCATGCAATGGTTGCACAGCGGCATGACCGAAGCGAGATGATCGCGTGCCGGGGCCTTTTCCGACGCCGCCAGCGCGAGAACGAGCGTGGACAGCGCCACCGCCGCGGCATTGCCGCCGACATCCATGTGGGACGCGGCGTTGGGCGCGGGCGGCAGGCAGTTGAGGATCGTTCCTTCCGGACAGATCACGTCGATCCGGTCATAGATCGCATTGGCGAAGGGCAGGTCGATCGCGATCAGGTTCTGGATATGCGGCACCAGATTGGCCTTCACGATCCAGGGCTTGGAATTGATGTAGTGGCTGCATTGCGGCGGCACGCCGGTGAAGTCGAAGCTCAGCCTGCCATCCGCCACGGTCAGCGTGCAGGGCAGCTTGAACAGCTCCGTCTCCCATTCGGACCAGCCTGTGGCGCGGTACTGGCCCGGTGTCAGTTCGCGGAAGCGGCGGTCGAATTCCGCGTCCAGCAGGCGGTCCATCCCGCCCACCAGCCGGACGAAGCGGGCAGGGCCGCCCAGTTCGGCCACGAGTGTGGTCAACTTCTCGCCCGCCACATGGCAGCCTGCGATCAGCGCGCGCAGGTCCATCTCGACGAGATCGGGCACGCGGATATTGTTGCGCAGGATCTGCCAGATATCGCGCTGCTCCTCGCCCCGGCGATAGAGGCGCACGGGCGGCATGCGGATCGCTTCCTGGAAGCATTCGGTGGCGAGCGGCGAGAACGATCCGAACTGCAGCCCGCCCATGTCGATCATGTGGGCGGACGCCACCATCCAGGCGACCAGCGTGCCATCCGCGAAGACGGGCTGGGCGATCATCACGTCCTGATTGTGGATCGCGATGTTCGAATGCGGATCGTTGCCGAAGAAGACATCGCCTTCCTCGATCGCATCGTCATGCAACGCTAGGATCGCTTTCACCGCCGTGCAGGACGCGCCGAAATGGAAGCCCAGCGCGCCGCCGCCCACCAGCAGCCCGCCTTCGGCGTCCACCACCGTGCAGGTGCAGTCCTTGGCTTCGGCAACGGCCGGGCTGATCGCGGTGCGCTGGATGGCGAGCACGCCTTCCTCCGCGATGGCGTCCAGCCGGGTCCACAGCAATTGGAGAGAGATCGGATCGATCCCGTCACCCATATCGGTCATCCGTCGATCTCCAGCAGAAGGGACATGTTCTCGTCCACCCGAGCGCGCGAGTCCGGCGGAATCCAGATCGTCGTGTCGCTCGCATCGAGCAGCGCCGGCCCGGTGACGGTGCGGCCGAAGGCCAGCGTCTCGGGCGCGATCACCGCGACATCGGTGCGCGCGCCGTCGCGCTCCAGCCGCACGGCGCGGGTCCCCTGCGGCTGCACCGTGCCGTCGCTCGTCACGCGGTCCGCACGGTTGAAGCCGGCCTTGGCCGTCTCCCCGATGCCGACTGCACGCAGCAGGGTGACTTCCACTTCCATCCCCGCCATCAGCGCGCCCTTGCCGTAGCGCTTGCCATATTCGGCGAGGAAGCTCGTCACCACACCGTCCAGACTGCCCCCGGCGATATCGTCGTCGGACAGGGCGATGCTCAGCTCCCAGCGCTGGCGCATGAAGCGGATATCGGCTTCGAACTGGATGTGGCGGCGTTCGGGCGGAATGCCGTCCGCCGCGAGATCGGCTTCGAGCTCGGCGGAAAGCTCGGCAAACGCCTCCTGCAGCGCGCCCGCCGCTTCGTTCGCCGGCAGGCCCACCGCGCGCACGCGTTCGCGCCTGATGTTCGATGCCGCCGCCCCGAAGGCGGAGAAGACGGAGGCGAATTCGGGGAAGATCACGATCCGGGCGCCGATCGCCTGCGCTATGTCGGCCGCGAAGAGCCCGCCGCAGCCGCCATAGCTGACGACGGCATTGTCCGCCGGGTCCAGCCCGCGTTCGACCAGCCGCGCCTTGACGGCCTTGACCATGTCGGCCAGCGCGATGGCGCGAATGCCCCAGGCGACCTGTTCGGCATCGAGCCCGGTGCCTTCGCCCAAGTTCTCGCAGGCAGCTTGCGCTGCCGGGAGATCCAGCGGCATCGCGCCGCCCAGGAAACGCGCCCCGTCGATATAGCCGCCGACCAGCAGCGAATCCGTGACGGTCGGCTGTGTGCCGCCGCGCCCGTAGCAGGCCGGCCCGGGGTAGGCGCCGGCCGATTTCGGCCCCACGCGCATGATCCCCAGCGCGTCGCGCCAGGCGATCGAACCGCCGCCCGCGCCGATGGAATCGACGTCGATCAGGCTGAGCGCGGTCCACACGCCCATCACTTCGCCCCGCACCTTGCGCAGCGGTTCGCCATTCATGATCACCGCGATGTCGAGCGTGGTGCCGCCCATGTCGCAACTGATCGCGTTTTCATATCCGCTGCGCGCCGCGATCATCGCCGCCGCCGTCACGCCGGCTGCCGGGCCGGACTGGGCGAGGCCGATCGGCATGCGATGCGCTTCGCCGGCCGAGATCGATCCGCCGGCCGAATGCATCAGCAGGATCGGTACGGGCAGGCCGCGCGCGGCAAGCTCGTCCTGCAGCGCATCCACCCCGCGCAGCGCGCCCGATGTATAGGCGTTGAGAAGAGCAAGGGTGGAGCGTTCATATTCCCGGCTCTGCGGCAACAGCGCCGCGCCGGAGGAGAGCTTGAGCGTGGGGAAGGCGCGGGCGATGGCGGCTACCGCCGCATCTTCGTGCGCGGGATTGCGGAAGGACCAGAGGAAGGAGATCGCGATCGCTTCCACCCCTTCATCCTCCACCAGTCGGCGGGCGGCATCGAGCACCTCGGCGGTGTCGAGCGGGGTCAGGATATCGCCATTGCGATCGATCCGTTCGTTCACGCCGATGATGCAGCGGCGTTCCGCGATCGACCATGGCAGGCGCAGGAAGCCATTGTCGGAAACGGAGCGGCCATTCGCCGCCGGCACGCAATCCTCGAAGCCCCGCGTGGTAATGAGGCCGACTTTCGCGCCCGCGCGGGAAGCGAGCGCATTGGTGACCGCCGTGGTGCCCAGCCCGAAGCGTTCGACCGAAGGCAGCAGTGCGTCGAGCGCCAGGCCCTTGCGCTCGGCCAGCAGCTCGCAGGCGGCGATCACGCCGCGCGAGATGTCATCCTGCGTGGTCAGCGCCTTGGCGCGCCAGGTCCGCCCCGCTTCGCCCAGCACCGCGTCGGTGAACGTGCCGCCGACATCGATGCCGATGCTGACGAGGGCGTCAGACATTGATGAAGCCGCACATGCCGCCATCGACTCTGAGCGTCACGCCGTTGACGAAACGGGCCAGCGGGCTCGAGAGGAAGGCGAAGGCTCCGGCAAGGTCGTCCGGCCGACCCAGCCGCCCGCGCGAAACTCCCCATTTGTCCGCCAGGATCGGTTCGACTTCCTCGAACGTGTCGCCCTGGCCCAGGCTGAGGGCAAAATCGCGGAACACGGCGGAATCGACCGGGCCCGGGCTGATGCAGTTCGTGGTCACGCCATGCTTCGCGTAGGTCTTGCTTAAGCTGGTGGTCATGTTGATGATCCCCGCCTTCACCGCATTGTAGGCGGGCGAGCTGTGCGGGAAGGGCATGGTCGCCTGTGCGCTGGTGACGTTGATGATCCGGCCCCAGCGCTGCTCGACCATGCGGGGCAGGAAATGCTCGATCAGCCGTACGGCGGAGCCGGTGTTCTTTTCGAACTCCTCGATCCAGACCGGCCAGGGGCTGCGCGACCAGTCGCGCCCGCCATCTTCCGATCCGCCGGCATTGTTGATGAGGATATCGATTCCGCCCAACGCCTCGTTCACCTGGGCCGCCACATCGTCGCAGCCCTCCTGGGTGGCGAGATCGCCGGTGACGCCCAGCGCTTCGCCGCCCGCGTCACGGATGTCCCGCGCCACCGCTTCGGTCCGCTCGCGGTTGCGGCCATGCACGATCACCTGCGCGCCTTCTTCCGCCAGCCGTTTCGCCACCGCCATGCCGATGCCCGAGCTGCTGCCCGTCACCAGCGCGCGCTTGCCGTTCAATTGCAGGTCCATGGTTCTTTCTCCCGCGCGCTCAGGTGTTGACGAAGAAGCTCATCCCGCCGTCGATCCGCAGATTGACGCCGGTGATCCAGTCGGCCTGCGTGCCGCACAGGAAAGCGACGGCCGGGGCGAGGTCTTCCGGCACGCCGAGATGGCCGACGGGCACGCCCCAGCGCTTGACCAGGATCTTTTCGATCTCCTCGATCGTCTTGTCGCGAAAGGGCGGCAGTTTGGTCACGAACTTGCGGTAGACCGGCGTGTCCACCGCGCCGGGGGTGATGCAGTTCACGGTGATGCCGTGCTTTGCCACCGTCTTCGAGAGGCTGGTGGTCATGGTCACGAGGCTCGCCTTGATCGAATTATAGGCGGGCGCCGTATGCGCGAAAGGCATGGTCGCGCCGGTGCTGGAAAACTGGATGATGCGGCCCCAGCCCTGTTCCTTCATGCCGGGCAGGACATGCTGGATCAGGCGGAATGCCGAGCCGGTGTTGAGCTCGAAATCCTCCAGCCAGTCTTCCCACCCGATCGTCGCCCAGGTGCGTGAAGGATCGTCGGACCCGCCGGCATTGTTGACCAATATGTCGAGCCCGCCGAGCCTGGCTTCGACTTCGGCCGCCAACCCGTCGCACCCTTCGGGCGTGGAAAGATCGGCCAGCGCGACATGGGCTTCGCCGCCCTTGTCGCGGATCAGGGCGGCGACGTCCTCCGCCCTTTCCCGATTGCGCCCATGCACGATCACGCGCGCCCCTTCGGTCGCGAGCTGCTTCACCACCGCTTCGCCAATGCCGGAATTGCTCCCGGTCACAAGTGCGCGTTTTCCGGCAAGTCCCAGATCCAACGCCTTCTCCCATCAGGCTGATTCTGCCGGGACTATAGGCGGCGCGCCGGATCGCGGCACAGGAAAACGCCGATCGTTTTACGGATCGTCCGATTCATCAAAGATGCCGCGCGGAACGGCGATCAGAAATCGAACCGCAGCTCCACCCCATATTGGCGCGGGCGGCCCGGCGAGGCCACATTCACGCCGAACGCGGTCTCGGTCGGGATGCCGCCGGCATACCATTGCTTGTCGAAGATGTTCTTGCCGTAGAGCGCGGCCGTCAGCCCGGTTCCCATCACATTGTTCCAGCTCAGCCGCGCATTGACGAGCGCGTAGCTGGGGATCGTGGTGTCGCCCGTATCGGCGGGCGTGTAGTTCTTGAACTCCAGCTTGCTCTGCGCATAGACGTCGCCGCGCAGGCTGACCGAGCTCTGGTCCGCCATTTCCATGCGGAATTCGACGAAGGCGGAACCCGACCATTCGGGCACGTCGCCATAGGGGCCGGCGTGGCGCGGCGTGCCGATCGCGAAAGTGTCGGGATCGGTGAAGCGGGGGTTGATGTGCGAAAGCTGGCCGCCCAGGGAGAGCCATTCGGCCGGGCGCATGCTGATCGCCAGCTCCTGGCCCGTGATCTGCACTTTCGGCACGTTCAGAGTGACGAGCGCGGGGCCGGTGGGGAAGGGGATGAAGGCGGAACGCTGGATGTCCTTGATCCACTGGTTGTAGAAGTTCGCCGACAGGGTGAAGGGCATGTTGCCCAGCCGCCCGTTGAACTTCGCGCCCACTTCGATGTCGCGCGCCTTCTCCGGCTTGAACACGTTGCCGTAGAGCACGTTGCCGTTGATGTCGGTGATCACATTGCCGTTTGCATCGACGCCGGTGCCGTCCAGCGTGCGGGGCAGCACGGGAAAGTTCAGCCCGCCCGCGCGCCAGCTGCCGCGCTGCGTGACGTAGATCAGCAGGTCCGGCGTGACCTGGTAGTCGAGACTGATCGTCCAGCTCGGGTTCTTGAAGCTGATGTTCTGCACCGTCTCGAAACTGTCGGCGATCTGCGGATAGAGGATCGGGGCGAGTTCCGGCCCGAAAGCGCTGGGGAACTGCTGTGCGCCGCGGATCTTGTCCTTGCTGTAGCGGAAGCCGCCGGTGAGGTGGAACTCGTCGGTGATGTTGTAGGTCGCCTGCACGAAGCCGGCGTAGGATCTGTCCCGCGTCTTGAAATTATAGGGCGGGATCGTGCCGCCGAAGAATTGCAGGCTAGCATCGTCCAGCCGACGTGCATTGGCGTAGAAGGCGCCGATGGTGAATTCGAGCTTCCCATCCAACGCCGTGCCCTGCAGCTGTAGTTCGTTGGAGAAGATCCAGTCGGCGATGTGCTGTCCGCCGCGCGTGGTATCGCCCACGCCCAGGAAGGGCGGGGTGAAGAATTCGGTGTTGCCGTAAAGGTTGAAGCCGGAGCCGTCGAGATCGATGACCGCGTTCTTCTCCGCCTTGTACCAGCCGACGATGTTCTTCAGCATCAGCGTGTCGCTGAGATCGAGCTCGGTCGTGTTCGTCGCCAGGATCGTGCGGGCGCGGTAATCATTGCTGAGCTCGGAATAGGTCTTCCGATTGGTCTTGCGCTGCCAGGCGATGTTCTGGCTCAGCCCGCCGAAACCCTGGAACGGGCCGCTGGTGATGTTGAGGAACTCGAATGCGGATTGCGCGCCGAGCTGGCCGTATTGTGAATAGATGAAGCCCGGAATCTGGGTGCCGTCATCTGCGCTGTACTGGACCATGGTGGTGTTGCGGAAGCTGTCCGAAGGGGTCAGCAGCAGCGTGCCGCGGATGGATTTGTTGCGCACGTCGCCCAGCGTGTCGTTCTTCGGCACGAAAGTGACTTCCGACGGCGCGCCGCCCGCGAAGGCGGTGTTCTGGTAATAGCCCAGATTCTTCACATAGCCGCCGCCATCGCTGAAATTGCCTGCGATGCGGATGGATGCGATGCCCGGTGCGATCGGGACGGTCACGCCTGCCTGGATCTGCACTTCATCGAAATTGCCGTAGCGGCCGGAGATGAAGCCTTCCATCTCGTCGCCCGGCATCTTCGTGCGGTAGAGGACCGCGCCGCCTGTGGTGTTGCGCCCGAAAAGCGTGCCTTGCGGGCCTTTCAACACTTCGACGCCTTCGAGGTCGAAGAACGCCGAGGCGCCCGGCGCCGCGATCTGGAATTCGTTGATATAGGCCAGCACGGCCGGTGGCGATGACGAATATCCGTCGATCGACTGGCCGCGAATGGAGAAGCTGAGCACGTTCGACGTGCCGACCTGGCGAGCAAGGAAACCGGGAACCGCGCTCTGCAGATCGAGTTCGGACCGCACGCCCTGTTCGATCAGCGCTTCGCTCGACAGAGCGGTGACGGCGACGGGAACCTTGGACAGGCTTTCCTCTCGACGGCGGGCAGTGACGATGATGTCGCCGTCGCTGTAACCACTAGTGGAACGGTCCGCCGATTGTTCTGCAGAAGTATCCTGCGCCCATGCAGGGCTCGCCGATACGCAAAGAACTGCCGCGCTCGACAGTAAAAGAGCTGCCTCTTTCATTTTCTAACCCTCACCAATCTTTTTGAAGATTTTCCCTGCTCTATCGAGCACGTATTTCGAGTTCGACGGAAGGCGAGAGGCGCGGAAGATTTGATGTTTGGAAGCCGAACACAAATCTAAGCTGACTTGAGGGCAAGCTCTTCGCTATCGATGGGAATGCCCGCACGGAGAGGAGAACCGACCATGAGCGAGGATGTAATTGCCGGTGATCGCGGAGCGAAGCCGCTGGCGGGAATGGCGGCGCTGGCGATCGGCGGTGGCGGCGCGATCTGTTCCGAAAGCGCGCTGCGCCTGCTTCAGGATGGCGCGGCCGTGATGCTGATGGACAAGAATGCGGATGTGCTCGGCCCGGTGGCCGACAGGCTGCGTGCGGCCGTCCCGTCCGGCTGGGTAGAGGTCTTCGTGGGTGACGGGCTCAGCGCCGACGATGTGCAGGCCGCGCTCGATGCGGCGAAAGCCATGATCGGTACGCTGCACATGATCGTGTCGAGCGTCGGCGGCGGGCGGTTCAAGCCGCTGCTGATGCATGATCTCGGCAGCTTCATGCGTACGGTGGAACTCAACATCGTGCCCACTTTCCTGGCGATCCGTTACGGAGCGCCGATGCTGGAGCGCGGCGGATCGATTACCTGCGTGTCCTCCAACGCGGCGGGCAACGTCACGCCGTGGATGTCGCCCTATATGGTCGGCAAGGCGGGTGTCGAACAACTGATCCGCGCGGCAGGGGAGGAATTGGGCGCTGCGGGCATCCGTGCCAATGCCGTGCGGCCCGGCCTGACCATGACCGAGCAGGGAAACAGCTCCTCGGCCAATCCCAAGGTGGTGGAGGATGTGATCAAGGAAGTGCCGCTGGGCCGCATCGGCCGCCCGCAGGACATCGCTGCCGCCATCCGTTATCTCGCCGGGCCGGAATCCTCCTGGGTGACGGGCCAGGTGATCGCGATCGACGGCGGGGGGATGCTGCGCAAGAATCCGGCCAACATCGACGCGCTGGTGGGCCTGTACGGGCAGGAGGCAGTGAACACGGTTCTGGCGGGGAAAGTGCCCGAAAGAGGCTGAGTTGGCGATCTCCCCTCCCCTGAAGGGGAGGGGGAATAACATATCATCCCACCCGCACGCGCAGCTCCGGCAATTGCCGCATCCCGATGCCGGACGCTTCAGGCGCCGGTCCGTCGAAGGCGATCTCGGCGCATTGCTCGAGCAGCTCGTCGAACAGGATGCGGATCACGCTCCTGGCGAACCACTGGCCCAGGCAGATATGGGAACCCACCCCGAAGCCGACGGCCCGGGACGATGGCGTGCGCGTCAGATCGAAGCGGTGCGGGTCCTCGAATATGGCGGGATCGCGATTGGCCGCCGCAAGGATGGTGATCACGACCTCTCCCGCCGGGATGGTGAGGCCCGCGATCGGCATGTCGCGCACAGTCAGCCGCCCGCTGCTGGGTGCGGCGGAAACGAGGCGCATGACTTCGTCGGGGATGTTCGCGCGCGCCTGCACATCCCTGCGGGCCAGTGCGAGCTGGTCGGGGTGGCGCAGCAGCAGGTGCAGCGCGTTGGTGCTGGTATTGGCGGTGGTGTCCGACGCGGCGGCAAGGATGTTCTCCGCGATCAGGATCAGATGATGCTCGTCGAATTGGCCCGAGCGGATAAGCTGGGCCATCACATCGTCGCCCACCGGATCGGCGATCCGCTCGCGCAGCCGGGCGGTCCAGAAGGCGCGCAGCGCCGTCGCTTCCGCGTCCGCCAGCCGCCATTCCTCGTCGGTCAGGTTGAAGTCGAACGTCTTCATGATCCGCTCGATCGCATGGCGGAAATCGGGATGTTCGGTGCCGTCCAGCCCGAGCAGGTGGTCGGTGACTTTCGCGGTGATCGCATAGCCGACATCGACCAGGAAATCGCCGCCGCCTTCGGCCTTGAATGCGGCGACCACGTCGCGGATCGCGGCGCGCAGGATCGCCTCGCTCGCCTGCGCCATGGCGGGCATGAAGAAGGCGTTCACCGGCCCGCGCATGCCGCGATGCTCCGCCCCTTCAAGGTGGCCCATCCATTCCGCCATGTTGGTGCGCGCGTGGTGATCGCGCCAGCCCGGCTGAGTACGGTCATTGCGCGCGGCGAAGCCCACTTCGGCCGCCGGCGATTTCAGGATCTCGCGCACTTCGGCGTTGCCGGTGGCGATCCAGATATCCGCTTCGGGAAAGTGGAATATCGGATCGCGCGCTTGCAGCGCCTCCAGCATGGCGAACATGCCGTCGCCGGAAGTCCGGCCGTCGAGGAAGATCGCCTGCGCGATATCGTGGGAGGAAAGATCGCTCATTCCGTCACCGCGCGAAGGATGGAGACGATGTCCTCCGGCGAGGAGATCGGACGCGGATTGCTGGCGATCCACGGGGCGGGGAAGGCAAGCTCCGCGATGGCATGCAGCGTGGCATCGTCGGCCGGTACGCTTATGCTCGCCAGGCTTCCCGGCTGCCCCAGTTCGCGGATCAGCGCAGCTAGCAGATCGCCGACCGGCATCTGCGCATCGCCCAGTGCTTCACCGATCAGGCGATGGCGCTCCGGGATGGCGGAGGCGTTCCAGCGCTGAACGGCGGGCATGAGGATGCAGCTGGTATGGCCATGGGCGACATGCTGCGTGGTGCCCAGCGCATGGCCGATCGCGTGGCTTGCGCCCATCGGGACGCCGGCGATCAGCGGCACCATTGCCAGCGACACGCCGATCTGCGCTTCGCTGCGTGCCTCGATATCGGAAGGATCGGCTTTCGTCCGCCTGAGCGCAGGCGCGAGCAGGCGGATCGCGGCCTGTGCCATCGCATCGCAATAGGGGTTCGATTCGAGCGAGGCGAGCGTCTCCACCGCATGATCCAGCGCTCGCACACCGGTGGAGAGCCACAGCCATTCCGGCGTGTCGAGCGCCAACCAGGGATCGAGGATGATCGCCACCGGTGCGGAATCGCGGTGCAGGAAAGGATGCTTGCGACCCGCCGCGTCCGACGCGCCGGAACCTTCGTTGAACTCTCCGCCGGACAGTGTGGTAGGCACGCAGATCACCGGCACGTCGGGGCTCAACGCGGGATCGTTGAGGTCAATCCGGTCCCAGCCGCAGCGCGCGCTCAGCGCCAGCAGGCCCTCCGCATCGGTCACGCCCTGTTTCAGGGCCAGCGCCGCGATCTTGCCCGCGTCGGTCTGCGCGCCGCCGCCGATCGTGACGATCAGGTCGGCCCCGGCATCGCGCGCGGCGTTCACGGCTGCCGCCACGTCCTCCAGCGGAGTATGCGGGCTGATGCCGGTGAAAGTGCCCGCATGGCGCGTGCCCAGCGCCTGCCGGATCGCGCGGACATGCGGCGTCGTTTCGGCGAGCGTCCGGCCTGCGATCAGGAAAGCGCGCGACTTGTCCAGCTTCTCTCCCTCCGCCACCAGCATTTCGGCCGCGTGCACGCGTGCATGGACGCGCCGTGTGGCAGAACCCTTGATCAGGATCGGAGCGGACGGGGCCATGTCGTCTCAGCCCGGCTCGCGCCCGGCCAGCACTGCGTCGATCGCGTCATTGCCGAAGAATTCCCGTGCGATGTCTTGCAAGGGCGGGTTCTTGCGCAGCTCGCTGCCGCCATCGACCGCGAAGATCTGGCCGGTCATCCACGAGGATTCCGGCCCGGCGAGGAAACGGACGGCGGCCGCGATATCCGCGGGCTTGCCCACCCGGCCCAGCGGCATTTCCTGCACGCAGGCATCGTAGATGCGCTGGTCTTCGGATTCATGTTCGCCCAGCTCGGTCTGGACGATGCCGGGGCGCACCACATTGGCGCGGATGCCGGCCGGGCCCAGTTCTTCCGCAACGCCCCGGATCATCTGCTCCAGCGCACCCTTGCACGCCATGTAGGCCGACATCCACGGCGTGACATTGCCCGCCGCACTGGAGGAGATCGCCACGATCGCGCCTCCTCGCTTCATCTTGGGGATGGCATAACGGATCGGCAGGAAGGCGGTGATGAAATTGTAGCGGAACTGATCGTTGAAAGTCTCGAGATCGAGCATCAGGAACGGCCGGAAGATTCCCCCGCCCACGGTCGGTACCACGATGTCCAGGCTGTCCTGGATGGCATGGGCGGCATCGATCGCGGCCTGGACGTCTTCCAGCAGGCCCGCGTCCCCGGCGAAGATATCGACCCGGCCATCGGGCACCTCTTTCAGGATCTTCTCCCGCGCCCGCTCGAGAAGTTCGGCGCGCCGCCCCATCAGCAGGGCGGCCGCGCCGTCGCGCACGAGATGCAGCGCGCTTTCGGAGCCGATGCCTCCTCCTCCTCCGGTGATGAGGGCGGTTTTGCCGGACAGGGCTTTCTGAGCGCTCATGCGTGGTCTCCGTTCAACGGGATGTATTCGAAGCTGTCGCCGGCCGCCCTCACATGGCCGACGAACGGCGGCGGGAAGTGTGCGGGGAGCAGCATGTGGCCATGCTCCGCGCAGTCGGCCAGCAGGCGCCGCCGTGTCGCGCGGGCTTGCGCGCCATCCTCACATGCCATCGAGTTGACATCGGGATAGACGACCTGGAGCGGCGAATGCATGCAGTCGCCCACGAAAAGCCCGCCCTGCTGCCGGCTGCTTGCCCGGATCACGCAAGTGCCCGCCGTGTGGCCCGGCGCCGCTTCCATCGTCAGGCTGCCGCCGAGATCGTAGCCATCATCCACCAGATCGACCTGGCCCGCTTCCACGCAGGGCAGCACGCTGTCGGCGAAGGAACCGCTTTCGCCGTAGAAGGTCGCCGCGCCCATGTCCGGATGCCAGTGTTCATATTCGGTGCGCGAAAGGATGTAGCGCGCATTGGGAAAGGTCGGCACCCAGCGGCCATCCACCAGCCGCGTGTTCCAGCCGACATGATCGACATGGAGGTGGGTGCACATCACATAGTCGATGTCCTCCGGCTGCAGGCCCTGCTTGGCCAACCGGCCGAGCCAGTCCAGCGCGAGCTGGTGGCCGGGCGGGGCATCCAGGCGCGTCTTGTGATTGCCGTAGCAGGTATCGATCAGGATCGTGTGGCGGCCGGTGCGCACGATCCAGCTGTGCACGCTGGTGATCATCTTGCCGGATGCGAGATCCATCCCGTGGAGCGCGAGCCAGGCTTCGTTCCGGGCCAGCGCTTCGTCCGGCACATCGGCCAGGAATTCATGCGCGCCGACAAAAGCGCCGCACAGCTCTTCCACGCGATCGATGCGCAAATCGCCGATCGAGATCATCCTCTGTCCCCATGGCCGGGCCTGGGGCGCCCGGTCCGGCGGAAAGCTACGCGTGAGAGCGGGCGGGGCAAAGCGAATTGATCGGCCGCCAGCGCATAATTTGGCATCGTTGCGCCCGGTATCAAATCTTCGGACGATCCTAGTGTTGGGGCAAATATGTCTAGACAAGTTTGTCGTTTTTGAGGACAGACCAGAAAAGCGAGGGAGGAACGAACGAATGCTGCGATCGGTCCGCATCTACTATCCGGCGGTCATCCTGACGCTGATCTATTGTTTCGCCTTTGCCGATCGCCAGATCTTCAATCAGCTGGTCGATCCCATCAAGCGGGATTTCGGCGCTTCGGATCTGGAGATCAGCTATCTTCTCGGGCCGGCCTTCATCTTCAGCTATGTCGGCATGGGGCTGCCGGCAGGATGGCTGGTGGACCGCTTCAATCGCAGCCGGCTGATCATCCTGGCGGGCGTGATCTGGGGCCTCGGCACGATGAGCGCGGCGCTGGCTGACGGCTATACCGGCCTGTTCGTCTCGCGCCTGATCGTGGGGGCTTCGGAAGCGTTCCTGTTCCCCGCCGGCATTTCGCTGCTGCCCGATATCTACGATCGCAAGCGCTTGC
The DNA here is from genome assembly GCA_946482075.1 of uncultured Erythrobacteraceae bacterium. The sequence continues at coordinate 25,669 of CAMLQG010000029.1, forward strand.
CGATCGCGACCAGCATCTTCCTCCTCGCTCCGGCAGTGGGCAGCGCGCTCGCCTTGCTGGGCGGTGGGCTGGTGCTCGATGCGACGGACAGGCTCGGTACGATCGAGGCGCCGATCCTGGGAGTGGCGCAGGGCTGGCAGCTGACGCTGGTGGTCGTCGGGCTGGTCGGCATCGTGCCGGTACTGATGATGCTGGGCATCCCGGATCGCTATCGCAGACCGGCGGATGGACCGGTGGGCGAGCCGGCGGCGGAAGAACGCTTCGGTGTGATTTCCGGCGCGGCCTACATGATCGGACGCTGGCGCTTCTACGTCTGCTTCTTCGTGGGCATGGCCTGCGCCTATATCGCGATGACCACGATCTCCGCCTGGGCGCCGACCTATCTGGCGCGCACGTTCGGGCTCACCCATGGGGAGATCGCCACCCGGTACGGCACGATCGTGCTAATCTTCGGGCTGGCCGGAGGCATGTCGGCGCCCGCGATCAGCGCGCTGCTCAGCCGCGTTGCGGATTATCCCACGATGCAGACCGTGCGCCTGGCTCCGGTCATGCTGGTCCTGTTCGCGAGCCTTTTCGCCTTTGCGCATACCGAGCGGATGGCTTTGGCATGTCTCGCTGCGCTGACCTTTTCCTACACTTTCCCGATGGCCATGGGCAGCACGTCGATGCAATTCGCCACGCCGCCGCGGCTGCGGGGGCTGGCGGCAGCCTATTACTTCATCATCACCAGCCTGGTCGGTTATGGCATCGGGCCCAGCGCGGTCCCGCTGCTGACCAAATATGTGCTGCATGACGAAACCCAGATCGGCCTGGCCATCGCGATCGTGGTCGTTGCCTTCGGGATCGCGTCTTTCATCCTGTTCTCGATCGCGGCCAACGGTTTCCGGCGAGAGATCGAAGCGCAGGTGGCCGATGACTCGTCATTGCGAGCGTAGCGAAGCAATCCAGGACGCTATGCGTGACGCTCTGGATTGCCGCGGGATCTTCGATCCCTCGCAATGACGATTTGAGTGTGTTTTCGTTCAGCCTGGCAGGTTTCCGTTTGCGACGGCGTCGCGGACCATTTTGCGGGAGATCTTGCCGCTGGAGGTGTGGAACAGGGCGTCGACCTTGAACATCTTGCGGGGGATCTTGTAGGCGGCGAGATATTCGCGGCAGGTGGCGAGGATCTCCTCTTCTTCGGCATGGCCGACATAATAGGCGGTCACCACATGGCCCCAGCGTTCGTCGGGCAGGCCGACCACGGCCACTTCGGTGATGCTGTCCAATCGGGTGAGCACGGCTTCCACTTCCGCCGGATAGACGTTCAGCCCGCCCGACAGGATCAGGTCGACCCGGCGGTCGGCGATGGTGAGATCGCCTTCCTCGTCCTGGAAGCCGACATCGCCCGCGGTCAGCCAGCCTTCGGATCTGAGCTTGTCGGGCACGTTGGGCGGCGGCACTTCGCCGACATAGGCGGAGACCAGCATCGGCCCGCGGGCATAGATCGTGCCGATCTCGCCCGCCGCCACCGGATTGCCGTCATCATCGGCGACGAGGATTTCCTGCCCGCCATAGGCCCGGCCGCAGGAGGCCGGCTTGCGAAGCTGGTCGTGCGGCAGGAGCCAGGTGCACGAGCCGCATTCGGACGAGCCGTACATCTCGTAGAGGCCGAGATTGGGAAAGCGGGTGAGGAGCCGCTCCTTCAGCGCCGGCGCGAGCGACGCGCCGAGCGAGACGACCTTGCGCAGCGTCGGCGCATCGCCGGCGAAGCCCAGCGCGGTCGCGATCATCGTGGGCACGACCATCGAACTGGTGATGCCGTATTTCCGGCAATCGTCCCAGAAGGTCTCCTTGTCGAAGGCTTCCTTCATATAGACCGTGCCGCCGACATTGAGCGTGGGCAGCGCATAATGCAGGCCCGCATGGCTGAGCGGACCGACCAGGAGGTGCCGGTCGTTCTCGTCCAGCTGCATCACGTCCTCGATCGTCTTGGCATTGGCCGCATTGGCGCGCTGGAGAGCGAGCATCATCTTGGGCTTGCCGGTGGTGCCGGACGAGAAGCGGATGTGGGACGGCGCCCATTCATCGGCATAGGGCAGCACCGGATCGTCGCTGGCGGCCGCGATCACATCGTCGAAGCTGACACCGCCTTCGCCGATGATCAGGCGGGGACGGGCCTGGCCGAGCTGATATTCGACCTCCGCCGGGGTGAGATATTTGCTGGTCGACATGAAGATCGCGCCGATGCGCATCAGCGCCAGGAACCAGGGCAGCTGCATCCAGTAATTGCCCACCCGCGTGCACACCGCTTCGCCCGGCCGCACGCCCAGATTGCGCATGCCGCTGGCGATCCGGCGGATCAGCTCATCCAGTTCGGCGAACGTATATCCGGTCCCGTCGGGCGCCACCAGCGCCAGACGATCCGGCACCCGGCGCGCGGCGATCTGGAATTGCCGATAGGGCACGGACAGACGGTGGAAATTCTCCCCGCCCGCCGCCACCCCGCCATATTGCGAATAATTGCGAACGCCCAGGCCATCATCACGCGACATTCTGCTCTCTCCCGAAGTTTCGATCGTTGCTAACGGCTGGGCCCGGTTCTGGCTAGGCCCATGGCGGCCGAAAAAGGTCATAAATTGGACTTTTAGGGAATCGCCTGAGCCAGAAACGCCTTGATCCAGCCTCCGGCCCGCTTGCGATCGTAAGGCACGGCGAGCGATGCGACCGCGCGATCCGCCAGATCGCCGGGCAAGCCGTTCCGGCGATGGCTTTCCATCAGCGCAGCGGCGAACTCATGATCGAATTCCGGGTGGAGCTGGAGGGAGATGGCGGGGAAATCGCGATAGAGCAGCATGCCCGTCGGGCTGAACTCGCTTGCCGCGATCACATCCGCTCCGGGCGGGATTTCGACCACCTGGTCCTGGTGCGACGCGACGAGAGTGATCGTTTCCGCGCCGTCCAGGAAGGGGTGGAGAGCGAGCACGTCATAGCTGTGCAGCCCGACGCCCCACCCATGAGGGGACTTGACGACCTTGCCGCCGAAAGCCTGCGCCATGATCTGGTGACCGAAGCAGATGCCGACCAGTGCCGCGCGGCCGGTCGTATTCCGGAGGAATCCGCCGAGCCGGCCGATCCAAGGCAGATCGTCATAAGCGCCGCAGGCCGATCCAGTAACGATATAGGCCCGGCACTCCACCGGATCGGACGGAAATTCGCCCGCCGCCACGGCATAGGTCCGGTAATCATAGGCATCCTCGCCCAACAGGGCGCGGAACATGGCGGGATAGTCGGGAAAATGTTCAAGGTCTTTCGGCGGTTTGCCGGTTTCCAGAATGCCGAGTTTCAAAGATTACTCCTTCCGAACCTCCGGCCCTCTCGGTGTGAACGGGAGAGTTTGCAAAGAATCCCCACTGCGCTTCCTTGGACGTGACCGGCCTTTGTTTCCAACCTAAAAGCTGGTGATCTCCCCTGCGCGGTCGTTAGCTGCGGCCAGGAGGAGGATGCCATGATCGAAACCAATGAAAACCGCTTCGTGCCCCTGTGGGTGAGCCTGATCTTCGCCGCCGGGCTGGCGCTGTTCCTGTGGCTGCAAGTGCCCGTGCTGTTCGGGGAGGACGGGATTCTCGCTCGTCACGGCTTCTGGGGCGGGTTCGACGCGTTCAACAGGATCATGATGTCCGATCCGGTGACCGTGGCCGGGCTGATCGACCTCTCCACCCTGGCGATCGTATTTATCGTGATCCTGGCGAACGGCATTCCGCGCGGGCCGCATTACTGGTGGCAGCTGATCCTCGGGGTCGTGCTGTTCATCGTATATCCGGGTTTCATCGCGCTGATTTTCATGATGCTGTATTGGCGCCGCCTGGGCCAGTTCCGGCCTTAGCCAAATCCTCTTCGTCACCCCGGCCTTGAGCCGGGGTCCCGCTGTTTACCCTTATGACCGAAAAAGCGGGATGCCGGATCAAGTCCGGCATGACGTATCAAGGGATCACCCCGCAAGATCCAGGACCGCCTGCGCCATCTCCCGCGGGGCTTCCTGCGGGAGGTTGTGGCCGATCTCGGGAAAGGCGCGGAATTCCCATGAGGAGGTGAACCGGCTGCGGTCCCGTGCGGTGGCGGACGGCATCAGCCCGTCTTCGCCATAGAGCGAGATCGTCGGCACGGTGATCGTCGGCTGCTCCTGTTCCAGACGCGTGGCGAGGGCTTTCAGAGCGGGATCGCCGGGCACCAGGCCCGAGCGGTGGCGATAGGAGTGGAGCACCACCTCCACGAAATCGGGATTGTCGAAGCATACCGCCGATTGCTCGAACGTCTCTTCCGTGAAATCCCATTTCGACGACCACAGCTTCCACAGCAGGCGGCAGAAGCCGCGCCGGTTGCTTTCCAGCATCATCCGCCCGCGATGCATGTGGAGATAGTACTGGTACCACAGCAGATGTTCGAATTCGGGTGGCAGCGGCCCGGTCACCGGCGGGCCGAACAGATTGTAGCCGTTGCAGGTGACAAGCCCGCGCACGAGATCGGGTCGGACGGCGGAAGTGATACAGGCCGCGCGGCCGCCCCAGTCATAGCCGGCGACCACCGGGCGATCGAGCCCGAGCGCCTCGATCAGTTCGATCAGGTCGTTGCCGAGCGCCGCCTGTTCCCCCGAACGCGGCGTGGCCGGATCGAGGAAGCGCGTGGGGCCGTAGCCGCGCAGATAGGGCACGATCGCCCTCAGCCCATGTGCGGCGAGAATCGGCGCGACCTCGTCATAGGTGCGCGGGGAATAGGGGAAGCCATGCATCAGCACTGCGGGCACGCCGTCTGCCGGGCCATGCTCCTCGTAAGCGATGGAAAGCTGCGAGGTCTCGATGTGCTTGATATCTCGCATGTGTTTCTCCCCCGTTCGCCCTGAGCTTGTCGACGGGCCGTCTTGTTTTGAAGAACAGAGCTGGCTTCGACAAGTTCGGCCCGAACGGAACCAATGATTTCCCTTAGAGCCTCGCCGCCGCTTCCAGCGCCATCAGATAGCCGTCCGCGCCGAACCCCGCGACCGAACCGCGTGCGGCCATGCCGACATAGCTCTTGTGGCGGAAAGCTTCGCGCGCATGCGGGTTGGAGAGGTGCACTTCCAGGACCGGCGTCTTGATCGCCTTGATCGCATCGTACAGCGCGACGCTGGTATGGGTATAGGCGCCGGCGTTGAGCAGCACCGCTTTCGCTCCGCTGCCCTGCGCTTCGTGCAGCCAGTCAACCAAGTGTCCTTCATGGTTGGACTGGCGCATGTCGATGGCGAGCCCCAGTTCCTGACCACGATCTTCGAGCCGGGCGGCAATGTCGTCCAGCGTGTCCGAGCCGTAGATCTCGGGCTCGCGCAGGCCGAGCAGGTTCAGATTGGGTCCGTTGAGGACGAAGATGACGGGTTCGGACATGATGGGCCCCAGCCGGATGAGTTTGCAATGTTCGGTGCGGCGGGCATAGAGCTTGATCGACCGGCGTGGAAGCGCTTTGCGGGAGATGGGGAATGCATGTTGTGGAAGCCGTGGCCAGCCGCCGTTCGATCCGGGCTTTCCTCGACCGGCCGGTGCCGCTGGAAACGATCCGCCGCGTGCTCGACCAGGCGCGCATGGCGCCTTCGGGCTGCAACTTCCAGCCCTGGGAAGCGACCGTGCTGGCCGGTGAACCCCTGCGCGCCTTCCAGGAACGCCTGCTGGCGAGCACGCCGGACGATCCGCTGGAATATGACTGCACCGTGCCCGGCCGGTACGAGAAATACGGCGCGCGCCTGCAGGCGCTGGGTGCGAAGATGTACGGATCGATGCGGATCGGCCGCGATCAGGCCGACATGCGTGAAGCCTTCGCGCGCGTGAACATCCTCGGCTTCGGCGCGCCGGTGATGCTGCTGTGCCATTTTCCCAAGCTGATGGAAGCGCCGCAATGGTCGGATATCGGCATGTGGCTGCAGACGATCATGCTGCTGCTGCGCGGCGAAGGGCTGGATAGCTGTCCGCAGGAATATATGGGAATCTACGGACGGACGATCAAAGACCAGCTCGGCATGTCGGACGACACGATGCTGTTCTGCGGCCTCGCCATCGGCTGGCGCGATCCCCATACTGCGGTCAACAATTTCGAGCGTGATCGCGTGCCGCTGGACGAACAGGTCGCCTTCCTGGGCTTCGAGTGAAGGCAGCCGGTCCGAGGGACCGGCTGCCTTCCCGCTCCTTAGAACTTCAGACCGGCCTGCAGGGCGATTTCCCGCGGACGGATCGTGTAGGCGAAGCTCTCGTAATTCCCCAGCGTCTGCCCGCCGGGGCGGTCGCTGGTGAAGCCGATCAGGCGCTTGTTGGTCAGGTTGCGGCCGATGATCGCCAGTTCCCAGCCCTTGTCCTCGTCATACAGGCGCGCACTGGCATGCAACTGCGCGTTCTTGCCCTGATAACCGGCAGGATTGCGCGATTCACCCGTATAAGTGCCCGTGCGGAAGCGAAGATCGCTGCTGAAGCCGAAGCGCAGATTGCCGCTTTCGTTGATCGGGGCATCATAGGTGAAGCCGGCCGTCGCGACGAATTTCGGCGCGCGGTGCAGCTGCTTGCCCGTGAAGTCCTGAGCCGCCGGAAGCGGACCGGCGCCATCCGGATCGACGCAGCCATCTGCCACCGTCTGGTTCGCCCAGCAATTGGCACCCGTGAACGAACCGTACTTGACTGAGAGATACGCGGCCGCGGCCCGGATCGAGAAGTTCTCGCTGACCTTGAAGTCGAGATCGGCCTCGATGCCCTTCTGCGTCACGTCCGCTGCATTGCTGATGCGGTAGGCCGAGCGCTCCGGATCGAACGAGGTCAGCTGCAGACCCTTGAACTTGTAGTAGAAGGCCGTGACCTGCGCGCGGATGCGACGATCGGCGAGGAAGCCCTTATAGCCGATTTCGCCGCCCTTCGACTTTTCCGGATCGAAGATCGTGTTGCCGACATCGGCCGGCGTCACGATCGCGGGCTGGGCGATGCCGCCCGTCTTGTAGCCGGTCTTGTACGCCGCATAGAGCGTGTGGTCGTTGCTCGGCTGCCAGGTCAGCGTCGCTTCGGGCGACCAGTTGTCTTCCGTCAGGCGATCCTCGAGCAGCACGCCTTCGGGCAGCAGCGCTTCGAAGCCGGGCACTTCGAGCAGATCGTGCACATAATGCGGTTGGCCCTGAAGCGCATATTTCTTCACCTTGGTGTAACGCGCGCCGCCGGCCAGTTCGAGTTCCGGGGTGATCTTGTAGCGAGCCTGCGCGAAGCCGGACCAGGTCTTCTGCTTGTAGAGCGCTTCGTTGATGCCGCTGATATAGCTGCCGGTCGTCGGATCGGGGCCGAGCTGCGCGATGAACAGCGTGGCGCCGGATTCGAGCTTGGTGTCCTCGTAGAAGGCGCCCACGGTGAAGTTGAACGGCCCGTCGAAGTCGGAGACGAGGCGCAGTTCCTGCGAGAAGCCTTCGAACCTTTCGTTCGTGCCGCCCGCATATGGTGCAACCGCGCCCGAATTGGAGCTGGCGCGATAGGCGAAGGAACTCTTGGTATAGCCGGTGTTCGAACGGATCGAGAACTGGCCGAGATCCAGATTCTGTTCGAGCGACAGCAACATCGAATCCGATTCCGACTGGTCGATGCCGTTGTCGTAACGGTTGTCGAAGCCGAAGCCGGTGGGGACCTTGGTGTAGAGCGGCGGCAGGTCGTTCGCCGCGGTCACGCCGTTCAGCTTGCAGTCGATCAGCGGCTCGACATATTTCTTGAGCGAGATCGCCTTGCCGCTGGGGCAGAGGACTTCGGCGTTGGCGTGGGCCGTCCCGTTCGTGCCGGAGAAGGTCGCCTTGAAGTTGGCCGAGTAGTTGCTGCTCGGTTCCCACAGCAGAGTGACGCGGCCACCCATGGATTCCAGGCCATTATAGCGGTGATGGGCCGCCGGTAGGATCACGCTGGGGTTCTGCGGATCGGGCGTGTCGACCGAGATGTTCTTCACCCACCCGCGCATCTTGCTGTAGCGGCCGGCGAAGCGGGCCTTCAGCGTTTCGGTGATCGGGATGCTGATCGCCGCTTCGGTGTAGCGTTCATGCGCTTCCAGCTCGTAGCCGCCGCGGATGAAGCCGCTCAGCTCGTCGGTAGGGTTGGCGGATTTGATCGAGACCACGCCGGCGGAGGAGTTCTTGCCGAAGAACAGGGCCTGCGGGCCCTTCATGATCTCGACCTGGGCGATATCGAACAGGCCTTCGATCGCGATGCGCGGGCGCACGGTCTGGATGCCGTCGATGGCGATCGAGACGGAGGATTCCACGCCCGCCGTATCGGCGGTGGTGCCGACGCCGCGCACGACGAAGGCCGCGCCGGTCTTGGAGCCGCCGGTGTAGATCTCGACGTCCGGACGGACACCGGCGAGCTTGACCAGATCGGTCGTGGCATAGCGGGCCACGTCTTCGGCGGTCAGCGCGGTCACGGCGACCGGCACGTCCATCAGGCTTTCACCCTGCGAACGGGCGGTGACGATGATCTCGTTGAACTGGCCAGCATTCGCTTCCATCTGCGCGTGGGCGGAGGTCGCCACGGCGGACAGAGCGGTCGTCACGCAAAGTGCGATACTTAGATTCTGGAAACGTCTGAACACATTTGATCTCCCTGATTATGGATCTGCGTGCGCGCGGCCATAGGGGGAGGTCCAATGTATGGACAAGGCGAGCCTTGTTCCGATCTTCCGTCAGACTTTTCTTAAATTGCAATAATTAGAAATTAAATTGATGAATGATCGTTCAAAAATTTCGATCTGCCCTCATATGGTTGCGGCTGTAAGAGGCGTTGCGGGATAGGCGCGTCGGCTCCTACTTTTCCAGGCCTTTCGCCTTGCCCCATTGGCGCGCGACCGTGTAGCCGAGATAGCCGGTGCCGAAGAGCGCGTAGAGCGGTTCGGGCAGGCCGGAGAGATAGGCGTTCATGCCGCCCGCCACGGCCTGCGCGGTGGAGGGGGAAAGCGCGGCGAGCAGGCCCATCGGGATCGCCCACAGGATCAGCGCATACATCACGTAGAGGAAGCTTGGCCGCGCGCGGCTGGTCCAGGGATCGACGGAATTCGCTTCCGCCACGATCGCGGAGAGCCGCGCTTCGATCAGCGCCATTTCCTGCGTGCCCTGCAGGCGCAGCAGTTCGAGCTTGGCGCGTTCACGCTCCACCTTGTCGGGGATGACCTTGTCGATGATCGAGGCGACGGGAGCGATCAAGGCTTCGAAAAGGGACATGGCGCGTACTCCTGCTGCGAGTCGC